>NZ_JBEXPG010000056.1:0-56821 GCF_040611935.1 Streptomyces sp. NPDC006512 | reverse complement strand
GCGGCGCGGGCGGCGGCGCGGGCGGCGGCGCGGGCGGTGGCCGTCAGAGGCCGATGTCCCGGCTGCGGTAGTCCTCCAGGGTTTCGCGCCGGACGAGGAGCCGGGCCGTGCCCTCGTGGACGGCGACGACGGCGGGGCGGCCGACGAGGTTGTAGCCGGAGGCCATGGACAGCTGGTAGGCGCCGGCCACCGGTACGGCGAGCAGGTCGCCGGGGTGGATGTCGCCCGGCAGCCGGACGTCGGAGGCGAGGACGTCGCCCGCCTCGCAGTGGCGGCCGACGACCGTGGCCGTGCGGGGCGCGGCCGTCGAGTGGCGGCCGACGAGCCGGGGCGCGTACCGCACGCCGTACAGGGCGGGGCGCGGGTTGTCGCTCATGCCGCCGTCGACGGCGACGAACACCTTCTCGCCGGTGTGCTTGACGGTGAGCACCCGGTAGAGGGCGACTCCGGCGGGGCCCACGACGGCCCGTCCGGGTTCGATCGCGAGCCGGGGCACGGGCAGTCCCGCGGCGGCGCAGCCGTCGACGAGTTCCGTACGCAGCCGCCGGGCGAGGCAGGCGAGGTCGAGGGCGGGTTCGCCGGGCCGGTAGGCGATGCCGTGGCCGCCTCCCATGTCGAGCTCGGGCAGGGCCACGCCGTGCGTGTCACGGATGCGTGCCATGAGCCCGATCATCCGGCGCAGGGCGACCAGGTAGGGCTTCACGTCGGAGATCTGGGATCCGATGTGGCAGTGCAAGCCGGTCAGGTCGAGCCGGGGCTGGCCCAGGATCCGGGTGACGGCGTGCTGTGCGCCGCCGTCGGTGAGGGACAGGCCGAACTTCTGGTCGTCCGTGCCCGTACGGATCTTGTCGTGGCCGCCGGCCGAGACGCCCGGGACCACCCGCACCATGACCTTCTGGCGGCCGCCCGGGCCGACGGCGGCGGCGATCCTGGCGATCTCGGACGGGCTGTCGATGACGATCCGTCCCACACCGAGGCGCAGGGCGGCCTCCAGGTCGTGGGGGGACTTGGCGTTCCCGTGCAGCACGATGCGCTCGGGCGGGAATCCGGTGGTGACGGCGAGCTCCAGCTCTCCGGCCGAGCACACGTCCAGGCCCAGCCCCTCCGCCCGGACCCAGTGGACCACGGCGCGGGAGAGGAACGCCTTGGCCGCGTACAGCACGTCCGCGTCGGGGAAGGCGTCGCGGTACGTCCGGCAGCGCCCGCGGAACTCGTCCTCGTCCAGTACGTAGACGGGGGTGGCGAACCGCTCGGCGATCTCGGTGAGGGGAACCCCGCCGACGGCCAGGCCCCCGTGGGGGAGCGGCGTCGTGGACGCGGGCCATACGGACAGCTCACCGGTACCGGCGGGCGTCTGCGGGAGAACGGCGATGGTCATGGTCTGCTCCCCCTTCAGGCCGTGCGGGCCGTGGCGTCGGACACCCGTGTGAGCAGCGCTCCGGCGGGCCCGGTACCCGCCGCGGTGACGGGGGGCGCGGTGAGGGCCGGGTCGACGGTCAGCAGGGACGCGCCGAGCGGCCGGGCCATCGCGCGGAGTGCGGCCTCGGAGAGCCGGATCCAGGGCTGGGCCGTACCGAGCGTGGCGGCCAGCCGTTCCGGGCTGGTGAAACCGACGGCGGTACGGGCTCCCAGCGGGGTGCGGAACAGCCGCACGACGACGTGCGCTCCTCCCGGCCGGGCGGGCACGTACAGGGGCCCGGCCGGGCTCTGTTCCTCAGGCTCGGAGTCGGAATCGTCGTACTGGAACAAGCACATGGGGCCCTCCTCGGGGAACCACGGGTGGCAGATGACGTCCCGGCGCGGGGAGGCGGTCCGGGACGTGCAACCGAAGCTATCCCCGCCCCGGCGCCCCGGCGGTCACTCCGTAACGGGACCCATACGGCCACCGGCCCACTCCATACGCGTCACTGACGGCAGGATCCGGAATCCACAGTGATGATTGTTTCGATCGATTCGATCCATATGATTGATAGATCTTGACGATCGGATCACGGCTTCATAAGGTCGGCGTGGCCTCACCCAGCCACAAGGAGCATCCCTGATGTCCGTTCGCCGCCCACGGGTCCTGCTCGCGATGGCCCCGGAACTCCTTCCCCGCCTCCTGGACGAGCGCGCCGCCCGCCGGCTCCACGCGGTGGCCGAGCTCGACCCGGAAGTCGTCGCCGACGACTTCGGCAGACCCGAGGTGGCGGTGGCCCTGGCCGAGGCGGAGGTCCTCCTCACCTTCTGGGGAGCCCCTCCCGTCGACGCAGGTGTGCTCGCGGCCGCACCGCGCCTCAAAGCGGTCGTCCACGCCGCCGGGTCCGTCAAACACCTGGTCACCGACGCCTGCTGGGAGCGCGGCATCACCGTCTCCACCGCCGCCCTGGCCAACTCCCGCCCCGTGGCCGAGTACACCGTCGCCACGGTCCTGCTCTCCAACAAGCGCGTGCTGCAACTGCGCGAGGAGTACCGCACGGTCCGGGGCGGCAGGCACGAGTGGCACCTGCGGTACCCGCACGCGGGCAACTACGGCAGGACCGTCGGCATCGTCGGCGCCTCCCGGATCGGCCGCCGGGTGATCGAGCTGCTGCGCCCGTACGACCTCGAACTCCTCCTCTACGACCCGTACGTGACGGACGACCGGGCCAAGGCGCTCGACGTCCGCAGCGTGAGCCTCGACGAACTGTGCCGGACGTCCGACGTGGTCAGCCTGCACGCCCCCGCCCTGCCCGAGACGGAGGCGATGATCGACCGCCGACGGCTGGCACTGATGCGTGACGGCGCGACCCTGATCAACACGGCCCGCGGTTCGCTCGTCGATTCGGCCGCGCTGACCGCAGAGTTGGCCTCCGGCCGCCTACAGGCGGTCATCGACGTCACCGAGCCAGAGGTCCTGCCGGCCGACTCGCCCCTGTACGACCTGCCCAACGTGCTGCTCACTCCGCACATCGCGGGCTCGCTCGGCAACGAACTCCACCGCATGGCCGACTCGGCGATCGGAGAGATCGCCCGCTACGCCCGCGGCCTGCCCTTCCTGCACGGGGTCCGGCGCGAAGACCTGGACCGCACCGCTTAGGGGGATCTTCGACCCCCGTGACGCCTGGCAATCCGATCGTATTGATCGAAAGTTCATATGGTCTTGACGTTCAAGAAGCCTGGGCGAATGATTCACATCGTTCAGTCCACTCGCCAAGGAGCAGTACAGATGAAGGCTCAGTCCTTGCGCGTCCACGGCGCGGTGGCCGCGGCGGTGTCCCTCGCCCTGCTGACCTCCGCCTGCGGTTCGGGCCCCACCACCCCGTCGGCCGCGAAGGACGACGGCAAGCCCGTGACGATCACCTACTGGACCTGGACGGCCGGTGCCGAGGCAGCCGCCGCGGAGTTCAACAAGACGCACACCGACATCCAGGTCCGGTTCTCCCAGATACCGGGCGGCCCCGACGGCTACAGCAAGATCAGCAACGCGATCAAGGCCGGCGGCGCGCCCGACGTCACGACCATCGAGTACGCCATGGTCCCGGAGTTCGCGAGCCAGGGCTACCTGGAGGACCTCACCGCCTCCTCGGGCGAGCTGGTGAAGAAGAGCTTCCCGGCCGGCATCCAGGACCTGGTGACCTTCGGGGGCAAGACCTGGTCGGTCCCCTTCGACGCGACCCCGCAGGTGTACTTCTACCGCAAGGACCTCTTCGAGAAGTACGGCGTGTCCGTGCCGACGACCTGGGACGAGTACCGCGCGGCCGCCGAGAAGATCAAAGCGGCGGACCCCACGGCGCGCATAGGCAACTTCCCGACCGACACCCCGCTGCAAGCCACGCTCTCCTGGCAGGCCGGCGCCAAGTGGTTCCGGATCGAGGACGGCGCCTGGAAGCCGCAGATCGACGACGCCCCCTCGCAGAAGGTCGCCGCCTTCTGGCAGGGGATGCTCAAGGACGACCTGGTCTTCAACTACGGCTCCGGCACACCGGAGGAGAACAAGTCCAGGGCCGACGGCACCTCCGCCAGCATCGTGGGCGCGGCGTGGAGCGGCGGCACCATGATCTCCACCATGCCGGACCTCAAGGGCAAGTGGGGCGTCGCCCCCGTCCCCCACTGGGGCACCCCGGCCAGCGGCATGTTCGGAGGCACCAGCTTCGCCGTGCCCAAGGGCAGCAAGCACACCGAAGCCGCCGCCGAGTTCGTCAAGTGGGTGACCACGGACCCGGCCGCGATGACGGCCCGGATCGGCGCCCTGAAGAACCCGAGCACCAGCCTGCCCGCGAACCGGGACATGGCCGCGGTGGCGGCGAAGGCCTTCGACCCCTCCTACTTCGGCGGCCAGGACTTCTACAAGCTGACCGGCGAGCAGATCGACACGATCGTCCCCGGCTGGACCTGGGGCCCGGTCTGGGGCAAGGTCAACGCCGACTTCAAGGACGAGGCGGCGAAGAACGGCCTCGCCGACGGTCTGGCGAAGGCTCAGGAATCGGCCCGGACGGCCATCGAGAGCCGCGGACTCAAGCTCGCGAAGTGACGCCACGGGGCGGCCGCGCCCCCCGTGCGGTCACCCCCTCCGCGGAAGCCGGACGTCTGAACCACCCGCACCGCCAAGGAGCCGACCGTGGCATCACCTCCCCTCGCTCCGGCACGCGCCGGAAACACGCTGCGCCGCAACCAGCGCGGCGCCGTGGCCCTGTTCCTCGTCCCGTTCTTCGTCCTGTTCGCCCTCGTCATGGTGGCACCCGTCGTCTACGCGGGCTGGATGAGCGCGTTCCGGGAGCAGTCCTCGGGACTCGGATTCGGCGGCGTCGAACGGACCTTCGCGGGTCTCGCGAACTACTCGGCGGTGCTGGCCGATCCGGAGTTCCGCACCTCCTTCCTGCACGTCGCCACGTACTGCGCGCTGTACATCCCGGTGGTGATCGGCGCCGCGCTCGGCCTGGCCCTGCTGGTCGATTCGGGCTACGCCCGCGCCAAGCGCTTCTTCCAGCTCGCCTTCTTCCTGCCGCACGCCGTGCCCGGACTGATCGCCGCGATCATCTGGATCTACCTCTACACCCCCGGACTCAGCCCCGTCGTCGAATGGATCGACGACGCGGGCGGCAGCTGGAACTTCCTCTCACCCGCCCACTCCCTCTCGTCGATGGTCAACATCGCCGTCTGGCAGTGGATCGGCTACAACATGGTGATCTTCTTCGCGGCGCTCCAGGCGGTGCCCCGCGAGGTCGTCGAGGCCGCCACCGTGGACGGAGCGGGCGCCTGGCGCATCGCCCTGGGCATCAAGGTCCCGGTCATCCGGTCCTCCGTCGTCATGACCGTCCTGTTCACCTGCGTCGGAGCGATCCAGCTCTTCACCGAGCCCAGACTGCTCTCCGACAAGGCGCAGGCACTCGGCAACGACTGGTCGCCCACGATGTACATCGTCAGCAAGGCCTTCGTCGACCAGGACTACGCCGCCGCGGCCGCCGCGTCGCTGCTGCTGGCCCTCGTGGCCGGGGCACTGTCCTTCGTGGTCACCCGGATCGGGAAGCGGTGGCAGGAATCATGAGCACGCACACCCTCGCCACCCGCACCGCCGGACCGGCCGCCGGGCCGCCCGTCGGCCCGACGCCGCCGCGCCGGCCCCGCGCCCCGCGCGCCTGGGCCTCCAGGACCGCCGTCAACACCGTACTGATCATGGTGGCGCTCTACACGCTGATGCCGGTCGGCTGGCTGCTGATCGCCGCCACCAAGAACCGCCGCGACCTCTTCGCCACCAACGGCTTCGCGCTCGGGGAGTTCAACCTCTTCTCCAACGTCCACGAGGTGTTCACGCACGACGACGGCATCTACGGACGCTGGCTGCTCAACACGGCCGTCTACGCCGTCGTCGGATCCGCCCTCTCCTCGCTCCTGTCGGTCGCGGCCGGATACGCCTTCGACAAGTACGCCTTCGCGGGCAAGGAGAAGCTCTTCGGCGTGGTCCTCGCCGGCGTCCTCGTACCCGGAGCGGTCCTGACCCTGCCGATGTACCTCCTGGCCGCCGAGGCCGGGCTCACCAACACCTACTGGGCCCTGCTCATCCCCTCGCTCGTCAACCCCTTCGGCGTCTACCTCGCCCGCGTCTTCTCCGAGGGCTACGTCCCGTACGAGGTCATCGAGGCGGCCAGGGTCGACGGCGCCGGCGAGGTGCGGACGTTCCGTACGATCGCGCTGCCGATGCTCGCCCCCGGATTCACGACGCTGTTCCTGTTCTCCTTCACGGCGAGCTGGAACAACTTCTACGGCGCGCTGATCATGCTCAACGACAAGGACCTGTACCCCGTCAACCTCGGCCTCCACATGTGGAACATCTCGACCACCGAGAGCCCCGAAATGTACTCGCTGGCCATCACGGGTTCCCTCATCGCGGTGATCCCGCTGGTGATCGCCTTCCTCTGCCTGCAGCGCTTCTGGCGCTCGGGACTGACGGCCGGAGCGGTGAAGTAACCGCAGGGCACACGGGCCCGAACGTCCCGCCGGACCGCACGGGCCGTTCACGAAGCCCGTCGCTTCAGCCCAGGACGACCTCGATCCGCTGGGTCGCTCCCGCCTTCCCGGTGAGGTCTCCGAAGGTGAGCGTGAGTGAGGAGCCGGTGGTCGCGGAGGTGACCGTGGCCGGCTGGGAGATCACGGAGGCCACCGGGCGGTTCCAGCGGACCGTGAGGGCGTCCCGCATCCGCATGGGGTCCGACACGCAGAGGGTGGCGGTGCCGTCTCCGTGCTCCCGGACCAGTACGCAGGCGGGGCCGTCGGCGGTCAGGGTGCCGACCGTCCCGGCGAACCAGAAGTTGACGGCGGTGAAGCCGAGCGAGGGCACCCTGATGCCCTGCCGGTCGTTGTCGTTGGCGAGGACGGTCAGCCAGCCGGTGGCGGCGGCCCGTGCCGCGGTGGCCGTGGTCGTGGCCCCCGGCATCAGGACGTGGACGCAGGCCGCGTCGACCGGGTCCACGCCGTGGTCGATCCAGAGGGTCAGGTAGCGACGGGTGACCGGGTCGGTGGTGCCGCCGGTGTTGACGTCGCGCCAAGACCCCGTCCTGGCCTGGCGCAGCGCCTGGACCGTGGCTCCGCCGGGGAACACGTACCCGCCGTGCCCGGCGATCTGCGCCCAGTTGGTTCCGGTGAGCGTGGCCGACCAGCCGAGGGCCGTGGACTGGGCGGCGCCGTTGACGGTAAGGGCCTGGGTTCCCGTGGCGCCGAGGTTGCGGTTCTCGACCACGGTCTCGACCGTGGTGCCGTCGGCGCAGCGGACGGCGCCCGCGAGGCAGACCACCGAGTCGGCCAGGCAGAACCAGGACTTCTTCGCGTACAGCGTGCTGGACAGTCCGCGGACGAACTGGCCGAGGGCGGCGTACTCTCCGTCCGTGGCGCCGCCGACCCAGTTCACGTCCGGCCGCGGCAGGCCCCAGGCGCCGCCCTCGGCGTCGGCGAGCACCTTCTTCGAAACGGTGGTCCCGGGCAGCCGGTACGGGTCGACGGTCGGCCAGAAGGCGTCGGTGTACTGGCCGTTGCCGTACGTGTCCCCCCACCACTGGAGCATCCCGGCGCCGGCGTGCCAGCCGCGCAGGTTCTCCCCGTTGCCCGTTTCGTAGAACCCCATCCGCTTCGAGGCCATACTGACGGAGGCCGCCCAGCCGGGCCGGCGGTGGACGGCCCGGTCCATGCCGGGGAAGATCCGGTGCGCGGTCGGCTCGGCGATCGCGGTGACATCGTCGTCCTCGTGTACGGCCTTGAGCCGGGCCAGTGCCGCGATGCCCAGGTCGGTGTCGGCGAGCACGGGGCTGTAGTAGTCGCGCCGGATCCAGCCCTTCACCAATCCGCGCCAGTGCCGGTCCTCCGCACTGCTCGCGGCGGTGCCCAGCAGGGCGATGGAGGACAGGACGTCGTGCCCGCGGCCGTGGTCGCCACCCTGGAAACCGTAGGCGCCGGTCCTCGGGTTGCCCCGGCTGGTGGAGCGTCCGGAGACGGCGTCCATCATCAGGCCGTTGTAGAGGAACGGGGCGTAGGACCTTTCCACCGAGTCGAAGACGAGCTGCCGGTTGGGGTCCTCGACCGCCCAGGCGGAGCCGTCGAGGAGGGAGAAGAGGCTCGCCAGTCCGCCGAGCAGCACCGCCCCGTAGGAGCCGGTGTGGGCGAGGTGGCCGTGCTGGACGAACGACCCGTCGGCGTAGAAGCCGTCCCCGTCGGTGACGAAGGGGAAGACGGGGGAGAGGGCGCTGCTCGCGAGTGCGATCTTGGCGGCGCTCTTGCCGAGGACGCCGCGCAGCGCCAGTGAGCGGCACAGGTCGACCCGGTTGGCTCCGGTGCTGGTGCCGGTGTAGTGCGTGACCGAGGAGTCGGGGACGAACGTGTCGACGGCGGCCAGGTGGTTGCCGATCTGGGTGGCGGAGAGCCGGTCGTGGAGGATCGTGCTGATGTCCAGCAGGATCTGCGGTGAGCCGATCTGGAAGTCCCACCAGTTGCCGAACTGGCTCGTCGACGGGTTGTAGGCCTGGTCGTAGAGGTGGTCCAGGCCGGCCTTGATCTCCGCTACCAGCGCCGTGCTGCCGGTCAGGCCCGTGCCGGGCTGGGCGTAGGCCTGCGCCATGGTGGCCAGGCGGGCGTAACTGCCGGTGATCGAACGGGAGACGGTCAGGGGCAGGTCCGGCCAGAGGGATCCGCTGACGGCGGCCATCGTGGAGCGGACCTCGGAGGCCCGGGCGCCCAGCAGCGCCAGCTTCTCCGCGAAGGGGGCGGCCGCCGGGTCGAACCCGGTGCCCAGCACCATGTCCCGCCACTTGAGCCGGAGGGTGTCGTACGCGTCGGCGGCGAACGCGCCGCCGGCCGGGGCGAGGACGCCGGTCGAGGAGACCGGGCCGAGCAGGGCGGCGGTACCGGAGAGGCGCAGGAAGGAACGGCGGGACCATGGGCCGGACATGGAGCCTCCAGGGGAGCGGGGAGGGGGGCGCCCCGTTCACCGGATTTTTAGCATGCGATCGAAATATCGCTCAAGAGGTGCGTAGGGATCGATTCGTTCGAACGGTCAGGTGCGGGAGCAGTTCCAGGTGCTGGCGGGGAACGTCCTGCGGGGCGTCCGGCGCCAGCCGGTCCAGCAGGAGCGCCGCCGCCCGCGCGCCCACCTCGCGCTTGGCGGGCGCGACGGCCGTCAGCGGTACGTCGGCCAGTCCGGCGACCTCGTCGTCATAGGTGATGACCACCAGGTCCTCGGGCACCCGCACCCCCCGCGCCTGGAGCCGCGGGATCAGCATGATCGCGTCCGTGTCGCTGTGGATCAGGGCGGCGGTCACTCCGCTCTCCTCGACCGCCGCGCACAGGTAGTCCAGCGTCCGCGCGAACAGTTCGGCCTCCCCGCGCGGTCCCTGTCCGGCCGCCGCGTCCGCCCCGGGCCACGCGGGCGCGGGCTCCAGTCCGAGCGCGGTCACGGCCGCCCCGAATCCGGCCCGCAGCCGTGCGGACGTCGGCGTCTCCCGGCTGGCCAGCGCGATCCGCCGGTGGCCGAGCTCCGCCAGGTGCTGAACGGCCCGCGCCGCGCCGTGCGCGTGGTCCGACGCCACCCGGTCCAGCGCCGCCGCCGGATGGCCCGGCGGAGCCCACCGCTCCACGAGGACGGTCGGCACGGGCAGTTCCGCCGTCCAGGCGCCCTCGCCCGGCCCGGGCGAGCCCGCGTCCCAGGTCGGGGTCAGCAGCAGCCCGTCCGCACCCGTGGACAGCAGCCGGTCCGCCTGCGTACGGTCCTCGCCCGGCAGGTACCGGGTCAGTCCCACGGTGAGCCTCGCCCCCCGGGCCTCGACGACCTCACGTGCCCCGCGGACGACGTCGGCGTAGTAGTACTCGGTCGTGGGCACGACCATGCCGATCACCAGGCCCTCACCACCGCCACCGGCCGGTGCGGCGGCCCGGGCCGCCGGTGCGGCCGGGGCGGCATGCCCCGCCGCCACCTTGCTGATCACCCCGTGCATCCGCTGGATCTCGCCCCGCGCCGCCATCGCCTCGATGTCCCGCCGCAGGGTCACGGGGGAGACGCCGAGCTCCTGGGCGAGCTCCGCCACGCGGACACTGCCGCGCACCCGCAGGATCTCGCGCACCTGCGCCTGCCGTTGGTTCACGTGCGGTCTCATCGGGTCCCCCTGGGATCGTGACGGCGCGGGCGGTGCGCACCGGTGCCCGCCATCATAGGGAACCGAACCGAGCCGAACCGATCGATACGATCGATTGCTTCACGGCACTAGGCGGCGGGGAGGCGCGTTGCCAGGGTGTGACGCGTCCTGGCTGGCCGGACGCGGCCTGCGCAGACTCGGTCGGGCGGAGTCATCCGCTTCGAACGAGGAGTAGGACAGGTATGAGGAACGAAGCCAAGGTCGTGGCCGTCACCGGAGCCAGCAGCGGGATCGGGGAGGCGACGGCCCGGCGGCTCGCCGCCGACGGCCACCGGCTGCTGCTGGGCGCGCGGCGCACCGACCGGCTCGAGGCGCTGAGCCGCGAGATCGGCGAGGCGGGTGGCACCGCGGCCTTCCGGCGGCTGGACGTCACCGACGCCGCCGACGTACGGGCCTTCGTGGCCGCCGCCCGGGAGCGGTACGGCCGGCTGGACGTCCTGGTCAACAACGCCGGGGTGATGCCGCTCTCGCCGCTGGAGGCGCTGGAGGTCGACGAGTGGGACCGGATGATCGACGTGAACGTCCGGGGCGTACTGCACGGGATCGCCGCGGCCCTGCCCGTGATGCGGGCCCAGGGCGGCGGGCACTTCGTGAACGTCGCCTCCGTCGGCGCGTACGAGGTGTCGCCCACCGCGGCCGTCTACTGCGCGACCAAGTTCGCCGTCCGCGCCGTTTCCGAAGGGCTGCGCCAGGAGTCGGACGGCTCCGTCCGGGTCACTCTGGTCTCGCCGGGCGTGACCGAGTCCGAGCTGGCCGAAGGGATCTCCGATCCTGCCGCGAGGGCGGCCATGAAGGCCTACCGCGCCGTGGCGCTGCCCGCGTCCGCCATCGCGGGGGCCATCGCGTTCGCCGTCGCCCAGCCGGCCGGGGTCGACGTCAACGAGATCGTCGTACGTCCCGCCGCGAGTGCCCAGTGACCGCCGGGACGTACGAGGACCTGTCGCGCCGGCTGCGGGACCTGGAGGACAAGGACGCGCTGCGGCGGCTCATGATCCGGGGCTGGCGGGCCCTGGACCGCAAGGACTGGCGGTCGTGGATCGAGTGCTGGGCGCAGGACGCGGTGCTGGAGTTCGGGCCGTGGGGAGAGATCCGCGGGAGGGAGGCGGTCCGGGCGAAGGTGGAGGAGGCGGAGGCGCACTTCCCGAGCATGCAGCACCACATCCTGAACATGGACTTCCAGGTGGAGGGGGACCGGGCGACGGGCGTCGGCTACATGTGGTTCGTCGCCGTCACGGGGAGCGGGCAGGGCTCTTCGCCCTACTCGATGGGCGGCCCGTACGACTGGGACTTCCGGCGGGGTCCCGAGGGCGGCTGGCTCCTGGTCCGCCAGCGGCTCGGCGTCTGGTGGACCGACGGGGAGGAGACGCCGGAGGGCCTCGCCCGGACCGGCGGGACGCCGTCCTGACGGCCTACGGGCAGCTGACGCGGGTGTCGCCCGGGTCGGTCGTGCAGGTGTCGGTGCCGAGGCCGCCGTTCGCGCTGTCGTTGCCGGCGACGGCGTCGACCGTGTTGAGCCGGTCGTTGCCGAAGTTGCCCAGCAGGGTGTCGTTTCCGGGGCCGCCGTTCAGGGTGTCGTCGCCGTAGCCGCCGTCGACGTCGTCGTTGCCCGCACCGCCGTGGACCGTGTCGTTCCCGTAGCCCGGGCGGATCGTGTCGTTGCCGCCGAGAGCGCAGATCACGTCGGTGAAGTAGCCGCCGTTCAGGGTGTCCGCGCCGCTGGTGCCGATGATCGTGCAGCCGCGGGCGTTGTTGACGGTGGTGTTCGCCGTGGCCCTGTCGTTGCCGGGCACCGGGTCGCTCTCCGCCGCGTCCGCCGTGGCGGTGTCGGAGAGGGGGCCGGTGCTCCGGGGCTCGGCCACCACGGTCACGGTGGTGGCGGCGCCCGCGGCGAGGGTGCCGAGGGTGCAGTTCGCGGTGGTGGCGGTGCGCGTGCAACTGCCCTGGCCGGGCACGGCCGAGACGACGGTGCCGCCGGCGCCGGTGAGGGTGTCGGCGAGCGTGACCGCCGTCGCGGGGGTGGTGGCGCTGGTGTTGCGCACCGTCACCGTGTAGGTCGCCTGGTCGCCGATGGAGACCGTGCCGGGGCCCGCCACGGTGACGGCCAGGTCCGCGGTGGGCGCCGGCGGAGTGGTGCCGCCGCCCTCGTACCGGGCCAGTGCGAAGTCCTCGCCGGCCCCGCCGCCGCCTGCGGTGAGGATCCTGCCGTCGGGCAGCAGCGCCGCCGAGCGGGCCAGGTCGGCGCCCCCGAGGTTCGTGGTGACCGTGCCGTCGCCACCGCCGAAGCCCGTGTCCAGGCTGCCGTTGGTGAGGTAGCGGGCCAGCGCGAAGTCGCCGTTGCCGCCACCGACGGCGACGAGCTTGCCGTCGGCCTGCTGGACCACGTCGTACGCGGAACTGCCGCCCTGGGGCCCGCCGAGGTTGGTGGTCACCCTGCCGTCGCCGTCGAAGGCCGTGTCGAGGGTGCCGTTCGCGGTGTAGCGGGCCAGGGCGAAGGCAGGACCGGAGCCGCCCACGGCCACGATCCTGCCGTCGGACTGCACCACCACGTCCTGGGCGGTGTCCATGGATCCCAGGTCGGTGGTCAGCCTGCCGTCGCCGCTGAAGCTCGTGTCCGCACTGCCGTCGGAGTTGTACCGGGCCAGCGCGAAGTCCCGTACGAGGCCCTCGGTCGTGTCGCCCGCGGCGATGATCCTGCCGTCGGCCTGCAGCGCCAGTCCGTACGCCGTGCTGCCCTCCTGGAGGCCGCCGAAGTCGGTGAACAGCTTGCCGTCGCCGTCGAAGGTGGTGTCCAGGCTGCCGTCCAGGGCGTTGTACCGGGCCAGGGCAAACACGCCGCCGACCCCGCCGGCGGCGACGATCTTGCCGTCGGCCTGCACCGCCACGTCGGAGCCCTGGTCGGCGCCACCGCCGCCGAAGTCGGTGACCGCTTTGCCGTCGCCGTCGAAGGTCGTGTCCAGGCTGCCGTCCGGGTTGTAGCGGACCACCGTGAACCAGGCGACGCCGCCTTCGAGGTTCTCGCTGACGCCGACGACGACGATCTTGCCGTCGGCCTGGAGGGCCACGCCGTTGGCCGTGTCGGAGCCTCCGGCGATGTCCGTGGACACCTTTCCGCCGTCGCCGAACGTGGTGTCCGGGCTGCCGTCGGCGTTGTAGCGGACCGCCGCGAAGTTGCCGACGAAGTCCGACACGTCACCGCCCACGGCGACGATCTTGCCGTCGGGCTGTACCACCATGTCGGCGGCGGCTTCGGAGGAGCCGAGGTCGGTGGTCACGATCCCGTCGCCGCCGCCGAACGTGGGGTCCGGATCGCCCGGGGCGGCCAGTGCGGTGCCCGGCAGGGCCACGGCGAGTGCCAGGCCCAGGGCCACCGCCGCGCCGATCCGGTCGGCGCGGCGCCGGCGGCCGCCTCCCGCGACCCGTCCCCGGCCCCTGCGCGCACCCCACGTGAATGTCGACATGCAGACCCCTCTGCCGCTGCTCGCCCTGCCCTCGGCCACTCCCGGTGACGGGCCACAGCTTCCGGCCGCCGCGGCGGTGGGCCCCGGCGGCTCGCCGGACTCGCGGCGCCGGCGCCGGCGGTTCCACCCGACCGCCGTATACGACGCCGACCGGGCGCGACCGGCGGGCGCGACCCGGCGGGCGGGGTCCGGCGGGCGGGGTCCGGCGTGGGGAACCAGCCGTCGGCCGGGCCCCGTCGTACGCGTGGACGGCGAAGCGGTGTCCCGTATTCCGCGCCTTACCGTTGATATGTACGCGCCATTCGCGCTTCCGGCGGTGCCGCGCGAGAGGGGGCGCCCCGCTCCCCGGCGGGAACCCACCGTGGACTGCCGCTCTACGGTGCGTGACCCTCCGTCGCGAGTTCCCCGCGGGTCCTTCACGGGGCGCACACTTCCGGCCGTTCCGCGCCCCCGCGCTCCCCCGGGGGGCAGACGGCGCGCGAGGCGCCGTCCTAGCCTCCCGGGCCATGCGATCACCCCTGAAGAGCCGCCTCGGTCTCGCCGCCCTCCTCGCCTTCGTCCTGTCGCTGTTCGGCCTCGCCCCCGTGGCGCAGGCCGACCCGGCGCCGGCCGCCCTGACGTTCACCACGAACGCCGCGACCGTCACCCCCGGCGGCACGGTGAACCTCTCGATGACGCTCACCAACAACAAGACCTACGACATCTGGTTCGCCTACCAGAGCATCGCCCCGACCTGGCTCACCACCCAGCGCGCCGACCTCAAGTACAGCTTCACCGCCTGCAGCCTGGCGACCCCGGCCGGCGCCACCTCCTGCTCGGGGGTCGGCCCGTCCGACCTCGGCGCCAACTACGGCGCGACCATACCGCCCGGCCAGAGCCGCACCGTGACGCTGACGCTCCAGGTGGCCGCCGATTCCGGTTGCAACGGAAACATCGGCTTCTACTCGTACTACTACGCCGAGTTCAGTGACAGCACGAGCACCAGCGCCGGTCCGGTCTACACGCCCGAGACGCGGGTCCTCTGCGCCTGACGGCCCCTCCGGTGCGGCGGGGAGTGGCCGGAAAGAGCCCCCGACCGCCCGTCCAATTGGTCTGAACCACTGGCGTGGCGCGCCGGCGGACCGTCTCGGTCCGCCGGCGCGCCACCCGGCTCCGGACCGGCCCTCACGACCGGCGGACCCGGGCCGCCGGCGGTCCACGGAAGCGGACGGAAGGGTCAACGCGGCCCTGTTCGGGTCGAGTTGGTTACCTGCGTTTTTCCGTCGGTTTTCGCGGCATCCCCACGAAAGCTACACAGAGGTATCACTATGTGACGCGACGGATGCGTCGACGACTGGTTTCTGAGGGGGATGCCGGCGTCGCGCAAGGGGGGGCGTCCGCTTCGTGCGCGCCGCGCTCACCCCTGCCCGGGGAGGGGACTTTCACCGCATGAAGCGAAGCATACGCACCGCCGTGTTATCGGTGGGCGCGCTCATCGCAGCCGTCGGACTGCCGGCCGGAACGGCGCACGCCGACACCACCGCACCCCGCGTGGACCTGCGGGTGCTGGTCGTGACCGACGGCGGTCCGGCCGTTCAGGCCATCACCTCGGAGCTGGAATCGGCGGGAACGCCGTACACGCAGGTCGACCTCACCCGGCCGGACCGGCCCACGATCGACCCGGCCTTCCTCGCCGACACCGTCGACGGCCGGCCGCGCGCGAAGTTCCAGGCGGTCGTCCTGCCCAACGACAACCCGTTCGCGGCGGGCTCCGCCGAGATGGCGGCCCTCGCCACCTACGAGCAGACGTACGACGTCCCGCAGGTCGACGCCTACACCTACGCGCGCCCCCAGGTCGGCCTCCAGTACTTCGTCCCCGGCGGCTACGCGGGCAGCGTCGACGGGGTGCAGGCGGCGGTCACCCCGGCCGGCCGCGCCGGCCCGTTCGGCTACCTCGAAGGAGCCGTACCCTTCGAGGACAACTCGCCCTCCGTGGGCGAGAGTTACGCCTACCTCGCGCAGCCCGCATCCGGCGCCGACTTCACCACCTACGTCGACGCCCCCATCCCGGGCACCGCGCGCCGCGGCTCGCTCGTCGGCGAGTACCGCCACGACGGCCGCCGCGAACTCGTCGTGACCTTCGTGTACAACCGCTACCAGCAGCAGTACCGGCTGCTGGCCCGCGGAATCGTCGAGTGGATGACCGCGGGCGTGCACCTGGGCGCCTCCCGCAACTACTTCTCCGTCCACGTCGACGACGTGTTCGCCGCCGACGACCGCTGGGACACACAGCTCAACTGCACCCCCGGCGACGTCGACTGCGCGGGTGGCGGCGGGACGCCCAACCCCATCCGCATGACCGCCGCGGACGCGGAGTACGCCAAGAACTGGCAGGCCGGACGCGCCTTCACCCTCGACATGGTCTACAACGGCGCCGGCAGCCTCGACCAGCGCGAGGACAACAACGGCGTCGACGAGCTGGCCGACAAGCTCCAGGCCGACCGCGACCGGTTCCGCTGGATCAACCACACCTACACGCACGCCTTCCTGGGCTGCGAACAGGACACCAGTGTGGTGCCGTGGCGGTGCGCCACCCAGCCGGGCGGCACCACGAAGTGGGTCAGCCGGGCGGCGATCGACGACGAGATCGTCCTCAACCGCCTGTGGGGCCAGAACTTCGGCCTGCCCCTGCAGAACGACGAGCTGGTCACCGGCGAGCACTCGGGCATGGCGGTCCTGCCCCAACAGCCGCAGGACAACCCGAACCTGGCGCTCTCCCTGACCGGCAACGGCGTCAAGTGGCTCGCCTCCGACAACTCCCGGGACCCGGAACAGCGCCGGGTCGGATCCGCCTCGACCGTGGCCCGCTACCCGATGAACATCTACTACAACGTCGGGAAGGCCGCCGAGGCGGTCGACGAGTACAACTGGATCTACACCTCCCGGGCCCAGGGCGGCAGCGGCATCTGCGAGGACCACGCGGACACCACGACCTGCCTGACCGCACCCCTGGACACCACCACCGGGTACGCCGACCGGATCGTGCCGACGGAGACCCGGACCGCACTCGGACACGTCCTCTCGAACGACCCGAAGCCGCACTTCATCCACCAGTCGAACCTGGCCGAAGAGCGCCTGGCCTACCCGGTGCTGAACGGCGTCATCGACGGCTACGACGCGCTGTTCGCCGCCAACACCCCGCTGGTCAACGAGCGGATGAAGGACGTCGGGGCCGAACTCGCCCGCCGCGGAGCCTGGAAGAGCGCGGTCCGGGCCGGCCAGGTCACCGCCTACCGCGTCGGCGGCACGGTCACCGTCGTGGCACCGAACGGGCTCGACGTCACCGCGACCCTGCCCGCCGGCACCCTGCTGGGCGGCGCCGCGTTCGGCAGCCCCTACGCGGGCCGGGCCTCCGGATGGACCGCCTCGACCGGCACCGCGCTCACCCTGACCCTGCCGGCAACGACGCCCGCGGCCCCGTCCGCCCTGGCGGCACCCCGGCCGGCGACCGGCACCGCACCCGCACCCGGTACCCGCGTCCCGCCCGCCGTGCGCGAGGGCGCGACGGACACCGACCGGCGCTGAACCGGCGTCCCGCCGGTCCGGGCCGCACACGGCCCGGACCGGCCCGACCACCCCCACACACCGGCCGTGGAGCACACCCATGCACGTTCACCACGGCGCGCGACGCACCGGCGCGCCGCACGTCACCCTGCTCACCGAAGGCACCTATCCCCACAGTCACGGCGGCGTCAGCGTCTGGTGCGATCAACTCGTCCAGGGCATGCCCGACGTCGACTTCGACGTCATAGCCGTCACCGGCACCGGCCGCGAACCGCTGGTCTGGGACCTGCCCGGTCACGTCCTCGGCGTCAGGTCGGTACCCATGTGGGGCGCACCCCCGGAGGGCCGCGCCCCGCGGGGACGCGGTCACCGCAGGCTCTCCGGCGCCTACGAACAGTTCCTCACCGCGCTGCTCGACCCCTGTGCGGAGGCCGGGTTCGCCCCCGCCCTCTCCACGATGGCGCGGGCCGCGTCCGACGGGGCCCTGAGCCCCTACCTGCGCGGGGACCACGCGATCGCGGTGCTCGCGGCGGTCTGGAACCGCCCGGGGCTCGCCGCGCGCGAGGCCCGGCCCACCCTGCACGACGCTCTCACCGCGACCTCCCTGCTCGAACACGCCCTGCGCCCGCTGGCCGCCCCGCCACCGGAACACGGCGTGGCCCACGCGGTCAGCGGCGGCGTCGCCGTACTGCCCGGGCTCGCCGCGCTGGAGCGGCACGGCGTCCCGCTGCTGTTGACCGAACACGGGGTCTACCTGCGCGAACGCTACCTCGGCTACCGCACGGCCCCGTACCGCTGGCCCGTGAAGGCCGTCGTCCTCGGCTTCTTCCGGCTGCTGGCCGAGGAGAGCTACCGGCGGGCCGCACTGATCACCCCCGGCAACCGCTACAACCGGCTCTGGGAGGAGCAGGGCGGCGCCGATCCGCAGGCCATCCGTACGGTCTACAACGGCGTCGACCCCGCCGCGTTCCCGCCCGCCGGGCCGGAGCCGCAGGCGCCGACCCTCAGCTGGGCCGGCCGCGTCGACCCGATCAAGGACCTGGAGACCCTGATCCGGGCCTTCGCCCTGGTCCGCGAACGCGTCCCCGAGGCCCGGCTGCGGCTGTTCGGCGGCACACCGCGCGGCGGGGAGGCGTACCGGGAACGCTGCGAGGCGCTGGCCCGCGACCTCGGGCACGCGGACGCGGTCACCTTCGAGGGCAGGGTCGACGACATCAAGGACGCCTACGCGGCGGGCAACGTCGTGATGCTCTCCAGCATCAGCGAGGGCTTCCCGTTCACCCTCATCGAGGCCATGTCCTGCGGCCGGGCGACCGTGTCCACCGACGTCGGCGGGGTCCGCGAGGCGGTCGGCGACGCCGGCCTGGTGGTCCCGCCGCGCGATCCGGCGGCCATGGCCGAAGCCGCCCTGGAACTGCTGGGAGACTCCCGGCGGCGCGCGGCGATGGGCGAGGCGGCCCGGCTGCGGGTCATCGAACAGTTCACCCTGCGCCAGACCATCGACACCTTCCGCTCCATCTACCTGGAACTCCCCGGACTCGACCGCACGCCCAGCACGACGGCGGGCCGACCCGCGGAGCGGACCGCACGCGTCGCGGAAAGAGCGGCCGTGCGCAGCGAACTCCCCGCCCCGACGCCCGTGCCGGTGGTGCTCACCCCGGTCGCGGTCGCCACCGGACGGGCACGCAGACAGGACCGGGCCCGTCCGTCCGTGCCCTCCGCGGCCACCGGCACGGGGAGCCTCGCCGGATGAGCGGGCCGATGTCACTCGAACCCGGCGGCGCGCACCAGGACACCCTGGCGCTGAGGCTGGCCGACACCGCGGCGCGCCCGCCCCGGCGGGCGTGGGCCGAGACCACCCTCGCCCTCAAACTGCCCGGACCCGACGAGGCGGAGGTCAGCCGGCTCGCCGCCGAACTGGCCGACCGCGTCGGGCCGGCCGTCCACCCGTACGAGGTGGCCGCCCTGCTGGAGGCCGAAGGCCTGTCGGCCGAGACCATCCGCGGCCGGTACGGGCACCCCAACATCTTCTCGCTCGCCGCCGCGCTGTACGAGCGGGTGCCGAGGGTCTTCCCGGAGCCCGTCAAGGCGCCCGACCCGTGGCGCCCCGACACCGTACGGTGCCTGCTGCGCGGCGTGCTCTTCGCCCTCCCGGGACTCGCCTACCTGCTCACCGCGCCCCTGTGGAACCCCGGCCGGCACGCCACCGCCCTGATCGTCGCCGGCATCGTGTCCTGGGCGTGGGGCCAGGCCCTGGGGCACCGCGCCTACCTGCGGATGGTGGCCGGCCGCCGCGAGGCGGGCCGGACCCTCCTGACGGGGGCGCCGCTCGGGGCGGCCGTCGCCACGGCGGCCGGCGCGGCGGCCACCGGAGGCGGCTCCGTCACCTGGGCAGTCGCCGCCCAGTCGCTCTACCTGGCCGCCGCCGGGAACCTGCTGGTGCTGGGCCGCGAGCGGCTGCTGCTGATCGCGCTCACGCCGCTGATCGCGGGGGCCGCCGTCCTGCCCTGGTGGGAGCCCGGGCCCCTGCTCCGCGCGGGGCTCCCGGCCCTGACGCTCCTCGCGACGCTGGGGATGGCCGCCCGCGCACTGCACGGTGCGTACGCCGCCCCGGCGGCGCCGGACGGGGGCGCCCGGCTCCCGCTGTCCCGGTCCCTCCCGTACGGCCTCTTCGGGCTGGCCGCGGCCGTACTGGTCCTGCTGGAGGGGCGGTTGGAGCCGTACGCGGTGATCGCGCTGACCGTGAGCATGGGTCCGGCCGAGTGGCTGCTGTACCGCTTCCGCGGCCTGTCCGTCACCGCCCTCGGCGCGGCCTCGACGCCCTCCGGGTTCCTGCTGCGGTCCGCCGGGGTCCTGGGGCTCTGTCTGGCGGCCTACCTGCTGCTCCTGCTGCCCGTGGCACTGCTGACCGGCGCCGCCCCGGCCGCGTTGCTGCTGCTCGCCGCGACCCTGTGGACCGCGCTGCTGCTCCAGGCCTTCGGCGTGGCCTGGCCGCCGGCGCTGCTCTGCGGGGCGGCGGCGGCCGGCGCCGCCACCGCCACCTTCCTCGGGCCGGCGGCGGGTGCGCCGGCCCTGACCCTGTCCTGCGGCCTCGCCGCGCCGGGCCTCGTCGTCTGCGCCCTGTGGATCCTCGGGCGCCCGGCCCGGCACGGCTGACGGCCCGGCGGGCCGAGGATCCGCCGCCGGGCACGACCGCCCGTCACCGACTCCCGTACGCATCGCCCACACATCCGAGAGGCAGATCAGTTGACCACCGCACCGCTCGCCGCCGTCACCGGAGCCGAGGGCTTCATCGGCTCCCACCTCACCGAGGCCCTCGTCGCCCGTGGCTTCCGGGTCCGCGCCATGGCCCAGTACAACTCCTTCTCCTCGTACGGGTGGCTGGAGACGCTCGCTCCCGACGTCCTCGACCAGGTGGAGATCGTCCTCGGTGACGTCCGGGACCCCGGATCCGTCCGCGGACTCCTCGAAGGCGCCGACGCCGCCTACCACTTGGCCGCGCTCATCGCGATCCCGTATTCCTACCGGGCCCCGCACAGCTACGTCGACACCAACGTCACGGGCACCCTCAACGTACTGGAGGCGGTCCGCGCGCTCGGCACGCCGCGCCTGGTGCACACCTCGACCAGCGAGACGTACGGCACCGCGCGGACCGTGCCGATCACCGAGGACCACCCCGTCAACACCCAGTCCCCGTACGCCGCCTCGAAGGCGGGCGGCGACCGGCTGGCCGACAGCTACCACGCCAGCTTCGAGACCCCGGTGGTGACCCTGCGCCCGTTCAACACCTACGGGCCGCGCCAGTCGATGCGCGCGGTGATCCCCACCGTCATCGGCCAGGTGGCGGCCGGCGAACGCGTCATCACCCTCGGCGACCTGCGGCCCACCCGCGACTTCAGCTTCGTCAAGGACACCGCGCAGGCCTTCCTCGCGGCCGGCACCGCACCGGCCGACCGCGTGGTCGGACACACCTTCAACTCCGGTACCGGCGGCGAGATCTCCGTCGCGGACCTGGTGACCCTGATCGGCAAGGTCATGGACGTCCCGATCGAGGTCCGCGAGGACGGCGAACGCCTGCGGCCGCCCGCCTCCGAGGTGATGCGCCTGGTCGCCGACGCGAGCCGGCTCACCGCCGCCACCGGCTGGCAACCACGGCACAGCCTGGAGGAAGGCCTCGCGCACACCGTCGACTTCTTCCGTGACCCGGCCAACCTGGCCCGCTACAAGACCGGCATCTACAACATCTGACCGCCCCGCGGTCCACCCACGTCCACCCCGTTCCCACCCCACCCACCGTCCCCCCACGCAACCCAAGGAGGAGACCCATGTACGCAGTGATCCTGGCGGGCGGCAAGGGCGTCCGGCTGCGGCCCTACACCACGGCCCTGCCCAAGCCCCTCGTGCCCATCGGCGACCAGCACACGATCCTGGAGATCGTGCTGCGCCAGCTCTCCACGGCCGGGTTCACCCGGTGCACCATCGCCATCGGACACCTGGGCGAGATCATCCGGGCCTACGTCGGTGACGGCTCCCAGTGGGGCATGAGCATCGACTACGCCACGGAGGAGAGCCCGCTGGGCACCATGGGCCCCCTGCTCAACCTGCGCGACCGCCTGCCCGAGCGGTTCCTCGTGATGAACGGAGACGTCCTCACCGACCTCGACTACGCCGACGTGCTGCGCACGCACGAAGCCTCGGGAGCGCCGCTGACCATCGCGACGTACCCGCGCAAGGTGCACATCGACTTCGGGGTGCTGACCACCGACGCCAGTCGGGTGGTCGGCTTCACCGAGAAGCCCAGCATGGACTACCACGTCTCCATGGGCGTGTACGGCATCAGCCGGTCCACCCTCGACCACTACACCCCCGGACTGCCGCTCGGCTTCGACGAGTTGGTCCTCGACCTGCTGGCCGGCCAGAACCCGCCGCACTCCTACGCCTTCGACGGCTACTGGCTCGACATCGGGCGCCCCGACGACTACGACCGGGCCAACGCCGAGTTCACCAGCCGCAAGTCCTTGCTGCTCAAGGGAGCCTGAGCACCTCATGCGCATTCTCGTCCTGGGCCGGACCGGCTACCTGGGCGCCCATGTGGCCGAACGCCTGCGCGCCCTCCCGGGCGCGCGGGTGTTCGACGGCGGCCGCTCTCCCGACGCCGACTTCGGCGTCGACCTCGCGGCCGACCGGCCCGAACGGCTGGCGGGCGTCCTGGCCGCGGCCGCACCCGACGCGGTGGTCAACTGCGCGGGCGCCACCGGCGGGGACGCCGTGACGCTGGCGGAGGTCAACGCCCGCGGCCCCGCGCTGCTGTGCGCCGCGCTGCGGGAGGCGGCGCCCGCGGCACGACTGGTGCACCTGGGTTCGGCGGCCGAGTACGGGCCGGGGGAGCCACCCACCCGGGTCGCCGAGTCGGCCGCGACCCGCCCGGTCACCCCGTACGGCGCGACCAAACTGGCCGGCACCGTGGCCGTGGCCGCCTCCGGGCTCGACGGCGTCGTCCTGCGCGTGGGCAACCCGGTGGGCCCCGGCGCCCCGCCGAGCGGACTGCCGGGGCGGATCGCGGCACTGCTGCGGGAGGCCGGCGCGGACCCGGAAGCGGTGCTGCGGCTGGGCGACCTCTCGGCGTACCGCGACTTCGTGGACGTGCGCGACGTCGCGCACGCGGTGGCGCTCGCGGTCACCGCCCCGGGCCCGCTGCCGCCCGTCCTGAACATCGGCGCCGGCCGGGCCGTGCCGGTCCGCGAGCTGGTCCGGGGCCTGGCCGAGCGGGCGGGCTTCCGGGGCCGCATCGAGGAGGAGGCGAGCGGGTCGGTCCGTTCGGCCCAGGTGTCGTGGCAGTGCTCCGACATCACCGCCGCCGACGAGGCCATCGGCTGGCGCCCGGTCCACGCACTCGGCGACACCCTCGCCACGCTGTGGGCGGCGACCTTCCCGGGAGGACCCCGAACACCATGACCCTGCTGGTTCCGCTGTACGTCCACCCCGCCGAGGATCCGGGCGCCTGGCACCGCCTCATCACCGGCGCCGCCGACACGTACGGGGTGGTGATCAACCCGGCCGACGGGCCCGGCGAGCGCCCCGACCCGGCGTTCGCCTCGGCGGCCGCCGCGCTGCGGACGGCCGGCGCCCGCCTCCTCGGCTACGTGGACACCGCGTACGGGGCCCGCGGCCAGGCCGAGGTGATCCACGAGATGTGCCGCTACCAGGAGTGGTACGCGGTCGACGGCTGCTTCCTCGACCGGGTGGACCCGACGCGGCAGGAACTGCCCGGTACCCGTCGGCTGATCCGCTCCCTGCGCAGGCTGGGGGCGACGCCCGTCGTGCTGAACCCGGGCGTCCATCCGGTGTCCGCGTACGTGCGCCTCGCGGACCTGACCGTCACCTTCGAAGGACACTGGTCGACGTACGTCTCGTCCTTCACCAGACCCGCGTGGACGGCCCGGCACGACCCCGAACGGTTCTGCCACCTCGTCTACGGGGTGCCCGAGGCCCTGGTCCCGCTCGCCGTACGCACCGCGCGCGAGCGCGGAGCGGCGGTGTCCGGGCCGGTGTCGGGCGAACTGCCCAATCCATGGGCGCAGTTGACCCCCGCACTCACCGGAACGGAACGATGATCCGCACCCTGCCGGCCCGGATCGGCCTGGTGGCCGTCCTGACGGGCCTGGTCCTGACGGGCTGCACCACCACCTCCGGCGACGATGACGACGCCGCCGCACCGCCGCCCTCCGGTCCGGGCGCCGGCACCCAGGGGCCGACGCCCGGATCACCCGACCCCTCCTCCTCCGTCCCCCCGTCCCCGCCCCCGGGGTCACCGGCGGCCACCGCGTCCGCCGGCGGCTCGCCCGGCAGCGGCGGCACCGGCTCCACTGCCGCTCCCGGCGGCCAGGCGAAGCCCCGCTGGAAGCCCGAACCCGGGCTGGCCTGGCAGTGGCAGCTCGACGGACGCTCCGACCCCTCGGTGGACGTCCCCGTGTACGACATCGACGGGTTCGAGAACTCGGCGGCCGACGTGGCCCGGCTGCACCGGGACGGCCGCAAGGTGATCTGCTACATCAACGTCGGGGCGTGGGAGGACTTCCGGCCGGACCGGGACGCCTTCCCCGCCACGCTGTTCGGCAAGCCCAACGGCTGGAAGGGCGAACGGTGGCTGGACATCCGCCGGATCGACCAGCTGCGCCCGATCATGGAACGCCGCTTCGACATGTGCCGCGACAAGGGCTTCGACGCGGTGGAACCCGATCTGGTGGAGGGCTACGGCAACGACACCGGGTTCCCGCTCACCCCGGAGCACCAGCTCGCCTACAACCGCATGATCGCCGAGATCGCCCACGCCCGGGGGCTGTCGGTGGGCCTCAAGAACGACCTGGCGCAGATTCCCCAGCTGGAGGGCGTCTACGACTTCGCGGTCAACGAGGAGTGCGCCCAGTTCGGCGAGTGCGAGGCGCTGACCCCCTTCATCAAGGCCGGCAAGGCGGTCTTCCACGTCGAGTACGAGGGAGCCCCCTCGGCCTTCTGCCCGCAGGCCCGCCGGCTCAAGTTGTCCTCGATGCTGAAGAACCCGGAGCTGGACACCTGGCGCAAACCCTGCTGAACCGGATGGGCGGGGGCCAGCGCACGCTGCCTGTGGAGTGCCCTGGCCGGTCACAGATGCCGCCGAGGGCTGCGGTTTCGTGAGTTACACGTGTAATCTCGCGGCTGGGGACGCCGCGCCGGGGGGAGCGGCGTGCCGGTCCCGGGTGCGCTGGGAGCGCCCGGGGCCGGCCCATGGAGCCCGCAGTCCCGAGGGGCGGCCCGTACGCCCCTGAAGCTCGGAGGAGCATTCGATGGCACACACCCCGGCGGCACGGCCGCGCGTCCTGGCCGCTCCGGACGGCACGCCGTTCCGGGACCTGAACGGCAACGGCGTCATGGAACCCTACGAGGACCCCCGGCTCCCCGTGGCCGAGCGCGTCGCCGACCTCCTGGCCCGCATGACGCTGGAGGAAAAGGCCGGCCTCCTCTTCCACACCATGATCACCATCAACCCCGACGGCTCCCTCGTGGAACCGGAGCCGGGAGCACCCGACGACGACCCGATGCGGGCCTCCACCTCCGCGATGGTCACCGGCAAGCTCATGAGCCACTTCAACCTGTTCGGCGCGGCGGCCCCGCGCCGCATGGCGGAATGGAACAACCGCCTCCAGGACCTCGCCGCCACGACGCGCCTCGGGATCCCGGTGACCGTCTCCACCGACCCCCGCAACGGATTCGTCGACAACCCCGCGGCGGGCGCGCAGACGGACGGGTTCTCCCTGTGGCCGGAACCACCGGGCCTGGCCGCCGTCGGCGACGAGGAACTCGTGCGCGGCCACGCCGACATCGTGCGCCAGGAGTACCTCGCGGTCGGCATCCGCCTGGCCCTCCACCCCACGGCCGACCTGGCCACCGAGCCCCGCTGGCCCCGCGTCCTGGGCACCTTCGGCTCCGACGCCGCAGTGGCCGCGCGGATGGTCGCCGCGTACGTCCGGGGGCTCCAGGGCGAGGAGCTCGGCGCCGGCAGCGTCTCGGCGATGACGAAGCACTTCCCCGGCGCGGGACCGCAGCTGAACGGGGAGGACGCGCACTTCCCGTACGGACGCGAACAGGTCTACCCGGGCGACAACTTCGACTACCACCTGATCCCCTTCGAGGCCGCCTTCGCCGCCGGCACCTCGCAGGTCATGCCGTACTACGCCATGCCGGTCGGAACGCCGTACGAGGAGGTCGGCTTCGGCTTCAACAAGGGCGTCATCACCGGTCTGCTGCGCGAGAAGTACGGCTTCGACGGCATCATCTGCACCGACTGGGGCCTGGTCACCGACACGCAGATCTTCGGGAGCCCCTTCCCCGCCCGCGCCTGGGGCGTGGAGGAACTGGACCGGCCCACCCGGGTGGAACGCATCCTCGACGCCGGAGCCGACCAGCTCGGCGGCGAGGCGGCACCCGAGCTCGTCGTCGAACTCGTCCGCACCGGCCGGGTGACGACCGAGCGCATCGACCGGTCGGTCGCGCGACTGCTGAGGGAGAAGTTCGTCCTCGGCCTCTTCGACGACCCGTACGCGGACCCCGACCGCGCCGCGCGGATCTGCGGAAACCCGGAGTTCACCGCGGCCGGCCTGGCCGCGCAGAGCCGCTCTGTCACCGTCCTCAAGGACCGCCCCGCCGGCGCCGCGGAACCCCTGCTGCCGCTCGATGCCGGGATCAGGATCTACACGGAGGGCGTCGATCCCGCCGTCGCCGCGCGGTACGCGACCGTCGTGGAGACCCCGGAGGAGGCCGATGTGGCCGTCCTGCGCATCTCGGCCCCGTACGACAAGGAACGGACGACCGGCTTCGAGTCGTTCTTCCGGGCGGGCCGCCTCGACTTCACCGAGGACGAGCTGCGGCCCGTGCTCGACGTCGCCTCCGCCGTTCCGGCCGTCGTCGACATCTTCCTGGACCGGGCGGCGGTCATACCCGAGATCGCCGACCGGGCGGCCGCCCTCGTGGCCGATTTCGGGGCCTCGGACACCGCACTGCTCGACGTGCTCTTCGGCCGGGCGGCGGCCGAAGGGAGGCTGCCCTTCGAGCTCCCCCGCTCGATGGACAGCGTCGTCGCCGGGCACGAGGACGTGCCCGACGACTCCACGGACCCGCTGTTCCCCTACGGGTTCGGCCTCCGGCTCGGCTGACCCGGGAAGGTGGCCCGACGCCCGACGACGCGCCCGACGCCCGACGCCCGACGCCCGACGCCCGACGCCCGACGCCCGACGACGCGCCCGACGCCCGACGCCCGACGCCCGACGACGCGCCCGACGCCCGACGACGCGCCCGGCGTGCGGCCCGTCAACCGGGCCGGCGGGCGTTGAGCCGGGCCGCCTGGCGCGTCAGGTGATCGCGCTCGGCGAGGTTGGGCGCCTTGTGGGCCGCCTCCGCGTACAGCCGCGCCGCCGTCGCCAGGTCGCCGTCGCGCTCGTGGAGGTACGCCGTCACCGCCGTGTGGCGGGGCAGTGCGGCGTCCAGCGCCGCGAGCGCCGCCAGGCCGGCGCGCGGCCCGTCGGCCTCCCCGACGGCCACCGCGCGGTTGAGGCGGACTACGGGGTTGTCGGTCAGGCCCGCGAGCTCGTCGTACCACTCGACGATCTGCACCCAGTCGGTCTCCTCGGCGGTGGGCGCGTCGGCGTGGAGGGCCGCGATGGCGGCCTGGGCCTGGAACTCGCCCAGCCGGTCACGGGCGAGGGCCGCCTGGAGGATCCCCACCCCCTCGGCGATCAGCGCGGTGTCCCACCGGCGCCGGTCCTGCTCGGCGAGCGGCACCAGGCGGCCGTCGGACTCGGTCCGGGCGGCCCGCCGGGCGTGGTGGAGCAGCATGAGGGCCAGCAGCCCGGCCACCTCGGGGTGGTCGATGCGGGCCGCGAGCTGCCGGGTGAGCCGAATGGCCTCGGCGGCGAGGTCGACGTCGCCGGAGTAGCCCTCGTTGAAGACGAGGTAGAGGACGCGCAGCACGGTGGCGACGTCGCCGGGCCGGTCGAAGCGCACGCCGGATACGGTGCGCTTGGCCCGGCTGATGCGCTGCGCCATGGTCGCCTCGGGCACCAGGTAGGCCTCGGCGATCTGGCGGGTGGTCAGCCCGCCGACGGCGCGCAGCGTGAGCGCGACCGCCGATGCCGGGGTCAGCGACGGGTGGGCGCACAGGAAGTAGAGCTGGAGCGTGTCGTCCGCCCCGGGCGCGGGGCCGGGCGCCGGTTCCTCCTCGACGCGGTCCTCGCGCCGGCGGCGGGCGGTGTCGGCGCGCGTGGCGTCGAGGAACTTGCGCCAGGCGACCGTGACCAGCCAGCCCTTGGCGTCCCGCGGGGGGTCCGCGGCCCAGACGCGGAGCGCCTCGACGAGGGCGTCCTGTACGGCGTCCTCGGCCGCCGCGAAGTCCGCTCCGCGGCGGACGAGGACGGCGAGGACGCCCGGTGTGAGGCTCCTGAGCAGGACCTCGTCGATCGGTGACGTCACGGCGCGCTTACTCCGTGACGGTGGGCGGCGCGGTCAGGAAGGGGCGCACCTCCAGCCACTCGTGGATGGGCTTGCCTCCCGCTCCGGGTGCGGCCGAGAGTTCCCCGGCCAGTTCGATGGCGCGTTCGTAGCTGTCGACGTCGATGATCATCCAGCCGGCGATGAGGTCCTTGGTCTCCGCGAACGGCCCGTCGGTGACGGGCGGGCGCCCCTCGCCGTCGTAGCGGACCCACGCGCCCTCGGGGGCGAGGGCCTGGCCGTCGACGAACTCGCCGGTCTCCTCCAGCCGGGCCGCGAAGTCGTGCATGTACCGCACGTGTGCCGTGATCTCCTCCGGGCTCCACCGGTCCATCGGCACGTCGTTGACCGCGGCCGGCGCGCCCCGGTAGTGCTTCAACAGCAGGTACTTGGCCATGGTGGTTCTCCTCGTCGCTCCTGCGGCCCATTGTGGCCGCCTTCATACCGGGGACGGAGCCGGACGCGGGTTCTCGACATCCCCGGCCGGCATTTTCCGGCTCTCGTCGAGCGGTCCGGGTTCAGGTCCGGTTTGTCCGAAATCCTTGAACTTCTCCGGCGGGGGTGCCTAGCATGTTACACGTGTAACAGACGGTGGAGCGCGGCCAGTGGACGGCGCCGCGCAACACGCTGTTAACTAACTCGGATATCGCGCATCATTGACGGTCGCAAGTTTAGCGAGATACTTGCTTCACTCTCCCCGCTGCCCCGAGATTGAGGTGCCGCCCCATGGAGCTCTCCCCGTCCGCCCATGTCGACACGTTCTGTCGCGATCGGCTCCCGCCCTTCGCCCTCTGGCCAGAACTCCACTTCGACCTACCGGAGTTGCACTATCCGGACCGGCTCAACTGCGCCGGTCGACTGCTCGACGACGCCGTCCTGCGCTGGGGGGCCGACCGGCCCTGTCTGCTGACTCCCACGGAGCGGTGGACCTACGGCGACCTGCTGGAACGCGCCAATCAGGTCGCCCAGGTGCTGACCGAGGACTTCGGCCTCGTCCCCGGCAACCGGGTGCTGCTGCGCGGGCCCAACAACCCCTGGCTCGTGGCCACCTGGTTCGGGGTGCTGAAGGCCGGCGGCGTGGCCGTCACCACGATGCCGCTGCTGCGCGCCGGTGAGCTCGCGGAGCTCTACGGGATCAGCCGGCCGGCCGTCGCCGTGTGCGACCACCGCTACCTCGGCGAACTGGCGGCCACCGGCACGTCCGGCCCCGCCGTGCTGGCCTACGGAGGTCCGGGCGAGGAGGACCTGGTCGCACGGTGTGCCGCGAAGGACGGCCGGTTCTCCACCGTCGCCACCGCGGCGGACGACGTGGCGCTGATCGCCTTCACCTCGGGAACGACAGGGCGGCCGAAGGCGACCCTGCACTTCCACCGCGACGTGCTGGCCAACGCCGACACCTTCTCCCGCCACGTCCTGCGGCCCCGCCAGGACGACGTCTTCACCGGAACCCCGCCCCTGGCCTTCACGTTCGGACTCGGCGGACTGGTGGTCTTCCCGCTCTCCGTGGGTGCGTCGACGCTGCTGGTCGAACAGGCCGCGCCGCAGCGGCTGGCCGAGCTCGTGGAGGAGCACGCAGTCACGGTGCTCTTCACGGCGCCCACCGCCTACCGGGCGATCATGGCGGCCGGCGCGGTGGGCCGGCTGTCGGGCCTGCGCCGCTGCGTGTCCGCCGGGGAGGCGCTGCCGGCGGCGGTGTGGGAGGAGTTCCACGCCGCGACCGGGCTGGGCATCATCGACGGCATCGGTGCCACCGAGATGCTCCACGTGTTCATCTCGGCGTCCGACGGCGACATACGCCCCGGCGCCACGGGCAGACCCGTTCCCGGGTACCGGGCCCGGGTGGTCGACGCGGAGGGCGAGCCCGTCCCCGACGGGCAGCCCGGCCTCCTCGCGGTCACCGGCCCCACGGGCTGCCGCTACATGGAGGACCCGCGCCAGACCGCGTACGTAAGGAACGGCTGGAACGTCACCGGCGACACCTACGTCCGCGACGCCGACGGCTACTTCTGGTACGTGGCCCGGAGCGACGACATGATCGTCTCCTCCGGGTACAACATCGCCGGCCCCGAGGTCGAGAAGGCGCTCGCCACCCATCCCTGGGTCGAGGAATGCGGCGTCGTCGGAGCCCCGGACGACGAGCGCGGGACGATCGTCAAGGCGTACGTGGTCCTGCGCCCCGGAACCGCGCCCGGCGCGGCGACGGTCAAGGAGCTCCAGGACCACGTGAAGCGGACCGTCGCGCCCTACAAGTACCCGCGCGCCGTCGAGTTCGTCACCGGCCTCCCGCGCACGAGCAACGGAAAGCTCCGGCGCGCCGAGCTGCGCGAGCGCGCCCGGCACGCCTCCCGCCCCATCCCCTCGGGGTCGACGGAAGGCACGACGACGGACACCTCCGGACCGCGGCCCGCGGATTCCGCGGCGGCGGACAGCTGCGCCGCGGGATGCCCCGAAGCCCTCGCGCGGAACCTGCCCAGCGTCATCGTCGAGCGGCGCGTCGAATGGCCCGACACCGACGCGGCCGGCCACTACCACCACTCCACGGTGGTGCGCTGGGTCGAGGCGGCGGAGGCCGTCCTGCTGCGGCGGCTGGGACTGGCCCACCTCTTCGGCAGCACCCCCCGCGTCCACTTCGAGGCCGACTACCGGGCCCGGCTGTGGTTCGGCGAGACCGTCCGCACCGAGCTGGAGGTCACCGAGGTCGGAACCAGCTCCCTGCACTACGCCTTCACCGTCCGCGGCGAGGGGGAGGAGCCGGCCGCCACCGGGCGCATGGTCATCGCCCACTCGGCTCCGCGCGCCACCGGCTCCGCGGCCTGGCCCGACGACGTGCGGGAGGTCCTCACCAAGGCCGGTCCGCAGGCCCCCGAGCTGTTCGCGTGATCCGGGGCGACGGGCCGGGCACCCGTCTCGCGATGTGTTGGAATCTTGACGATCGCCAAATATGCAACATACTCTGATTCCGGAACCACTAGGAGGAACACCGTGCGCGTAGCAGTCATCGGAGGCGGGCCCGGCGGGCTGTACTTCGCGGCCCTGGCCCAGCAGCTCTCACCGGAGTGGCGGATCACGGTCTGGGAGCGCAACGCCCGCGACGACGCCTTCGGCTTCGGCGTCGTCTTCTCCGACGAGACGCTGGACGGCATCGCACAGGCCGACCCCGCCGTGTTCGCGGCGATGTCCGCGGAGTTCGCCCGGTGGAGCGACATCGACGTCCGCTACGACGGCGAGGTCCACGTCTCCGGTGGCCACGGCTTCGCCGCCCTGGACCGCAACCGGCTGCGGGAGATCCTGCAGAAGCGCTGCGCGGACCTCGGCGTGGAGGTGCGCTACGGCACCCAGGCGCCGCCCGTCGAGGAACTCTCCGCCGCCTACGACCTGGTGGTCGCCGCCGACGGAATCCGCTCCACGGCCCGCGAGGCCTATGCGGCGAGCTTCCGCCCCGACCTGGACGAGCGCCACTGCCGCTACATGTGGCTGTCCACCGACCGCGTCTTCGAGGCGTTCACCTTCATCGTCGAGAAGCGGGACTTCGGCAGCATCCAGGTCCACGCCTATCCCTACGACGGCGAGCGCAGCACGTTCATCGTCGAGATCGCGGAGGACGACTGGCGCCGGGCGGGCTTCGAAGCCCTCGCCGACCGGGAGTTCGCACGCGGCGAGAGCGACGAGGCGAGCGTGCGGCTCTGCGAGGAGATCCTCGCCGAACACCTCGACGGCCACCGCCTGATCCCCAACGCCTCGAAGTGGATCCGCTTCACGACCGTCCGCAACGCCTCCTGGCGCCACGGCAACGTCGTCCTGCTCGGCGACGCCGCCCACACCGCCCACTTCTCCATCGGCTCCGGCACCAAGCTCGCCATGGAGGACGCGCTCGCACTGGCCGCCTGCCTGCACGAACACCCCGACGTGACCTCGGCGCTCGCCGCCTACGAGAACGAACGCCGGCCCGTCGTCGAATCCACCCAGCGAGCCGCCCAGGCCAGCCTCGAATGGTTCGAGAACATCGGCCGCTACACGGCCCAGGAACCCCCGCAGTTCGCCTTCAACCTCCTCACCCGCAGCCGCCGCGTCACCTACGACAACCTGCGCGTACGTGACGAGGGGTTCACCACCGCCGTCAACTCCTCCTCGCCCGTGCCGCCCATGTTCCGCCCCTTCCGGCTCGGCGGACTGCTCCTGCGCAACCGGGTCGTCGTACCGCCCACCGCCCTGTACACCGCACGCGAGGGAGTCCCCGGCGACTTCGACCTCGTCCACCTGAGCACCCAGGCCCTCGGCGGCAGCGGTCTCGTGCTCGCCGGGATGACCGCCGTCAGCGCCGCGGGGCGCGCCACCGCGGGCTGCCCCGGCCTGTACACCGACGAACACGAGTCCGCCTGGCGGCACATCGCCGACTTCGTCCACGGCCGGCCCGGCCAGGACGGCACCTGCCTGGGCATCCAGCTCACCCACGCCGGCCGCCGCGCGGCGGCCCATGCCGACGGGCCGCCGATCGCCGCCTCCCCGCTGGCCTGGGACGACCGGAGCCCGGTGCCGCGCGAAGCGACCCGCGCCGACATGGACACCCTCGTACGGGACTTCGTGCGCGCGGCCCAGCGGGCCGACCGGGCGGGCTTCGACGCCCTGGAACTCCAGTACGGGCACGGCCACTTGATGTCCGGGTTCCTCTCCCCGCTGACCAACCGGCGCACCGACGAGTACGGCGGAAGCCTGGCCGGCCGGCTGCGCTTCCCCCTGGAAGTGCTGCGCGCCGTACGGGCGGTGTGGCCGTTCGGCAAGGCGCTGCTCGTCCGGATCTCGGCGGCCGACTGGGCGCAGGGCGGCCTGAGCGAGGCCGACGCGGTCGGCATCGCCCGCGCGCTCGCCGAGGCGGGAGCCGACGCCATCGACGTCTCCACCGGCGAGGTCGTCGCCCACGAGCGGCCCCGGTACGGGCGCAGCTACCAGACCCCGTACGCGGACCTGATCCGCAACGCCACGGACGTCCCGACCATCGCGGTCGGCGCGATCTCCACGTACGACGACGTGAACTCGATCATCCTGGCGGGCCGGGCCGACCTGTGCGGTGTCGGCCGTGCGCAGCTGCACGACCCCCTGTGGACGCTGCACGCCGCCGCCGCCCAGGACTACAGCGGTCCGGCGGCGCCCTGGCCGGCCTCCTGGCGGGCGGGCAGCGGCCGCCCGCCGGGTGCGCGCACCGACCGGATCGCGCCCCGGCTCCAGCTGCTCCGCGAGCCTTCCGCCCCCGTGCACCTGCGCTGGGTTCCGAGCCTCCCCGCGACCGCCGCCGCATCCGCCCGCTGACCTGGAGTACCGATGGATCTGCCACGCTTCACCGCCGCGGCCGTGCAGGCGGCTCCCGTCTACCTGGACGCCGCGGCGACCGTCGACAAGACGATCGCCCTGATCGCGGAGGCCGCGGCCGGCGGCGCCGAACTGGTCGTCTTCCCCGAGGTGTTCGTCCCCGGCTATCCGTACTGGAACTGGACGATGAACCCGGTCCAGGGCTCGCCCTGGTTCGAGCGGCTCTACCGCTCGGCCGTCGACGTCCCCGGCCCGTACGTCGACCGACTGCGGTCCGCCGCCCGCCAGTACGGGGTCGTCCTCGTCATCGGCGTCAACGAACGCGGCCCGCACAGCCTCGGCGTCCTCTACAACACCCTCCTCACCATCGGCCCCGACGGCGCCCTCCTCGGCGTCCACCGCAAGCTGGTGCCGACCTGGGCCGAGAAGCTGACCTGGACCGGCGGTGACGGCAGTTCGCTGAAGGTCCACCCCACCCCCGTCGGCCCGCTCGGGGCCCTCGCCTGCGGGGAGAACACCAACACCCTCGCCCGCTTCACCCTCCTCGCCCAGGGCGAACTGGTCCACGCTTCCTGCTACATCGCCCTGCCGGTGGCACCGGCCGACTACGACATGGCGGACGCCATCGCCGTCCGCACCGCCGCCCACAGCTTCGAGGGCAAGGTGTTCTCCGTCGTGGCCTGCTCGACGATCTCCCCGGAAATCGTCGACGCCATCGCGGGCGACGACGAGGAGGCGCGCCGCACGCTCGCCCGCCCCCGCAGCGCCCTGTCCGGCGTCTTCGGCCCCGACGGCCGGCCCGTCACCGAGCCGCTGATCGACACCGAGGGCATCGTGTACGCCGAGATCGACCTGGCCAGGTGCATCCAGCCCAAGCAGATGCACGACATTGTCGGCCACTACAACCGGTTCGACGTCTTCCAGCTCCACGTCGACAACCGCCCCCGCACCCCCGTGACCTTCGCGACGGACCCGGCGCACGCCGCGCCGCCCTTCCCGCCCCCGTCACCCCTCCCGCCCCTCTCCACGGAATCCACCGGCATCACGAAGGAGGACGCATGACCACCGAGTACGACGACAGCCGACTGGGCCGAGCCCGGGTGTCCGACTCCCCTGAACTCACCGCGTTCTACGGCGAACTCGCCCAGCTCCAGGCCGGTGCGCTGTGGACCGTGGCCAACGACATCGAGCCCTGGTACCCGCAGCCGAAGTCCGTACCCGTCCTGTGGCGCTACAGCGAACTGCGCCCCCTGGTCCGCAAGGCCCTCGACCTCGTCAAGGCCGACGACGCGGGCCGCCGCGTCGTGATGCTCGTCAACCCGGGCCGCAAGGACGTCAGCGCCGCCGTCGGACTCCTCTACACCGGCCTGCAGATCATGGGCCCCGGCGAGGCGATGACCGCCCACCGCCACCAGGCCGCCGCGCTCCGCTTCGTCCACGAGGGCACCGGAGCCTGGACGATCGTCGACGGACAGAAGCTGCGCGTCGGCCCCGGCGACTTCGCGATCACCCCCAACGGCACCTGGCACGAGCACGGGAACGAGGCCGACGACGCCCCCGTCATCTGGCAGGACGGCCTCGACATCCCGCTCGTCAACGCCCTGGACGCCGGCTTCTACGAGGTCCACCCCGAGCTGTACCAGACCCCCGGAAAGGTCATCAACTCCTCCGTGCTCACCTACGGCGGGAACCTGCTGCCGTACGGCGTCGAGAAGTGGACCCGGCCCTACTCCCCGCTGCTCGCCTTCCCCTGGGAGCCCACCTACGAGGCCCTGCGGGGCCTCGCCAGGGCCACCGAGGGATCTCCGTACGACGGCGTCATAGCGGAGTACACCAACCCGGTCACCGGCGGCTCCGTCATGCCGACCATGGGCGCCCACCTGCAGCTCCTGCGCCCCGGCCAGGCCACGCGGGCCCACCGCCACACCGGCTCGGTGATCTACACCGCCGCCAAGGGACGCGGCGTCTCGGTGATCGCCGGACAGCGGTTCGAGTGGCAGCGGGGCGACATGTTCTGCGTGCCCTCCTGGGCCTGGCACGAGCACCACAACCTCGACCTGTCCGAGGACGCCTGCCTCTTCTCCTTCAACGACTTCCCCGTCATGCGCTCGCTCGGCTTCCACCGCGAAGAGGCCTACACCGACAACGGCGGGCACCAGCCCACCGCCTGAACCGCTCCGCCGCACCGGACGCCGCCGGCCCTGACACCGGCGCCGGTGCGGCGGAGCCCCGCCCCCGCGCACCATCCCCCTCCCACGCAAGGAGCCCCCATGCGGCTGATCAGCTACACCCTCGACGACGATTCCGTGCGCCTCGGAGCCCAGGTCGACGACCACGTCGTCGACCTCGCGGCCCTGGCCGAACGGGCCGCCGTGGAACTGCCCCTGGACCTGCTGTCGTTCATCCGGGCCGGCGCACCCGCCCAGGAGACCGCACGCGGCCTGCTGGCCGCCGGACCCGCGGCCTGGCCCGCCGAGGCCGTGCACCCGGCCGAGGCGGTGACCCTGCGGGCCCCGCTGCGCCCCGGCAAGATCATCGGGGTCGGTCTGAACTACGTCGAGCACGTGGCGGAATCCAGCCGCAGCCTGGACACCGACAAGGAGCGGCCCACGCGCCCCGTGCTCTTCAGCAAGCCCGCCACCGCCGTCACCGGCCCCGGACAGCCCGTCCTGCACAACGCCGACCTCACCACCCAGCTGGACTGGGAGTGCGAACTGGCCGTCGTCATCGGCCGCACCGCCTTCCGGGTGAGCGAGGAGGACGCGTACGACCACATCTTCGGCTTCAGCATCGTCAACGACATCAGTGCCCGCGACCAGCGCCGCTCGGGCCAGTGGTTCTTCTCCAAGGGCCAGGACTCCTACGCGCCCTTCGGCCCCGCCGTCGTCACGGCCGACGACATCCCCGACCCGATGGACCTCGACCTCTCGCTGCGCGTCAACGGAGTCACCAAGCAGAAGTCGAACACCCGCCACATGCTCTTCCCCATCGCCCGCCTCATCGCCGACATCACCTCCGGCGTCACCCTGGAGCCCGGGGACGTCATCGCCACCGGCTCACCCGCCGGCGTCGGCGCCGGCATGGTCCCTCCCGAGTTCCTGCACCCCGGAGACACCGTCGAGGCCACCGTCGAAGGCATCGGCACCCTGACCAACCCCGTCGTCGACGCCCGCTGAGGAGCGACATGTCCGCCCGCGCCCCCCGTACCTACCGCATCGGCCAGATCGTGCCGAGCTCCAACGTCACCATGGAGACCGAGGTCCCCGCGATCCTGCGCGCCCGGGAAACCATCGCGCCGGAACGCTTCACCTTCCACTCCAGCCGCATGCGGATGACCCACGTCACCCCGGAACAGCTCAAGGCCATGGATGCCGACTCGGACCGCTGCGCCGTCGAGCTCTCCGACGCGCGGGTGGACGTACTGGGCTACGCCTGCCTGGTCGCCATCATGAGCACGGGGCTCGGCTACCACCGCACCTCCGAGGAACGCCTGCACGTGCGCACCGTGGAGAACGGCGCCCCGGCCCCCGTCGTCACCAGCGCCGGAGCCCTCGTGCACGGCCTGCACACCCTCAAGGCGAAGAAGATCGCCCTGATCGCACCGTACATGCGCCCGCTGACGAAGACCGTCGTCGACTACCTCACCCACGAGGGCATCGAGGTGCTCGACTACCAGGCCCTGGAGATCCCCGACAACCTCGACGTCGCCGCACACGACCCCGCACGGCTCCCCGGCCTCGCCCAGGCCCTGGACCACGCCGACGCCGACGCCTTCGTGCTCTCCGCCTGCGTCCAGATGCCCTCGCTGGGCGCGATCGACGAAGCCGAACAGCTCCTCGGCAAGCCCGTCGTCTCGGCGGCCGTGTGCACCGTCCACCAGATGCTGCGCGCCCTGGACCTCCCGGCCGTGGCCCCCGGCGCGGGCCACCTCCTGTCCGGCGCCCACGCCGAATCGCCGCCGGCGCGGCAGTCGCCCACCGCGCGGTGACGCCGCCGCGCCGCCCCGTCGCCGCACGTCCGGCCCGCCGTGACCCGGACCTGGACGGCGCCCCGTCCGCCGGGCTCGGTAGGATCGCGACCGCAGACGACGGAAGGCGATCATGGCGGACAGTCCCCTCAGGCCCAGCTCGTTGATCAACACGGTCTACGGGGCGTTCGCGCGCCGGCTCGGCGGCTGGATCTCCGTCGCCGACCTGATCACCCTGATGTCCGAGCTGGACGTCGACGGCCCGGCGGCGCGTTCGGCGATCTCCCGGCTCAAGAAGAAGGGCGTACTCGAACCGGAACACCGCGGCGCCACCGGCTACCGGCTGAGCCCGGCCGCGCACCCCGTCTTCGACGAGGGCGACCGGCGTATCTTCGGCAGCCTGGAGCCGGCGGAGCTCGCCGACGGCTGGGCGATGGCCGTGTTCTCCGTACCGGAGTCCGAGCGCTCGTACCGCTACCAGCTCCGCACCCGGCTCACCTGGCTCGGCTTCGGCAACATCGCCCCCGGCGTCTGGCTGGCACCCGGCCGGCTCCTCGGCGACGCCCGCGACATGCTCGTCCGGCGCGGCCTCAGCGAGTACGTCCACCTGTTCGCCGCGGACTACGCCGCCTTCAGCGACCTGCCCGGGACGGTCAGCTCGTGGTGGGACTTCCCGGCGATCCAGGAGCAGTACGCCACGTTCACCGACGCGTACGGCCCCGTCGCCGCCGGACTCGCGCGGCAGCGGGACATCGACGGCGGCGAGGCCTTCCGCCACTACGTACCCATGCTCACCCAATGGCGCCGGCTGCCCTACCTCGACCCCGGTCTGCCGAGCGAGCTGCTCCCCGCGGACTGGAACGCGGTCGCCGCGCGGCAGACCTTCCAGCAACTCCACGAGGTACTGGCCGAGCCGAGCCTGCTGCACGTACGGCAGGTCACCGGCCTGGCGCCGTGACCGGGGCGTCCCCTGGCACGTCCTGGCGGGCGGGCCAGGGGACGTCGGTCTCGACGGGGGCGGTGTAGTCGACGCCGTCGACGCAGAAGCCGTAGAGGCGGCGGACCTCGTCGCCGAACCAGCCGAGGTCGGCGAGCTCGGTGACGGTGTCGCCGGTGGCGGTGTTCCAGCGTTCGGCGACGGCGTTCTGCACGGCGGGGTCGAGTTCCCAGGTGTCGAGGCGGACCCGGCCCTCGTCGTCGAGGGCGAGGGGCTGAGCGCCCGTCAACTGGTCCCACAGAGAGACCAGTTGCCCGACGGGTGCCACCATCGCGTCGCCGAGGACACCGCGCAGCAGCCCGGTGTACAGGGCGATGCCGGGGATGGCGGTGGAGGACTGGGTGACGGCAGCGGCGTTGACCGAGGTGACGGCCCGGCCGCCCAGGGTCTTGCCGAGGCGCTCGTCCAACGTGCGTGCGGTGGCTTCGAGATGGGCCTTCGCGGCGCCGATCGTGCCCTGCCGGTAGATCGCCGCGGTCAGGGGCGAGCCGATGTAGGACAGGGCGGCGGTGGTGAAGCCCTCGGCAAGCAGGGACCGGCCGGCCAGGAACGTGATCCACCGTTCCCAGTCGGCGCCGCCCATCACCGCCACGGTCTGCTCGACGTCGTCGCCCTCGGCCGGCGCGGTGGTCACCTCCTTGACCTCCGGGGCGCCGTGGTCGTCGAAGACGAGGGTCTTGGTGGTGTGCCGCGAGCCGACCGGCTTGAGGACCGACGCGTACACCTCGCCGGTGTCCGGGTCCGTGCGGCGGGGCGCGGCCACCGAGTAGACCAGGTAGTCGAGCCGTCCCCCGAACCGCTCGGCGAGGAGATCGGCGACCTGCTCCTTCATGGCGTCGCCGAACGCGTCGCCGTTGAGGAAGACCATGTCCCGCCCGTGCAGGCGGGCGAGCCGGTCGGTGGCGGCGGTGCGGTACCAGCCGGCCGTACCGGTGCGCCGCGCGGGCGCCTTCTCGAAGCACACGCCGATGCCGCGGATGCCGACACGGGCCAGGCCCGCGATCGTGGCGGCCAGGCCGTACCCGGCGGACGAGCCGATGACCAGGGCCACCGGCCCTTCGCCCCCGGCGGCGAGCGGGGCGGGGACGGCCCGCCACATCTCGTCCACCAGCCGTCGGCAGCCTTCTGGGTGGGAGTCGAGGAACAGGAAGCCCCGGCTCTTGGGCGCGATGACGCGTTCGTTCACGGTGTGGTGTCCCGGGTGTCGGCACGGACAGGGCCGCGGCGGCCGCCCCGGCCGCCCCGTCCCACCAGTCTGCGGTCGTGCGGACGCCCGCGGTGATCTTGACCGGTACAACGATGCCCGGCCGGGCTTGGAGGGTTTCGCACTGGCGGCGGCACCGGGTCCCGCGGGGCGCGGCGGCGCGGGACCCGGTGGCTCGACCGTGACGACCCGGCCTACGGGACCGCCGGATGGTGCAGTCGGCGCCAGTATCCGGCGACGTCCTCGGTGGCGGTGGTGACCGAGTCGAGGGTCATGGTCGTGCGGGAGTCCCGTCCGTAGCGGTCCCACCGCGGCATGGGGTGCTGGTTGGGGTCGCCCGTGCGGACGAAGGAGATCCAGGACGCGTGCACGGTCGCGGCGAGACCGTCACGGACCCGGGGGGCCAGCCCCGCCAGGAAGGGGGCCTGCGACCACTTGTCGAAGTTGTGGAACACGAACGGCAGCTCCAGGCAGTGCGCGGCCGCGAGCCGGCCGTCGTGCGCGGGCGTCGGGAGGTTGAACTGGTAGGCCCAGACCGGACGGCCGCGGGCCGCCCGCCGTTCGGCCAGCGCCACGCACGGCATGCGGAACAGGTCGTCGGTGATCAGGTCCATGAGGACGTCCAGCGGGCGGGCGCCCGGCCGGGCCTCCTCGTAGGCGGTGTAGGCCTGGGCGGCCCGGCTGCCGAAGGTGTTCCGGGCCCTGGCGAGCACCTGCTCCTTGGTCGCCGCCGCGTACGGCTCGCTGAGGGCGAAGGCGAAGTTCGCCTCCTCCCTGGTCCAGCCGACCAGGACCTCGATGTCGGCCCCGGCGCCGCTGAGCAGCAGATCGGCCGGGTCGCGGTCCAGCGTGACCTCGTCGAGCACCGGCAGGTACGGGGTCGACCAGTACCCCCACTGTGCGGTGCGCCCGAACATCTCGAAGGTGGCGGCGATCAGGCGCTGCCAGGGCACGGCGCGGAGCTCCGCCACGTCCTTGGCTCCGACGATGTCCAGGAAGGTGGCGCTGCGCTGCAGGGATTCGGCCCGGGTGGGGATCTTCAGGCCGAGCGGCGGGCTCTGCAGGATCGCGCGCCGGAACAGTGGGCGGCCCTTGGCCGTCCTGGCACCGGCCAGCGCCGCGACCGACAGCGCACCGCCGGACTGTCCGGCGACGGTGATCTCGTCCGGGTCGCCGCCGAACGCGGCGATGTTGTCCCGTACCCAGTTCAGCGCGGCGAGCTGGTCGGTGAGCCAGAAGTTCCCGCCGGCGCCGTCCTCCCCGAAGTAGAGGTAACCCAGCGGCCCGAGGCGGTAGTTGACCGTCACGACGACGAGGTCACCGTCCCGCGCGAAGGTCTCGCCGGAGTACTGGGGCATCGAGCCGGATCCGGAGACGAAGCCGCCGCCGTGGATCCACACCATCACCGGCCGCTTGGCGCCGCCGGTTCCGGGCGTCCAGACGTTGAGCGTGAGGCAGTCCTCGTCGAAGGGTGGTGAGCCGTGCGTTCCGAGTACCTGGTCGCCGCCTTCCCGGTAGGGCTGCGGCGCGCTCGGCCCGAAGGCGGTCGCGTCGCGCGTCCCCTGCCAGCCGGGGTGGGGCCGGGCCGGCCGCCAGCGGAGGGGGCCGACGGGCGGCGCCGCGTAGGGCACGCCCTTGAAGACGGCGAGGCCCCCTTCCGTGCTTCCGCGCAGCCGGCCCGCGGGCGCGTCCACCACGGGTGAGGAGGCGGCGGCCGGGTGCGGGGCGGCCTGCGCCGCGCCCCCGCCCGGCATGCCGGAGAGCAGCGCGGCACCGGCCAGGACCCCGCCGTTCCTGAGGACCTTGCGCCGCGATGGATCGTCGGTCATGGTGCTTCACTCCCTGACTGATCAAGAGCCCGTCGCCGAATCGGCATGGCGTGATTTTGACGAGGGTCAGTGTTACGACATGAATGGGGCCGGGGTCAAGGGTCCCGGCTCCCGTGGAGCCGGTGATATCGCGAACTCTTGACGTGCGTCGTATATACACGATAGACACGTGTCACCTCCGGTATCCCCGCCGGGCGGCCGACGCGCTCGCCCCGACCCCGGCCCTCGCTCCGGGCCCGTCCGGGCGGAGGCGAAACGCGCACCCCGACCGGTCGCCGGACCATCCCCGGGCCGGCCCCTCCGCCCGGACCCCTCAAGGCAGCCCCATCAGCAACATCCGTCCCGCAAGGGATGGTTGACTACGTTCGGAGTTTCCATGGCAGGTCGATTTCGTCCCGTTGGTCTGATCGCCGTGACGACGGCAGCTCTCTTCCTGACCACGGCATGTGGTGGCGCCAGCCTGGGGACGGGCGACGGCGACCAGCAGAACGGGCCCGTGAAGATCGGGCTCCTCGTCCCGCAGTCGGGGACCTACAAGGCGCTGGGCGACGACATGAAGCAGGGCTTCGAGCTCTACGTCCAAAGGCACGGCGGCAAGCTCGGCGGGCGCGCGGTGGAGATCGTGGTCGCGGACGAGGGGGAGACGGCCGACTCGGGCAAGGCGGCGGCCGAGAAGCTGGTCAAACAGGACCGCGTGCTGGCGGTGAGCGGCGTGGTCAGCTCGGCCACCATCAACGGGGTCAAGGACCTCTTCGAGAGCAGCAAGGTCCCGCTCGTCGGCTCGAACGCCTCGCCCACGACCCTGACCGGGACCGAGTACATCTGGCGGACCTCGTACGTCAACGACGAACCCGGCAAGGCCCTCGGCAAGCACGTGGCCGAGAAGGCCGGCGGCCCGGTCTTCCTGATCGCCGCCGGCTACCAGGCGGGCAAGGACGAGGTGGACGGCTTCAAGTCCACCTTCCTCCCGGCGGGCGGCAAGATCGCGGGGGAGGAGGTCTACACGCCCTTCCCCGGCACCAAGAACTTCCAGCCGTACCTCGCGCAGATCGAGCGGTCCGGAGCCAAGGCCGTCTTCTGCTTCTACGCCGGAGGTGCGGCCGTCGACTTCGTCAAGCAGTACCGGGACTTCGGCCTGGCCGGCAAGATCCCGCTCTACGCGCCCGGCTTCCTCACCGAGGGCGGAGTGCTCAAGGGGCAGGGAGAGGCGGCCGAGGGCATCCTCACCGCACTCAACTACAGCGCGGACCTGGACAACGCGGCCAACGGACAGTTCGCCCCCGCCTACCGGTCCGCCTACGGCACCGACCCGACCACCTACGCGATGGCGTCATGGGACGCGGCGCAGGTGCTCGACCGGGCGATCGGGACCGCAGGCGAGACGGTGACCCCGGAGACGGTCAACGCCGCCATCGCCAAGGCGGGGGACATCGACAGCCCGCGGGGCACCTGGCGGTTCAACAGCGGCGGCACGCCCGTCCAGCCCTGGTACCTGCGCGAGGTCAAGCAGGGGGCCAACACCGTCAGCTCCGAACTCGTCCGCCTGGGCGGCTGACGTGTACGGATGGTTGGACGGCAACTTCGTCAGCGTCATCGACGGGATCGCCTTCGGTCTGCTGCTGTTCACGATCGCGGTCGGCCTGTCCCTGGTCTTCGGCATGATGGACGTGCTCAACCTCGCCCACGGCACCCTCTACCTCGCCGGGGCCTACGTCGCCTACGCCCTGTCCGACGGAAGCCTGTGGGGCCTGCTCCTCGCGCTGGCGGCCGGCGCCCTGCTGGGCACCCTGGGCGGAGCGGCACTGACGTTCCTCACCCAGCCGCTCGCCCGGCGCGGGCACCTGGACCAGGCCGTGCTGACGCTCGGCGTCACCTTCATCGTCGCCGACCTCCTCGCCGCGGCCTTCGGCGGCGACGTGCTGCCCACCGACCCGCCCACCGCGCTCCGCGGCACGGTGGACCTCCTCGGCCACGCCTATCCGGTGTACCGGCTCGTCTTCATCGGCGTCGCGGCCGGCCTCGCCGCCCTCGTGTACCTGCTGTTCGAACGCACCTCGCTCGGAGCCCTGGTGCGGGCCACCGTCGCCGACCGGGACATGGTCCGCGCCCTGGGCGTGGACATCCGCAGGGTGCTCTACGGGGTCTTCGCCCTCGGCGCGGCCCTGGCCGTGGTCGGCGGCGTCCTCGGAGCACCGATCCTGGGCCCCGGCCCGGGCGTCGACGAGACCGTCCTCGTCCTCTCGCTCGTCGTCGTGGTCGTCGGCGGTCTCGGATCCGTGCGCGGCGCGCTCGCCGGCGCGCTCCTCATCGGCCAGGTGCAGACGCTCGGGGTGGCGCTGCTGCCGGAGTACGCGCCCTTCCTGCTCTTCGGCACCATGCTCGCCGTGCTCGTCGTCCGCCCGCACGGCCTGGTCCCGTCGGGGGTGCGCGCATGAGCCCGCCCCGGCCCGCCGGATCCGCCGTCCGGCGGCTGTCCCCGGCCGCCGTCGCCCTCGCGCTCGCGGCGGCCCCGTTCGTCCTCGGCCCGTACGCCATCGGCACGCTGTCGCGGATCCTGGTGTTCGCCCTCCTCGCGATCAGCGTCAACCTGCTCACCGGCCTGACCGGACTGCCGACCCTCGGCCAGTCGGCCTACTTCGGCGTCGGTGCCTATACGGCGGCCGTCGTCGCGACGCGGCTCACCGACGTCGGCGCCTACCAACTGCTCATCGCCGCCGCGGTCTCCGCGCTGGTGGCCGTGCCCACGGGATGGCTGGCGGTGCGGGCCCGGGGCGTGGTGTTCCTGATGCTGACGCTCGCCATCGGCGAGATCGCCTACAGCGCCGCCGTGAACTGGAAATCGCTGACCAACGGCACCGACGGCCTGTCCGGCGTCCCGCCCGTCGTACCACTGCCGGGCATGGCCGCGCTGGAGCTGGACGGACTGGTGTACTGCTACGTCCTGGCCGTGTTCCTGGCCCTGTTCGCGGCCGTCTCCCGCCTGGGCTCGACACCGTTCGCCCTGGCCCTGCGCGGCATCCGCGACAACGAGCGCCGCATGAGCGCGATCGGGTACCCCACCCGTCGCTACGCCCTGGCCGTCTACTGCGGCGCCGGTGCGCTGGCCGGCGTCGCCGGGGCCCTGTGGGTGTCCGTGCAGCGGTTCGTCTCGCCCGGCGACGCCGGATTCGAGATCGCCGCACTCGCCCTGCTCGCCGTCGTCATCGGCGGCTCCGGCTCGCTGTGGGGGGCCTGCGCGGGAGCCGCGCTCGTCTGGGTCACCCGCGACTACCTCGGAAACCTCGAAGCCGTCGCGGGCCGCGGGCCGCTGCTGCTCGGACTGTTCTTCGTCGCCGCCGTCTACGCGCTGCCCCGCGGGCTGGCCGGAGTACGGCTCCCGCCCAAGCCGACCCGGAAGAGGACCACGTGACGGAACACGCCCTACTGGAACTACGCTCGGTCTCACGGCACTTCGGCTCCTTCCGGGCCCTGGACGAGGTCGACCTCACCGTGCGCCGCGGTGCCCGGCACGCCGTCATCGGCCCGAACGGCGCCGGAAAGTCGACGCTGTTCGGCCTGATCTCGGGAACGCTGGCGACGACCGCCGGAACCATCCTCGTCGACGGCCAGGACGTGACCCGGCTGCCCGTGGACCGCCGGGTCGGACTCGGTGTCGCCGCGACGTTCCAGCACTCCAGCCTCTTCATGCGCGAGACCGTGCTGGAGAACGTCCTGCTCGCCGTGCTGCGCCCGGCCGGTGCCGGACTCGGCGGCCTGCGGAAGGTGACCGCCCGGACGGCGGCGCTCGCACGGGCCCGGACGCTGCTGGAGCGGGTCGGGCTGCCCACCCGGCACGACGTCCGGGCGGCCGACCTCTCGCACGGCGAACGGCGGCAGCTGGAGGTCGCCGTCGCGCTGGCCACCGAACCCCGGCTGCTGTTGCTGGACGAGCCGGCCGCCGGCATGTCGCCTGCGGAGACGGCGCGGCTCACCGGACTCGTCGCGGCCCTGCCGGACGAGGTGACGGTGCTCCTGATCGAACACGACCTCGACATGGTCTTCGAGCTCGCCGACACGGTGACCGTCATGCACCTCGGCAGACACCTGAAGACCGGCTCCCCGGACGAGGTGCGGGCCTCGGGCGAGGTCCAGAGCGCCTACCTCGGCACGACGGAGGCCGCCTCGTGAAGCCGTTCCTGAGCATCCGCGGCCTGAGCTCCGGATACGCCGGGGGCGTGGTCCTGGGCGGCGTCGACCTCGACCTCGACGAAGGCGGGACCGTCGCGGTCCTCGGCCGCAACGGGGTCGGGAAGACCACCCTCGTCTCCACCGTCATGGGCCTCGTCCGGCCGTACGGGGGCAGCGTCACCCTCGGCGGCCGGGAGATCGCCGGATCCCGCGTCGACGTGATCGCCCGGGCCGGGGTGGGCGTCGTACCGCAGGGGCGCCGGGTCTTCGCACCGCTGACCGTGGCCGAGCACCTGGCCATCGCGTCGCGGCCCTCGACGCGCGGGCCGTGGACGAGGGCCCGCGTCCTCGACCTGCTCCCACGGCTCGGGGAGCGGCTCGGGCACCGCGGTGACCAGCTCTCCGGCGGGGAACAGCAGATGCTCGCGATCGCCCGGTCCCTGCTGGGGAACCCGCGCCTGCTGCTCCTCGACGAGCCGTCCGACGGCCTCGCCCCGGCGATCGTCGCCCAAGTCGGCGAGGTCATCCGTGAGGTGAGCGCGCAGGGCATGTCGGTGGTCCTCGTCGAACAGAACCTGGGGCTCGCCTTCTCCGTCGCCCGGAACGTGGCGGTCATGCAGAAGGGCCGCATCGTCCACGAGGCGCCCTGCGCGGAGTTCCGGTCCCGCCCCGAAGACAGGCGGCGCCTGCTGGGCGTCGACTGACCGGACGGAGGCGACCGCCCGCGCCGGGTTGACGAAGGGCTCCGGGCGAGACCTTACGGAACGCGGACGCCGGGCCGCACGGCGGCGGGCGCGGCTCCGCGCCGTGCGGCACGGTGTCACCCTGGGACCATGGAATCCCGTAGCGAAACCGAGCGTGCCCCCGCCACCCGGCAGGGCACCGGCCGTGTCCTGGTGGTGGACGACGATCCGACCGTCTCGGAGGTCGTGACGGGCTACCTGGAGCGGGCCGGATTCACGGTGCACCGGGCCGCCGACGGCCCGGCCGCCCTGGAGGCCGCCGCCAGGCACCGCCCCGACCTCGTCGTCCTCGACCTGATGCTGCCCGGCATGGACGGCCTGGAGGTCTGCCGCCGGCTGCGTGCGCGGGCGGACGGGAGGCCTCCCGTGGCCGTGGTCATGCTCACCGCGCGCGGCGACGAAGACGACCGGATCCTGGGCCTCGAAGTCGGCGCGGACGACTACGTGACCAAGCCCTTCAGCCCGCGCGAGCTGGTCCTGCGCGTCCGGTCGGTCCTGCGCAGGGCGTCGACGGCGGCCCCCGCCGACGAACCCCGGCTCGCGGCGGCCGGCCTGGCCGTGGACCCCGCCGCCCGCCGGGCGACGCGGGACGGCGCGGAGCTGGCCCTCACCCTGAGGGAGTTCGACCTCCTCGCCTACTTCCTCCGGCACGCCGGTCAGGTCTGCGACCGGGAACGGCTGATGCGCGAGGTCTGGGGCTGGGACTTCGGCGACCTGTCCACCGTCACCGTCCACGTCCGCAGACTCCGCGCCAAGATCGAGAAGGACCCGGCCGATCCGCGGCTGATCCGGACCGTGTGGGGTGCCGGATACCGCTTCGAAGCGGGCCCCTCCCCGTCCGGGCACGCGGAAGCCACGCCCGGGGCACGTACGGAGGACCGCCGTGCGTGACCTGCTGCTGATCGCCCTGTACGCCTTCCTCGGCGCGGGCGCCGCCGGGCTCCTCGGAGCCGTCGCACTGCGGATACTGCGGCGGCGCAGCGTCGCCGTCACCCTCGCGGTCGTCGCGGCGGTCGCCGTGTCCGCGATGCTCTTCGGGACGCTCGCGGTGGCGTGGGCGATGTTCCTCTCCTCCCACGACCTCGCCGTGGTGACCACGGTCGTCGCCATGGCCGCGGCCGTGTCGCTGGGCACGGCCCTGCTGCTGGGCCGGCAGGTCGTGCGGCGCTGCCGGGAACTCGTCCGCGCGGCACACGACTTCGGGGAGGAAGGCACCTTCACGGCTCCCGCCGCACCGGCCCCCGCCGAACTCGCGGCGCTGAGCCGCGAGCTGGCCCTCACCGCTGAGCGCCTCGCCGCCTCGCGCGAACGCGAGCGGGCCCTGGAGACCTCGCGGCGCGAGCTCGTGGCCTGGATCTCGCACGACCTACGGACCCCGCTGGCCGGGCTGCGCGCCATGTCGGAAGCGCTGGAGGACGGCATCGTGGCCGACCCGGCCCGCTACCACCGGCAGATGCGCGCGGAGGTGGAGCGCCTCAACTCCATGGTCACCGACCTGTTCGAGCTGTCCCGCATCCACGCGGGCGCCCTCTCCCTCACCCCCACCCGCATGTCCCTCTACGACCTGGTCGGCGACGCGCTCGCGGGAGCGGACGCGCTGGCCCGTGAGCACGGCGTACGGCTGGCCGGCGGGAACGTCGCCCCGCTGCCGGTGGAGGTCGACGGCAAGGAGATGACCCGGGTGCTGTCCAACCTCCTGGTCAACGCCATCCGCCACACCCCGGCCGACGGCACCGTCGCGATCGCCGCCGAACGCCGGGCGGACGCCGTGGTGCTGTCCGTCACCGACGCGTGCGGCGGGATCCCCGAGGAGGACCTGCCCCGCGTCTTCGACACCGGCTGGCGGGGCTCCCGGGCCCGTACCCCTCCCGCGGGCGCGGGCCTGGGCCTGGCCATCGTCCGGGGCATCGTCGAAGCCCACTCCGGGCACGCGGACGTCCACAACGTCCCCGGCGGCTGCCGCTTCGAACTGACCCTCCCGGCCACGGCACTAGTGCCGTGACCCGTCGACGGCTTCCGTCATGTGCGGCGGGTGGCGGAACGCAGTGCGAGGGCCATCACCACTTCGAACACGCCGAGCAGGACGAGCCACAGTCCCAGCAGCCGGGTCAGCGCGACCGCGGAGTCCACCGGGAAGCACAGGACCACGATGCCGGCGACGGCGCCGAGGGCGCCCACGGCGAAGAGCAGGCCGCGGTGCACGAGCGCGCGGTCCGCGATCGCGACGTACGCCGTGAGCACTCCGGTCAGCAGCCAGAACACCCCGACGATCAGCGACAGCGCGCCGATCGTCTGCATCGGATGCCGCAGGACGAGGACGCCCGCCAGGAACGCCAGCATGGCGATGAGGATGCCCGCCAGTCTGCTGCCGCCCCCGTCGCTGCCGTGCGAGAAGGCGGTGACGAACCGGAAGCCGCCCGCCACCAGGAGCTGCAGACCGATGATCACGGCCAGGACGTGCAGCGTCTCGTCCGGCCAGACGAGTACAAGGATGCCGGGGATCAACGTGGCGAGGGCGAAGCCGAGCGCCCAGTGCCACGAGCCCCCGAGCTGTCTGAGGACGTCCTCGGGGTCGCTCTGCGCGTGCCGTGGCGACGCGTCGGAGGGTACGGTCATCACGCCTCCCGGGCCAGCCGAACGGCCAGCCTCGGCAGGGGCACCTCGAAGGCCGTCGGACATGCCGTATGTGCCTGTCGGTCCCACTTTAGGCCGTTGCGGCACGGCTCGCCCGCGGCGTCTCAGGCGCTGCTGGCCACCGGGGGGTCCGCCACCGCGGCCAGCGTGTCCGGTGCGGCCCAGCGGCGCTCCTGTTCGAAGGTCCGGAGCAGGTCCGCCGCGACGCTCACCGCGATCGTGGCGGGTTCCTTGCCGGTGATCCCCGCGATCCCGATCGGGGTCTTGATCCGGTCGATGGCGGCGGCGTCGTGGCCGCCCTCGTCGGCCAGGCGTTGCCGGAACCGCGCCCATTTGGCGGCCGAGCCGATCAGGCCGACCGAGCCGAGACCAGGGGTGCGCAGGGCGGCGTCGCACAGGGCGGCGTCCTCGGCATGATCATGGGTCATGATCAGGACGTGGGTGCCCGGCGGCAGTTCCGCGAGCACCTCCTCCGGAAGCAGCGGGGTGTGGTGCACGTCGATCCGCGCCACCGGGTCCGCGAGCACGCCGAGCCGCTCGTCGGTGAGCATGTCCGGCCGGGTGTCGATCAGGTGCAGATCGAGGTGGTGGCGGGCGAGGATGCGCGCCAGCTCCAGTCCGACGTGCCCGACGCCGAAGACCGCCACCGCCTGGACCACCGGCAGCGGTTCGAGCAGCACGGTCACCGCTCCGCCGCAGCACTGCACGCCGTGCCGGCCGGTGACCTTGTCGTTCAGGGCGAACTCCATCAGCTCCGGCTCGGGATCGGCCGCGCCGTTCAGCTCGCGCGCCCGGTCGATGGCGACCGCCTCGATGTTGCCGCCGCCGATCGAACCCCACGTCTCGGTCCGGCCCACGACGAGTTTGGCACCGGCCCGGCGGGGCGCGTGGCCGCGCACGGTCGCGACGGTCACGAGCACACCGGGTTCCCGGCGTGCCCGCAACCGCGCGACCGCGGCCACCCAGCTCATGTCAGGCATGACTCAAAGCACTTGCCTCAGTGGCGACTTCACTGCCGCCGGGCGCGTCGGCGCCCTGCCGCGCGCCGCCCGCGCGGACCGCTTCGACCGCCCAGTACACCGCCTCCGGTGTCGCGGGGGAGGCGAGTTCCACGCTGACCCCGCCGGGCCCGAACGCGGCGGCGGCCTCCCGCAGCGCTTCCCGCACCGAGAACGCCAGCATCAGCGGAGGTTCGCCGACCGCCTTGGACCCGTAGACCGCGCCCTCCTCGGTGGCGTTCTCCAGCAGCCTGACGTTGAACTCCTCGGGCATCTCCGAGAAGCTCGGCAGCTTGTACGTGCTCGCGGCCTGCGTCAGCAGCCGGCCGCGGTTCGGCCCGTCACCGGCGTCCCAGCGCATGTCCTCCAGCGTGAGCCAGCCCGCGCCCTGCACGAAACCGCCCTCGACCTGACCGATGTCGATCATCGGGGAGAGGCTGTCGCCGACGTCGTGCACGATGTCCACGCGCCGGATCCGGTAGGCGCCGGTGAACCCGTCCACCTCCACCTCCGTCGCGGCGGCGCCGTAGGAGAAGTACTTGAACGGCGAGCCGTGGAAGGCCTTCGCGTCCCAGTGCAGTCCCTCGGTCCGGTAGAAACCGGCCGCCGACAGCTGGACCCGCTGGAAGTACGCGGTGCGCACCAGGTCGTCCCAGGCCAGCTCCTTGTCGTTGCCGAGGACGCGTGCGACGCCCTCGACGATGCGCACGTCCGAGGCGTTCGCCCCCAGCTGGGTGCCGGCCACCTGGAGGAGGCGCTCGCGGATCTGCTCGCAGGCGTTCTTCACCGCCGCGCCGTTGAGGTCGGCCCCGGCGCTGGCGGCGGTGGCGGAGGTGTTGGGGACCTTGTCCGTGCGCGTCGGAGCCAGCCGCACCTTGTGCAGCGGGATGCCCAGCGTCGTCGCGGCCACCTGCAGCATCTTGGTGTGCAGGCCCTGCCCCATCTCGGTGCCGCCGTGGTTGATCAGGACCGAGCCGTCCTTGTAGACCAGTACCAGCGCGCCGGCCTGGTTGAAGGCGGTGAGGTTGAACGAGATCCCGAACTTGATCCCGGTGAGCGCGAGCGCCCGCTTGGTGTGCGGGTGCGTGGCGTTGAACGCCTCGATCTCGCGCCGCCGGTCGGCGATGCGGGCGTCCTCCTGCACCTGCTGCCAGACGACGGAGATCCGCTCGGGGCGGGGGACCGGCTGACCGTACGGCGTCGACTGGCCCTGCCGGTAGAAGTTGCGTGCGCGCAGCTCCATCGGATCCAGGCCGAGCAGTGGCGCGCACCGGCCCATGATGTCCTCGATCACCAGCATGCCCTGCGGTCCGCCGAAGCCGCGGAAGGCGGTGTTGGAGACCTTGTTGGTCTTGGCGATGCGGCCGGTGACGCGCGCGTGGGGGATCCAATAGGTGTTGTCGATGTGGCACAGCGCGCGGGCCACCACGGGCTCGGACAGGTCCAGGCTCCAGCCGCCGTCCGCGGTCAGGGTGGCGTCCAGGGCCTGGATGCGGCCCTCGGCGTCGAAGCCGATCTTCCAGGTGGCGTGGAAGCCGTGGCGCTTGCCGGACATGGTCAGGTCCTGGGTCCGGTTGAGCCGCACCCGCACCGGCCGGCCGGTCAGCCTGGCGCCGAGCGCGGCGACGGCCGCGAACCCGTGCGGCTGCATCTCCTTGCCGCCGAAGCCGCCGCCCATCCGCAGGCACTGCACGGTGACCTCGTGGCTGTGCAGGCCGAGGACGTGCGCCACGATCTCCTGCGTCTCCGAGGGGTGCTGGGTGCTGCTCTGGACGAACATCTGCCCGTTCTCGTCGACGTGGGCCAGCGCCGCGTGCGTTTCGAGATAGAAGTGTTCCTGGTCGGAGAAGTGGAACTCGCCGGTGAACACGTGGGCGGAGTCGTCGAAGCCGGCGTCGACGTCACCGGTCACCATGACGGGCCGGGCGCCGTGGAAGCTCTCGGCCTCGATCGCTTCCCGCAGCGTGACCACGGAGGGCTTCTCGTCGAGGTCCACCTCGACGGCCGCCGCACCCAGCCGGGCCGCCTCCAGGGTTTCGGCGAGCACCCAGGCGACCGCGTGGCCGTGGAACATGACCTCGTCGGGGAACAGCGGTTCGTCGTGCTTCATCCCGGCGTCGTTGACACCCGGCACGTCGGCACCGGTCAGGACGCGCACCACACCGGGCACGGCGAGCGCGGGTTCGGTGCGCAGCGCGGTGATCCTGCCGTGCGCCTTCATGACCTGGACCGGGTGGGCGTGCAGTACGTCCTTGGTGCGCTGGACCAGGTCGTCGGTGTACAGCGCGGCGCCGGTGACGTGCAGGTTGGCGCTCTCGTGCGGCATCGAAACGCCGACGACGGGCTTTTCGGGACGGTCGGACAGATGGCTCATGACGACACCTCCTCGGTGGTTCGCGCGTACAGCTTCAGCAGGCTCTGGCCGAGCATCGCGGAGCGGTAGCCGGCACTGGCGCGGTGGTCGTCCATGGGTGTGCCCTGGGCCCGCAGCGCCCGGGACGCGGCGTCGACGGTCTGCGCCGTCCACGGTTCGCCCTCCAGGGCCGCCTCGGCGGCGAGGGCGCGGATCGGGGTGGCGGCCACGCCGCCCAGACCGATCCGCGCCTTGCGGACGATCCCGTCCTCGATGTCGAGGGCGAAGGCGACCGCGACGCTGGAGATGTCGTCGAAGCGCCGCTTGGCGATCTTGTGGAAGGCGGCGACCGGCGACAGCGGCAGCGGGACCCGGACCGCGCGGATCAGCTCGCCGGGACGGCGCACGCTCTGCCGGTAGCCGGTGAAGTAGTCGCAGAGGGGGACCTCCCGCTCCCCGTCGGCGTCGGCGAGCACCACCGACGCCTCCAGCGCGAGCAGTACGGGCGGGCTGTCACCGATGGGGGAGCCGGTGCCCAGGTTGCCGCCGAGGGTCGCACCGTTGCGGATGAGCCGGGACGCGAACTGCGGGAACAGCTCCGCCAGCAGGGGGACGCGGCCGTCGAGGCGGCGTTCGATCTCGGTGAGCGTCTGCGCCGCCCCGATCTCGATGTGGTCGGACTCGACGCGCAGCTCCCGCAGTTCGGGCAGCCGGTCGATCGCGACCACGCAACTGGCGCGGCGGGCCCGGATGTTCACCTCCACGCCCCAGTCGGTGCTGCCGGCGACCACGACCGCGTCCGGCCGCTCGCGCAGCAGCCGCAGGGCTTCGGCCAGGGTGCCCGGCCGCAGGAACGTGCTGTCGTTCCGGGTGTAGGCGGTGGCGACCGGTGCGGGCGGGGACTGTTCGCGGCGCTGCGCGAGGGCGTCGTCCTCGGCGGGCGTCCCGACGGCGTACGCGGCGTCGCGGATCGGGCGGTATCCGGTGCACCGGCACAGGTTTCCGCTCAGCGCGTGCAGATCGAAACCGTTCGGACCGTGCTCCGGGTCGGCGGCGGCGCCGGTGGCGGACTGGGCGCCGTCGGCCGGACCGGCGTGCGCGCAGCGGTCGGGACGGTAGTACTCGGCGGCCATGCTGCAGATGAACCCCGGTGTGCAGTAACCGCATTGGGATCCGCCGCGGACGGCCATCTCCTCCTGCACGGGGTGCAGCGCGGTGGGCGTACCGGATTCGTCGACGGTGGCGAGACCTTCGGAGGTGATGACCTCTTGGCCGTCGAGCGCCGCCACCGGCACCAGGCAGGCGTTGACCGCGACCCAGTCGGTGGGCTTGTTCACCCCGGGGCGGGCCACCAGGACGGAACAGGCGCCGCATTCGCCCTCGGCGCAGCCCTCCTTGGTGCCGGTGAGGCCGCGCTCGCGCAGGAAATCCAGCACGGTGGTGTGGGGTGCGGCCGGTGAAATCGGTGTTTCTTTCCCGTTGACCGTGATCCGCGCCGCTACCATCGCGCGTCCTCGTTCCGGAGCGTGGCCGATCTGACTGTCCTAGTCGCCATTGCAAGTGCTTTCTCGTTCAGGGACGCCGCATCCGGACAACGCGCGGCGCGGCACATCGGCACGCAGCGAGGTGCCGTGAGCGGTGAGAGAGAGGGGAAGGTGCCGGGGCCGCGATCGGGCACGCCGGGAAGGGGGCTGGTCAGCAGCCGTGTGCGACACGACCCGGAGCCCAGGCGATCTGGTGGGACAGGCGAAGCACCGCGGAGATGGTCGACATCCGGCTTCGCCCCCTTCCAGTACAGCGGCTCACGAGTAGGTGCGGTCGAAGTTACGTTGCCGCAGGTTCGCCGGTCAAGCCGTTCCTGGGTCGATTCTACGAAGGGCCGCCCCGTCGGGCGGCTGGTTCTCGTAGGCGCGTCCAGTCCGGCCGGGAGCCCCGTTTTGACAGGCCCCGGAGGGGTGGCAGGGTGGTATGTGGGGTCGATGTCGGGAGGCTCCGCATGACAACCGGTTGCGCATGGAGATCCGCCCTGGCGCGGCAACTGCCGCTCAGGCTCACGGCCGGCACGTTCTTCCTGAGCTCGGGGCTCTCGAAAATCGGTGCGGACGAGGCCACCGCCGAGGGATTGCAGCAGTTCGCCGCCACGGCCTACCCGTTCCTGGGCGGGCAGGACGCCCGTAAGTTCGTCCGGCTGCTGGCCGCCGGGGAACTCGCCATCGCCACCGCCCTGCTCCTGCCGGTGGTCCCCGCCGCTGTCGCCGGTGGCGCGCTGACCGCGTTCTCCGTCGGCACGCTCGGGCTCTACCTGCGCGTTCCGGGGATGCGGGAGGAAGGCGGCCTGCGCCCGACCGAGCAGGGGATCGCGCTGGCCAAGGACGTCTGGCTGCTGGGCATCGGCGTGTCCCTCGTCGTCGACGACGTGAACGAGCGCCGCTGACCGGGCCGCACCACGTCGCGGGCCCGGGTGCGCAGCCCCGTTGCCGATGCCCTTCGCCCGTGGGGGACGGACCGGTTGGCGCCATGTGACGCCATGTGGTGCCACATGGCGCCACTCGGCGCCATGCCATGCGCCATGGCGGCTCGGAGTGGGTGTGGTGCCTCCCTGGATCACCCCGCCCGCTTCCTGTATGTGCAGGTCAGGAGAGTGATCCGAGAGCGCGGACCACGTGAGGCGCCGTCAGGCTTGCGGATGGCGCCATCGTGGTGCCATTATGGCGTCATGGATCTGACCCCGTATGTCGACACCCTGCGCCGTGAACTCGCGGTGGCCGCCGAAGCCGGCGGGGAGGACGCCCGCGAGCTGGCCGAGCGGCTCACCGCTCCGCTGGAGTCGGCGACCCGGCTGACCATGCTCCACGTGCTCTCCGCCGCGATGGACGAGATCACGCGCGAACTCGCCCCCGGCTCGGTCGACGTACGGCTGCGCGGGCTCGACCCCGACTTCGTGGTGACGCTGCCGCCCGCCGAGGGGCGCCCCGCGGAGCCGGCCGCGCCCGTCGAGGCGCTCACGGCGCAGGCGGCACCCGCCGAGGGCGACGAGGGCGGCACCGCCCGCGTCAACCTGCGGCTGCCGGCTCACCTCAAGACCCGCGCCGAGGAGGCCGCCGGCCGCGAGGGCCTGTCGGTCAACGCGTGGCTCGTGCGGGCCGTGTCCGCCGCGGTCGACGGCGGTGGCACGCCGCGGACGACGGAGAGGGCCCGGACCGTCGGACAGAGCTTCACGGGCTGGGTGCGCTAGCCCCTCCGCCCGCCGCGCTTCACCCCGCACCACTTCACCCACACCGCGTCCCACCAGCCGGGACGCCCCAAGGACTCATGAGGACGGGACAGCCATGCCTTCTTTCGACACGCCCGAACCGATTTCGGTCACCGCCCACGTGGACGCCGGTTCCATCCAGTTCGCCGCGGGCGACCGCCTCGACACCGTCGTCGAAGTCCGGCCCCGCGACCCGAAGAAGGACCAGGACGTGCGGTCGGCCGACCAGACCGAAGTCACGTACGCGAGCGGGGTCCTGACCGTCAGGACGCCCAAGCAGCGCAACCTCTTCGGGCGCACCGGCACCGTCGACGTGACCGTCGAACTGCCCACCGGTTCGCGCGTCGACATGACCGGCGCCTGGGCCCAGGTGCTCGGCGAGGGCCGGCTGGGCGAGGTCCGCGTGAAGACCTCGTCCGGCGACGTCCGCCTCGACACGACCGGGCCGCTCCACCTGACCGCCTCCCACGGTTCGATCACCGTCGACCGGATCGAGGGCGCCTCCGAGATCACCACCAGCTCCGGCAGCCTGCGCGTCGGTACCGCCGACGGCTCCGCCGTACTGAAGAACTCGCACGGCACCACGACCGTCGGCGCCGTCACCGGCGACCTGAGGGTGAGGGGCTCCAACGGCGACATCGACATCGCGCGCGCCGAGGGCTCCGTCGCCGCCACCACCGCCCACGGCACGCTGCGTGTCGCCGACGTCGCCCGCGGCACCGTCCAGTTGGAGACCTCCTACGGCGCCATCGAGGTCGGCATCCGCGAGGGCGCGGCCGCCTGGCTCGACGTCAGCTCCGACCACGGATGGGTGCGCAACACCCTCACCGCCTCCGAAGCCCCGGAGAAGGACGGGGACACCGTCGAGGTCCGCGCCCGGACCCGGCACGGCAACATCGACGTCCGCCGCGCCCGGGCCTGAGTGCCGGCCCCGCGAACCCGCCCGTTCCCCCGTCGCTCCAGCCTCCGAAAGGGAGGACTCCATGCCTTCTTCTGTCATGCCCACGCCACGGCAGTCCTGTGCGCCGTCGCCCGCCGCCGTTTCCGCCGTCGGTCTGCGCAAGTCCTACGGCGACAAGACCGTGCTCGACGGCATCGACCTGCACATCCCGGCCGGGTCCGTGTTCTCCCTGCTCGGGCCGAACGGCGCCGGCAAGACCACCGCCGTGAAGATCCTCTCCACCCTGATCACCGCCGACGCCGGCCAGATCCACGTCGG
>NZ_JBEXPG010000055.1:0-57908 GCF_040611935.1 Streptomyces sp. NPDC006512 | reverse complement strand
CGCCGGGTCCTTGATCATCTGCTGGGCGATCGCCTTGGCGCTCGTCGGGGCCGCCTGGGCGGGAACCGTGGCGAGCATCGAACCGGCGACACCGAGGGCGACGACGGCACCCGCGAGGGTCTTCTTCGAAGCGGCGATGCGGCGGATGACAGCGTTCGACACAGGGAAACCTTCCACAGGGAACAAGGGCGGTCGCGGCATGCCGAAGGCATGCGTGATCCCTTCACGCGGTGGAGAGCGGTTCGTCAGCGGCAGGTGAGCGAAGCACCCGGGCCGCCCGGCGACACATCCAGTTCTACCGACCCCCCACCCGCCTGGCAACGAGCCCGCTTACTACCCGCCTTCGCAGCCGGGGACCCCCGGACCGCCGGCGGGGTGCGGGCCGGAGCCTCGGGCACGGGGAGCCGTACCGGCCCGCAAGGCCTACTACCCCGGGTCGTATGTGACGTGGGGCCTATGGGACGGCTCACCCCCGAGCCGCCCGAATCTCACCGAACGTCACTGGATGTACCGCTTTGAAGGTTCGACACCGTGGCGGCATCACCGGCATCAGCCGCCTGGCGGCGACGGCGTTCTCCTTCTCTTGGCGACGGACTCAGCCGCCTTCGCCGTGCATGGCCTCGCCGAGCGCCCGCAGCAAGAGCTGGAACTCCGCGTCGTCGACGACGCGGAGGACTTGCCGGAGATTGACGGCGCAGTCGCCCACCAAGGAGACCGCGACCTCCAGCATGGCGGCCTCGCTGCTGGTGGCTCGGTTCGACCACCCCGGGGTACGCATCAGCCGGGCGAGCGCGTCCCAGTCGATCCCGCCGGTACGGGCGATCAGCTGCCGTCCCGCAGCGTCCTCGAGTTCCCCGTCCTCGGCGAAGCGCCGGAGCCATAGCCCGTCCTGATGGGAACCCAGGAGCCGGGTGGCCGCCCGCATGTGCTCATCGCTGACGCCCTGGAGCATCTGCGCCGCGAGCTCCGCGCCCTTCGTCTTGTCCGCCGACACCGGATTCTCCTCTTCCTGGAGGGACGAGGCCGAAGCCGGCCCCGGGCCACTGTGTCCGGCCCGCCCGTGCCGCTGCGTCACACACGCCCGCCGTTCGCCCGGACGGCCTTCCACCGGGAAGAGCAGGACCTCCTGCTGGAGCACGGTCACCTGGAGCCGGTGATCGAGGCGTCGGCGGCGCGCGAGGCCGACCTCGGGCCTCTGACCAGCGGGGGTCGGCACGGATGCCGCGTGAGCGTTCAGTGGTGGTCGGGGGTGAGCAGCGCGGCGGCCGCAGTGACGAAGGTGGCGGATGCGGCCTTCGCGGCTTGGCGCAGGGCGTGCAGCTCGGGGGTGGTGCTGGCGGTGCGCAGGGCGTACGTGGCTTCGGCGGCGCTCTGGGCGGGCGCGGTGAGTTCGGGAACGAGTACTTGGAGCCGGACCAGGGGCGCGGTGATCGCCGTGCGGGTGTCGTGAGAAGTCGTCTGCGCGGCCAGTCGCGCGTCGGGGTCGGCGGCGCCGTCGGGAGTGTCGGTCATGGCCAGGCGTTCCCGGTGGAACATCGCTGACCGGTGGGCGTCCAGGGCGGCGGCGAGATCCGTCACCGCGGCGAGCTTCTCCTGGCGGCGGGCATCGGCACGGTCCTCGGCGCGGGCGGTACGGGCGGCGCGGTGCTGGAGGAGGCCGGCGGCCAGGACGCCCGCCAGGGTGCCTACTACGGCGACTATGGAAGACCACATGGGTCGAATGTCCTCTCGGTCGGCGATGGATCATCGGGTGGCCAGGTGCGCGGGCGGGGCGGCCTCGTGATGTGACCGTCCTCCGCACGCGGTCAAGTCCCGTGTGTCGTACGGGGGTCAGGCTACGAAACGCCGGACTCCCCGACGGCCTCGACGGGGAGTCCAGGAGCCCAGGAGCCCAGGTGAAGCACCTGGTGTTCGATCCGAAGCCACCCTTGCCGAACCTATCGACATTCGATAGATTCCCATCGTAAGTCGATTGAAGGATGGGTCATGGGAAAGCTGGCAGTGCGTGCGTTGCGTGCCGTGCTCGCGGTGGTGTTGGTCGGCACGGTGTTCGTGCAGGCGTCGATGGTGTGGGTGTTGGTCAGCGGGGGCGACCCCGAGGACGGGTCGCTCCCGCTGACCGCGCTGCGCGTGATCACGATCCTGGGCATGGGGTCGGCCCAGGTCGCCCTGGTCTGTGTATGGCGGCTGGTGACGATGGTGCGACGTGGAACGGTTTTCTCCCACGCCGCCTTCCGGTACGTGGACTTCGTGATCGGCGCGATCGTGTCGGCCGCCCTCATGTGGTTCGTGGTCACGGCCCTCAATGCGCCGGGCCAGCGGGAAGATCCGGGTGTCACCGTCATCATGGGCGGCGTGGGCCTGGCCATCCTGGGGGTCGCGCTCATCGTGTTCGTGCTGAGGATGCTGCTCGCCCAGGCCGTCGCGCGCGACGTCGAAGCCGCGCAGATGCAGGCCGAGCTGGACGAGGTCATTTGATGCCGATCGCCGTCGACATCGACGTGATGCTGGCCAGGCGGAAGATGTCCGTGGGCGAGCTCGCGGACCGCGTGGGGATCACACCCGCCAACCTGGCCGTACTCAAGAACGGCCGCGCCAAGGCGGTGCGCTTCGCGACGCTCGCCGCGCTCTGCGAGGTGCTCGACTGCCAGCCGGGCGACCTGCTGCGCTGGGAGGCCGAGGACGCCGCGAAGGCCGAGGGCGCCGCGGGCGCCCAGGCCGGCTGACGTGGGCCGGGACGGAAGGGCCCCGGGGCCTGCCTGCGGCATGGCGAGCGCACGTGATCCGGAGGCTTCTCGGCTACGTAATCGCTGGTCAGAGCCGTAATCCTCGAACCGGTAGTCAGTGCGGTATGCCGACGGGCATACTCGAAGACATGGCAGATACCAGCGTGAAGATCGACGACACCACCCGGGACCGCCTCAAAGCCCTGGCCGACGACGAGGGCATGTCCATGAAGGACTACCTCGCCAAGGTGGCCGCGGAGAAGGAGCACGAGAAGCTGCTCGGCACCGCCACGGCCGCGTTCCGGCGGGCCATCGCCGCGCCCGGCATCCTGGACCGCTTCGACGCCGACTTCGGTCCGCTGCCGCCGGCCGCCGCCCACGCGACCCCGCAGGCGGCCTGAACCGGTGGAACTGCTCGTCGACTACCGATGGCTCCTGGACCGCCAGGAGGACATCCTCCGCTCCGACCTGACCGTCAACGACCTCTCCGCCCTGGTCGGCATGGCCGCCCGGCACCGGGTCAACACCCCCCGCCTCGACCAGGCGGACCCGGACGCCTTCTGGCGTGCGGCCGTCTTCCTGGAGGAGTGCGTTCTCCTGCGCCCGCTGCCGGCCCGGAACGAGGCGTACGGCTACGGCATCGCCCTCGCCTATCTGGAGGCTTCGGGGAAGCGGGTCGATGGCGAGTACGAGCCGTGGCGCGACCTCATCAACGACGTCCGCGCCCTGCGCCTCGACTCGTACGGCATCGCGGACCGATTGCGATCCTTCCAGCTCACCTGAGGTCGCACTGCCCCGAAGCCCCAAGCCCGAGCCCGAAGCCCGCTGCCCGCGCCTCGGTCACCGACAGGTGCCGATCGAACGGATCGCCGGGATCAGCTCGGCGCCCGCGTTCAGTCGATGACGGCGCCGCCGGTGACATTGAACTCCGTGGCGGTCATGGTCGGCGCGCGGTCGGAGGCGAGGAAGGCCGCGGCGTAGGCGACGTCTTCGAGACGGGGCCGGCGGTGGAGCAGGGTCGCGGTCGCCTCGGGGTCTTCCTCGGGCGGGTTCGACGGGTCGGGGGAGCCGGGGGAGAGCAGCCAGGCCGACCGGATGCCGTGCGGGCCGAGCTCGCCGGCGAGCTGGCGGCACAGACCGGAGAGCGCGGACCAGGCGATGTGCGAGCCGCCGAGGCCGGGGATGGCCTCTCGGCCGCCACCCATGGCCAGGATCACCCCGGTGTGGCGGGGGATCATGTGGCGGGCGACGGCGGTGGCCAGGGTCAAATGAGTGGTGACCGCCTTGATGACGGGACGCAGTACGTCCTCGTCGGCCATGTCGACCAGCGGGGTGCCGTGCAGGTCGTCGTTGGAAGTGGCGTTGAAGGCGATGTCGATCCCCCCGGAGTGCCGGGCGACGGCATCGGCATGTTGCTCGACCGCGGCGCGGTCGGTCGCGTCGAGCGTGGCGAACTCGACGCGCCCCCCGGATTCGGCGATGGCGCCGGCCAGTTCCTCCAGGGGTGCGAGGGTGCGCCCGGCCAAGTGGACCACGGCGCCTTCGCCGGCAAAGACGCGGGCGACCGCGGAACCGATCGCTCCGGCCCCGCCGTAGACGATGGCGGTCTTGTTCTCCAGCAGCATGACGTTCCCTACTCCATCGACGTTCTACGCCTGGACCTCGCCGCCACCCCGTGCTCGCACCAGCACGAGGAGCTCCTGACAGCTGCGGGGACGGGGAAGCGCAGGGCCAATGGTCGGCGGCGGACAGCGGGCGGGCGTGTCGGCACGGCCGTGGCTGCGGGCGGGTCACCCGCCCGCCACACCGCGACGACGGGTCCGCCCCGCGCGAACCGATCTCGAAGCGCGGTACCGGGGAACGCGGGCGGCCCCGGAACGGATCCTGCCCTTGCTCCCGCCAGTCGACGCATTCTCAGGCGGCCACCGGTTCCGCCCCGGGATACGGGCTGAGCATGGTGTCGAAGTAGCCGTCCGGGGCTTCCTCCAGGAAGGTCGACAGGTTCTCCAGGAAGGCGCGCAGAGGGGGCGTCGCGTTGTGCCGGTCCAGGTCTTCCTGTGAGCGCCAGACCTCGTACAGGAAGAACCGGCCGTCCTCGTGCTCGTGCAGGTGGTACTGCAAGTTGCCGGGCTCTTGCCGGGTGGGTTCCACGAAGGAGGAGAGGATGCGGCGGACCTCGTCGGCGCGCTCCGGCCGGGGGCGAAGGAAACCGTAGAGGGCAATGGGGTGTTCCGTGTTCGTCATGACCCTCACGCTAAGATCTCACATCAATGTGAGGTTCAAGGGATTGTGAGGGGCGCCACATGAAGATCGGTGAGCTCGCCGCAGCAACGGACACGTCCGTGCGGCTCCTGCGCTACTACGAGGAGCAGGGCCTCCTGACGTCCTACCGTCTCGACAGCGGCCACCGCCGCTACGACGACGCTGCCCCCGCCGCGGTCCGCCGCATCCGCGCACTGCTCGACGCCGGCCTTCCGACCCGGGTCATCCGCGATCTCCTGCCGTGCGTTCACCAGGACGGTACGGTCGCCGACTGTCAGCTGGAGACCCTCCAGAAACACCTCCAGGGTCTGGACGACCGGATCGCAGCGCTGTCGGAAACCCGCACCTCACTGGCCGGGCTCATCTCTGCCACCCAGACCCACGCACCGGCCCTCGCCTGACCCGCCACCCCCAGCACCGCGGGTCCGCGGCCATCGCGGCCCCGTCGTGCGCAGCCGGAAAGTCGCCCAGAGCGGCTCCCAGCGGCCACGGGCACGGCCCTGTACCCGGCCGGTACAACCTTCGGCCATCCGTCCTGGTCACATCCGGGACAGAGCTGACTCGCCAGGGGAGTGTGCGTGAACATCACAGGTGGCGGAGCGGTCGCGGCGGTCGCGACGCTGCTGGTGGCAGCGCTGCTGAGTGCGGGATGCACCGCCGCGGGCCCTGCCGGTAGCGCGACGCCGAAGGGGCGCGGGGCCACGCCTTCCGCCTCGGCCGACGGCTCGTCGTCGACGCAGCCGCCCCTCACCTCCCGGCGGCTCGACGCCGCCGAACTGCTCACGGCGGCCCTGCCGGACGGCGAGACCGCTCCCGCCGGGTCGAGCGAGAAGAAGGTGTACGAGCGCCAGCCGAAGGCAGCCGCCAAGACGGTCGGCGATCCCGCTTGTGTGCCGGTCGTCGACCGGTACGGGGACGGGCCGCGGCCCACGACGGTGATCCAGACGTTCGCCAGCCGGGAGAACCTCGAGTGGAACGGCACCACCGTGCTCACCGCTCACTCCGAACCGGCCTCGGCCGCAGCGGAGTTCAGCCGGCTCCGTCAGGCGTTGCCGGACTGCCGGGACTACCGGACGCCCGGCGCCGCCGGCGGGACACGTACCGTTCTTGCCCCGGTCGGCGCGCCCGCGCACGGCGACGAGGCGGTCGCCTTCACCCTGACGTCCTGGACCGATGTCAGTGACATCAACCCCGACGTGAAGGAGGTCCGGACCATCCGCAAGGTGACGGTGGTGCGGATCGGCTCGGTGATCGCCGAATTCGAGCTGGCCCCGTCCCCCTCCGCGGAAACCATGGAGTTCCCGGCCGAGCTCATGGCCCGTCAGGTACAGCGGCTACGCGAACTGCGCTGACCGCCGTACAGCAGTTCTGCGCGACGCCGCGACCGCTCCGCGGGCGGCCGGTGCTGAGGGCCCGTACCAGCCTCGGCCCGTTGGCCACCCGCGTGGTCAAGATCCGCTTGGTCGCGGTTCTGTATCAGCGGCCGGGGGGCCGGGAACAGTTGTGCGGGGTGGCGGGAACCTTACTACTGGCTGGTAGGCGGCTTCGTTCGGCGTGGTGCGTGCGGCGGTCGGGCGCGTCGTGGTCGGCTGTGTGTAACAGGAAAGTATGAAGCGGCGGTCGGGCGGAACGGTTCACCATCCGGACGGGTCTTGGTGATCAGAAGGCTCGTTCGTACCGACCCGAGCGGCCGATCCTGCCAACCGATTCCGAGGAAGCCACGATGCGCGTTCACCAGCTCACCTTCGCAGCCCTGGCCGTTGCCGCCGGTCTCTCGCTGACGGCGTGCCAGAACGGCGACGCCGGTGCGGCTCAAGGAGGTGCGTCGTCCGCGTCCACCGCGTCGCCGTCCGCGTCCGCCCCGTCCGCGTCGGGCGGTTCGAGCCCGGGGGGTCCGGCTCAGGCGGGCGGCAAGGACTCTGCCGGGACGGGTTCCAACGGGAAGGGTACGGCCGCCGGGACCGGCTCCGCCGGGAACGGCAAGGACGGCAAGAACGGCAAGGACGCCAAGTGCCGTACTGACGACCTGGAGATCACGGCGATCGACGCCACCGTCGGCGGCGACACCGACGGTACGGTCGCGGTCCAGCTGAAGAACCGCGGCGGCCGGGACTGCACGCTCTCCGAGTACGCGGGCGTAGACCTGAAGACCAGCTCGGGGTCGCTGTCCGCACAGCGCACGGGCGAGCATCCCGGCCCGGCCGTGCTCAAGAGCGGGGCGACGATCTCCTTCGGAGTCACCTACCCGCTCAACACGTCGGGCGGCTCGGGCGTCCGCATCACGGGGCTGGTCGTGACCCCGCCGGACGAGACGAAGTCCGTCACCCTCGCCTGGCCGGGCGCCGCGACGCTGCCCGTCACGGAGGGCCCCGGCACCCCGGTCAAGGTCGGCCCGATCGGAAGCGCCGGCCAGGGCGGCTGACCGGCCCATGCCGTACGCGTCAACCGCCACCCGAAGCCCCGCCCGTCGAACTCGGCGCGCATGAGTGCCATCGCCGCATCGCTCTGCTCCCGCGTCAGCAGTTCACCCAGGTGTTCCCGGACTTCGGGGTCGGTGTTCATGGCTGCCCACGGTCCGAGGTCGGACTCCCGCCACCGGCGGAGCAGGAGACGATCGGTACTCAGTTCTGGCATGACGTACAGCCAACGCAGTCGACGTCATGGTGTCGAGCGGATATGTCGAAAGAGCGGCATGGCGCCCCGGCCGGGTCTCCTTCCCGCGCTCGGAGCTCCGCCGGTCCCCGCCCAACGCGCCTGCTACGCCTTCCGGGAGGACGTCCAGCCCTGGCGGCGGAGGTTTTCGAAGCCGTCCAGGAGGAGGTCCAGGGCGAATTCGAACTCGTACTGGTCGTCGCAGCCGCCACCGACCGTGGAACCCCCGTCGTGCGCGGCCGTCGCGGCGAGTTCCGCGATGTGCGGGTAGCGCGCCGCCAGCCCGGGGTCGGGCGGGCCGGAGGGGGCCGAGGGGCCCGAGGTGGCGAACAGTTCCTGGCTGAAGCCGAGCAGTCGGCTGCCCATGGCGTGCATGACGTGGTGCGTGAGGTCGGCGGAGAGGCCGCCTTCGCGGAAGCTCCCGGCCATCGAGTCCAGGTACGCCAGCACGGCCGGGGTGGGCCCGGTCCGCGACTCGATGACCCGGGCCGCCCAGGGGTGGCGCAGCAGGACCCGTCGGGCCGAGAGGATCCGCCCGCGGACCACGTGCCGCCAGTCGGGGCCCGCGGCCGGCGGGTCGATCTCCTCGATGACGGCGTCGGCCATGCCGTCGAGCAGTTCCTCCTTGTTGGCCACGTGCTTGTAGAGCGCCATCGGTACGACGTCCAGCTCCTGCGCGAGCCTGCGCATGCTGAGCGCGTCGATGCCGGTGGCGTCGGCGAGCGCGACGGCGGCGCGCAGGACGCGGTCCCTGTTCAGGGGGATCCGTGGCGTGTGCGTGGTTTCCTGCCGGGTCATTCCGGTCCGGCCCCTTCTTCTCGGCAGCGCCCTTTCCTTGACGAGTGTACGTCGTACACCTAGGATCGCCGCCAGGTGTACGGCGTACACCGCCTTCGAGTGAGAGGTACCGAGAAGATGAGTCCGGACCGGAGAACCGCGGTGGCCGCCGGGTCGCTGTTCCTGCTGACCGAGGCCGCCGCGATAGCCGGGACGGTTCTGTACCGCCCCCTGCTGGGCGCGGCGGACGGCCGGCTCGCGCAGGGCGCCGACACGTGGGCGCTGCTCGGGGTGTTGTGCGAGGTGGTGCTGGTGGTGGCGGTGGCCGGCACCGGGGCGGCGCTGTTCCCCGTCCTGCGCCGCCACGGCGAGGGGCTCGCGCTCGGGTACGCCTTCGGGCGGCTGCTGGAGGCGGCCGTCATCGCCCTCGGGATCGTCGCCGTCCTGGCGCTCGTCACCCTGCGGCGGGAGGCGGGAGCGCCGGACGGCGCCGACGTCGCGCTGGCGGCCGTGCGCGACTGGACGTTCCTGCTCGGGCCCAACATCGCCCTCGGACTGAACACCGTCCTGCTCGCGTACCTGGCGTACCGCGCACGGCTCGTCCCGCGCTTCATCGCCGTGCTCGGGCTCGTCGGCGGGCCGCTGATCTGCGCCTCGGCCGTCGCCGTGATGTTCGGGGCCTACGCGCAGCTCTCCGTGGCGGGGGCGGCCGCCGCGCTCCCGGTGTTCGCCTGGGAGCTGGGGCTGGCCGGCTGGCTGATCGTCAGGGGGTTCGGTCCCGGCCCGGACGCCCCGTCCCGGCAAACCTTTCCGGCCACGGCACTAGAAGATTCCGGCGCGCATGTGGTGCGTGAGGTTCTCTAGGATCTCGCGCAGCCACGGGCTGCGAGCGGCCGGCAACCGGACCAGCGTGTGCCGGAAGGTCTCCGGGTCGGCCCGGAACAGGCGATGGGGGCGCGGTACGGGCGGGTCGTCGCGGAGCACGCCGTCGGGCAGGGTTCCCGAGGTGGGGAGGCGCAGGTCTCGTACGGGGAAGGCCAATGACATCCACACGCCGAACGGCAGCGGTACGGGATATGCCGATGAAGCCGGGCCGGCCGGGCCGGCCGGGCTCCAGGGTCGCCCCGTCTGCGGGTGGATCGGTACGAGGATGATGTCGGCGTGCGGCTCGGGCTCGGACAGCCCCGGTCCGGCCAGGACGGCGCGCCGTGCGCGCCGGCCCGCGGGCAGCAGGGCGTCGAGGGCGCGTTGGAAGACCTGCGCGGTCAGACCCAGCGGGACGGTCACCGGCCGACCGTCCGAGGCGGCCAGCAGATGGGCCAGGGCCTGGCCGGCGGCTGCCTCCCACTGCGGGTTCCATGACCACCAGTGGTCCAGCCCGAGCAGCGAGCCCCACGTGGTGATCGGCGCGACCGGGGGCGTGGCCCTTCCCTCCGCCAGCACTTCCGCCCAAGAGAGCATCGCGGGACCGGCGTTGTCGACGGGGACGGGACGTACGGCGTCCGGCGCGAGCCATACCGCCTGCCACAGGGAGCAGTCGTCGATCCGGCTCGCCACGGCCAGACCGCACGCCTCGCAGGCCATGTTGGGGCCGTCACCCCAGTCGAGGCCGCAGCAGTAGCCGCCGCCTTCCTCCGGTACGAGCACGGTGCCGCGCGCATCCCCCGGTGCGATGACGACGCTGCCGGGCCACCCGTCGGACACGGCGTAGACCGGAGCGCAAATGCCTCGGGCGGCCGCCTCGTCCGGACCGATCTCGTCCCACCGCCGCCACGGCGGCCCCCAGGGCTCCGGTTCCACGGCGAACGTGCCCGACTCCATGAGCACCGGGAGTTGGATCCCGTTCCCGTACTTCTGATGTGCATGGGCCGGCAGTGCGACCTGGGACAGCGGGACGGTCAGTCTGGCGCCGCACCCAGCACACACGAAAACGAACAAATGCCCTCCGCTAGCGATAAGGAGGGCATCGTCGCAGCTCCGCGGCGAACCGGCCAAGGCGTTTTTCTTCCGCGCGCGGGGTGAATGCGAGGGCCACGCCGCGGCGATGTCCGCTGTCAGTCGGTCAGGGCCCGGCGGAAGCGTCGGTCGAGGTCTTCGGCCACCGCTTCCGGTACGGGGTCCGGGTACTGGCTGATCACGCCGCCGGTGCGCACGAGGGTGATCGTCTTGCCGGGCTCCTGAAGCGGTCCCGGCCCCAGCGGGACCGGGGCCCCTCCCGCGTCCTTGTCCCCGGCCGGCGGATCGAGCCGGCGGTAGCTGAACGTGTCGTCCCCCACCTGGTACGGCGACCGCGCCGGCTTCAGGCCGTGGCGGGTGTAGAGGTCCGCGTACCAGGCGTTGTAATGCGCACAGTCCGCGATCGCCGCCCTGATTCTCTTCATCACCCGCACCGCGTCGTCCTCGGAGAAGCTGTAGGACTTGACCACCTGCTCGTGACCGCTTCGCCCCCGGGGGACCAGAACCACCTGGACCGAGGCCTCAGGAGCACGCCCAGCCGAAGCGATGGCCACCGACACCTTGCCGCAGGGGAGGTCGGCCGACGGACGGTCGGTGTACTCCTCTTCGACAGCCGCTACTTGGTAACCGGCGACGTCCTTCCCACGCGGCAGCGCCTCCCTCATCTCGGCCATGCTCAACGCTCCTGATGAGAACGAGTCGAACACGAGACCGCCGCCGACGGCGACGGCAAAGACCGAGAACACCGTGAAGAACCGGAGATGACGGCGCATGTGCTTTTCCTCCCCCGCGGCGAAGCGCGATGACCGGCGAAGTGGCACAGCCGGCGCGCGCCCCCTGTGACCAGCCTAGGACCACGATGCCCCAAGCCCGACCGGCGCCCCCCGTCACCTCACTCCCGTGTCGCCTTCCGCGTCGGACATCGGCTCCGGCTCCGGCGCGGAGCGGTCGCGCCTGACCTCCCGCAGGTACGCGAGGGCCTGCCTCCGGGGTACCTGGCCCAGGAGACGGTCCTCGTGGTGCCCGCGGCGCGCCTCGTTGCGCGCGTTCACCAGCGCCTCGGCCCGCAGCACCAACAGCCCGGCGAACGCCAGGCCCGCGATCACCCACCAGGGGGCGCGGGTCAGTACGCCCACGGCAGCCGTCAACAGGCCGCCGAGGGAGGTCAGAAGGCGGGATGGGGAGGTCATGGAGGACTCCTCGTGCGACAGGGAGCGGACGGTGGCCCACGGACGCGCGGGATTCGGCTGATCCGCCAACAAATGCTTCGAACCTGGCGGTTGGCCGTACACGCGACGTTCCGATGGCCAAGATGAGTGCTTCGGGGTGGGCCAGGCGGCCCGGTGCCGACCGTGCGGGACGGGGCCGGCGACTCCGACGAGTACGGTTCTACGCCCGCCGCACCCCCTCCCACCAGGGACGACCGGCAGCCGTGAACGAGTGAACGCCGATGAACGGCTCGTGAACGAGGAGAACGGATGACAGCATCTGCCGGCTTCCGGCCACGGGGCCCCCAGCGCCCCGACCCGGCAGCGGCCCCGCCGGAGTTACGTCCCTGGGCCACGCTCATGAGTCGGGTCCACGACGAGCTGTACGAGGCGCTCGATCCGGCCGAACGGCCCACCGTGACGGCACTCGCCGATGCGGCCCACCTCAGCCGGTCGTACGTCTCGGAGGCCTTCTCGGGCAAGCGGCGGCCGCAGCTGATCCCGTTCCTGTCCATGGTCACCGCGCTGCGCGGGGACCCTGCCGAGTGGGAACCCCGCTGGCACCGGGCCGCGGCCGAGCAGGAGTCGGCGGCCACCGAGGAGACACCGGAACCGGTTCCGCCGCTGCCCGGCGTCGAAGACGACTCCGCGGACGACTCCGCGGACGGGCACGCGGGCGGGCATCGGCACGAGGACGGGAACGCGGAGGGGGACCGCGTACGGCGGATACCGCCCCCGGAGCCCGGGGCCGCGGAGCCGCCGCACTCCCCGGGGACCGGCACCGGCCCCGACGGGGACCTGCGTCGCTACCCGGTCCGCCGGTCCGTGCGGGCCGTCCTCGCCTGGGTCGTCCTCGTACTCACCTGGCCCCGCCGGGTCCGCCGGGACAGCGCCGCGGTACGCCTGCGCCGCCGTCTGGTCAAGCAGGTCCGCGACCGGACCGCCGTCGAGTGGGGACGCGCGGAGGCCCACCTCTACCTCCAGCCGAGGTACACGATTCTCACCGTGCGCGAGGACGCCGGCACCGGGCGCGGCCGCAGGGGGAGGCGGGCCCGCCGGGCCGAGCCGGTGGCTGCGCCGACCCCGGTGACGAACATCCGTACGCTCTTCGAGGACACCGACGACCTCGTGCTGCTCGGCCGGCCCGGCATGGGCAAGACCACCCAACTCGCCAGGCTCGCCCACCGGCTGGCCGTGGAAGCCCTGGAGGGGACCGACGAAGCGGAACCCCTCCACGTCCCCGTCTACCTGCGCCTGGACACCTACCGCGGTGAGCCGTTCGAGGAATGGCTGGTCACCGCGATGGGGCGGCAGTACACCGGGATCTCCGGGATCCTGGTGCGGACCTGGCTGAGCGAACACCGCCTGCTCCCCGTACTGGACGGCCTGGACGAGGTTCCGGAGGCGGACCGTTCCAAGTGCGTCGCGGAACTGCGACGCCTGCGCCGTATCTGCCCCGGCATGGCCGTCGGCTGCCGCACGGACGAGGCCGATCTGCGCCGCCTCGCCTTCGACCTCAGGGCCCTGCGGTACGTGGAGATCCAGCCGCCGAGCCGGCAGGACGTCCAGGAGTTCCTCACCGCCGACCGGCAGGCCCTGGCGGACGTGCACGTCGCCCTGGAGGAGGACCCGGACCTCTGGCAACTGCTCCGCTCCCCGATGATGCTCGGGTTCATCCGCGTCACGTACCGCCACAGGTCCGCCGACGACCTGCGCCGCCCGGGCAGCCCGGCCGAGCGCCGCGGCCGGATCTTCGACGCGTACGTGCGCGAGTGCCTGCTGCGCGAGCGCCCCCGGCCGGACGACTCCCCGGAGCGGACGCTGACCTGGCTGACCTGGCTCGCACGGACCCTCACCGAGCGGCAGGAACACGTGCTCTATCTGGACCGGCTCGACCTCGGCTGGCTGTCCCGCACGGAACAACTGCTCCCCAGGATCGTTCCGAACCTCGCCATGTCGGTCTGCGCGCTGGGACTGCCCGTCCTGTGGGTGGCCGCGGCCGTGCACGCCGGAGTGCTGGAGGCCAGCGTCGCCGGCGCGGCGGCGCTCGCCACCGCCATGGCGGCCACCTGCGCGGTGACGGCCTACCACTCGGAGACCCGCACCCTCAAGGCCGACGAGGCCGACGAGGCCGACGAGGCCGACGGAGCCGGGGGAGCCGGGGGAGCCGGGAGAAGGGGCGGAGGCGGCGCGGCGGACGGCCACCACGACCGCGACGACCGTGACCGGGGAGCCGTTCTGGGGCCCGTTGCCGCCACCGGCCCTCTGATGGTCGTCATGGTGTACCTCATGGTCTACGTGGGACACGTCGACCTGACGGCACCGGGACCGGTGGTGGTGGCGCTCGCGTACCTGTGGGTCACGGCCACGCAGATAGAAGGCTCCTTGACGGACGTCTTCCAGCCGGTGGAGCAGATGCGGTGGACCTGGCGGCGCAGTGAACGGATGATCTACTCCAAGGTCAAGTTCCACATCGTGCGGGGGGCGTTGGCGCTGTTCATGTGGGTCGCCATCGAGGCCCTGCTCGGTTACGTCGTCCACCTGCTGTGCCCCGAGCCGGGATGGATGGCCCCGGTCGCGGCCGCACTGCTCGGTGTCGTCTACCTCATCGGCAACCAGTTCGAGCCGTCGCTCCAGGACCGCCGCCCCCGCCCCAACGAGGGCATGCGCCGTACGGTCCGGTTCTCCGTGGCCCATGGCTTCGCCGGGCTGGCCGTGGCCGTCGTCGGCCTGATGGTGTTGGTCGGCCTGGCGACACCGGGCCACGACCTGCGCCGCGCCGCCTTCGTCGCCGCCCTGCTGGGCGTCCTGTTCGCGGTGGTGCGCGGATTCCGGTTCGGCGGCCTGGCCGTCCTGCGGCACTGGACGATCCGCGCGATCCTCGCCCACCGGGGACGCACCCCGTACCGCTACCGGCGGTTCCTGCACACGGCGGAGGAACGGGTGCTGCTCTTCCGTACCGACAGCGGGTTCTTCTTCCCGCACCGCCTGCTCCAACTGCACCTGAACACGCACGTCGAGCAACTGCTGCCGCGCATCACCCCGCGGCCGTGACGAGGGGCGGCCCTGTCCGCCCTCTCTAGGGGTATCCTTAAATCCATGAGCGAGACCTCTCCCGCCGTCGATGCCATCCGCTCCGTGATCGCGGACCTCGCGGCCGTCCCGGACCCCGCCGAGCGGGCCCGCGCCATCGGAACCGTCCTCGACGCCGTCCCCGCTCTCCAGGCCGAACTCCGCGCGACCCGGCAGGCCGCCGTCGTCGAGCTGCGTGCCACCCAGTCCCTCGCTGAGGTGGCCAAGGCCCTCGGCATCTCCGGCCCGCGCGTCTCCCAGATCGCGTCCGGCGTCAGCCGCACGTCGAAGAAGTAACGAGGTCCCGACGGGGCGGCGGGCACGGGACACCACCTTTCCGGCGTAGCCGCAATCATCGAGGATCGCCGTCTTCCAGGTCACGCTTGTCCGAGAGCGGACCGAAGAGCCGAGGCCCCCTCTCCGGCTCTCCTTCGCACGCGTTGCCCCCGCTTCTCTCGGACGGTGGACCCAGATGCCCCAGAAGACCCCTGCTTCGCTCTCGACGAACCGTGCCGCACTCACCCACCGCGTCGGCTACGCCCTGCGCCATCCCGAACGGGTCGGCCCGTATCTGCTGCGATCGGCCCGGGACGGCTGGCTGCGGCTCAAACACAGGGATCACGTGTCCTACTACCGGGCCGTGATGGCTTCCGACGCCGCCCGCAGTCCGCAGGCCGCCGTCGGCAGCCGAAGCCATGAGCGCTGGCCGGCGCTCGGCCACATGCAGTTCGAGTACCTGCTGGAGCACGGGCTGCGCGGCGACCACCGCGTCACCGCAGGTGCGGCATGGTGACGTCGACCGAACCGGTGACACCGGTCCCGGTCACGGCCCGGACCCCGGGCCGGCTGCTCGTGTCGTGGCTGACGACGACGGACCACAAGAAGATCGGCCACCTCTACCTGATCGCCTCGTTCGGCTTCTTCCTCATCGGCGGCGTCATGGCGTTGCTGCTGCGGGCCGAGCTGGCCCGGCCGGGGATGCAGATCGTCTCCAACGAGCAGTACAACCAGATCTTCACCCTGCACGGCACGATCATGCTGCTCTTCTTCGCGACGCCGACCTTCGCCGGGTTCGCCAACGCGATCATGCCGTTGCAGATCGGGGCGCCCGACGTGGCGTTCCCCCGGCTGAACATGCTGTCGTTCTGGCTGTTCCTCTTCGGTGGGCTGATCATCGTGGGGAGCCTCCTCACCCCGCAGGGCGCCGCCGACTTCGGCTGGACCGCGTACACGCCCCTCAGCAACATCCAGCGCACCCCGTCCATCGGCGGTGACATGTGGATCATGGGGCTGGCGTTGTCCGGGTTCGGCACGATCCTCGGCGCGGTCAACTTCGTCACCACGATCATCTGCATGCGCGGTCCGGGCATGACCATGTTCCGGATGCCGATCTTCACCTGGAACGTCCTGCTCACGTCGGTTCTCGTCCTGTTCGCGTTCCCCGTGCTGGCGGCCGCCCTGCTCGTGCTGGAGGCGGACCGAAAGTTCGGTGCCCACGTCTTCGACCCGTCCAACGGCGGTGCCCTGCTGTGGCAGCACCTGTTCTGGTTCTTCGGGCACCCGGAGGTCTACATCATCGCCCTGCCGTTCTTCGGCATCGTCACCGAGATCTTCCCGGTCTTCTCCCGCAAACCCCTCTTCGGCTACCTCGGCCTCGTGGGCGCCACGATCGCGATCGCGGGCTTGTCCGTCACCGTCTGGGCGCACCACATGTTCGCCACCGGGGCGGTCCTCCTGCCGTTCTTCTCGTTCATGACGTTCCTGATCGCGGTGCCCACGGGCGTGAAGTTCTTCAACTGGATCGGCACGATGTGGCAGGGCTCGATCTCGTTCGAGACGCCGATGCTGTGGTCCGTCGGATTCCTGGTCACCTTCCTGTTCGGAGGGCTGACCGGCATCATCCTGGCTTCCCCTCCGATGGACTTCCAGGTCACCGACTCCTACTTCGTGGTCGCGCACTTCCACTACGTGGTCTTCGGCACCGTCGTCTTCGCGACGTTCGCCGGCTTCTACTTCTGGTGGCCGAAGATGGCCGGCACCATGCTCGACGAGCGCCTGGGGAAGATCCACTTCTGGACCCTGTTCATCGGTTTCCACACCACCTTCCTCGTCCAGCACTGGCTCGGTGCCGAAGGCATGCCCCGCCGCTACGCCGACTACCTGAGCGCTGACGGATTCACCGCCCTGAACACCCTCTCGACCATCGGCGCGTTCCTGCTGGGCCTGTCCACCCTGCCGTTCCTCTACAACGTGTGGAAGACGGCGACGACCGCCCCCAAGGTCACCGTCGACGACCCTTGGGGATTCGGCCGCTCGCTGGAGTGGGCCACGTCCTGCCCGCCGCCCCGGCACAATTTCCTCACCCTGCCGCGCATCCGCTCCGAATGCCCGGCCTTCGACCTGCACTACCCGGAGATCACCGCACTGGACAAGGCGGGCGGTGAGGGCAAGCGCGACGCGCTCGACGATCCCGGCAACCGGGAAACCCCCGGATCCGGCAGCGGCACCCCCGGGCAGTAGCGGGAGAGCGAGGCGCCGGTTTCGTACGTACGTCCTGATTTCCGGGTGATTCTTGACGTACGTCCGCCGGGTGCCGACGATGCTGATGGAAGCCAAAGGCAGCTGGCCCCAGAGCGTGTGGGGAGGCAAACATGACCACGATGGTGCGCGACGATCACTGCGAGGCCGCGGAGGCCGCAGCGGCCCCGGAGGTCCCCGAGGCCGTAATGGCCGACGTCCTTGAGATCGGCATCACCCCCGCGATGTCGGGGCTGCCGGTCCGCGCGTGCGTGAGCGGCGAGATCGACTTCCACAACGCGGCGGCCCTGCGCGAAATCCTGCTGATCGCCCTGACCTCCCACCGCTGCACCCTCCTCGTCGACATGCGGAGCGTCACCTTCTGTGACTGCGCAGGCCTGAACGCCCTGCTGACCGCACGCCTCGCCGCCCTGCGGGCCGGCCGCAGCCTGCGCGTGACGGCCGCCAGCCGACCCGTCGAGCGGCTCTTCCGCCTCACCGCCACCCGCTCCCTGCTCACCTGAACGTGTCCGCCCGAAAGCCAGTGACCGCCATGACCGCATCGACCCCCCTGACCCCCAGGCCGTCCCTTCCCGATCTTGCCGGGCCGGTGCCGCCCGGCACCGGCCCAACCGGCAAGATCCGGAAGAGGCGGCCCGGCCGTGAAGCCGGCCCCCGCCACGCCCCCCGGGCCGTCGGCACCTCCGCCGTGCCGGTGCGGCCTGACCAGGCTGTTTCGTGGGCGGTGGGCACGCTGATGGCGACCACCCCGGCCCCGGCCCGCGAGGCCGAGCGCATCCTGTCCGCCGCTGCCGCGCGGGCCGGTCTGCCGGAGGCCGTCCTCGCCGCCGCGCTGTTCGACGCCGCACGCGGCGTACCCGTACCCGTCCGTACGGAGCGGGCCCTGCGCCAGGCCGTCCACGCCGCCCGCAGCGCGGACACCGCGCCCCGAGCCGACCGCCCGCCCCTGGTCCCGCTCCAGTCGGACGCCGAACAGGCCCTCGGCCGGTTCTTCGAAGCCCGCCTGCGCCTGACCGCCACCCCGACCGACCACGACGCACGCCGCGCCTTCGAAGACACCCTGTTCACCCTGTGCGTCCTCATGGGCCGGCCCAGCGCCCCCGCCGCGCTGCACGAAGCGGTCCAGTACGCAGAGATTTGAACGGACCACGGCCTGTGGTCGAGTCGCCCCCGGGCGTCAGGCAGGGGTGAGGTCGAAGCCGGCCGGCTGCTGCTGGAAGATCAGGCAGTCCCGCCCGGGGCGGGCACCGCTTTCGTACGGGTGGCCGGCGGGCACGTGGAAGTAGGAGCCCGCCGGGTGCTCGGTGAGCTTGCCGTGGTCCACCACGTAGTAGGTTCCGCCCAGCACGACCACGGTCAGGTCGACGCTGTGCAGCCGCGGCCCGTGTTCGGTACCGGCACGGACGCTCAGGAACGCCTCGTACGGTCCGTCGCCGAGGACGTCGCCGCGTACGTTGGCGTACTGCACCAGACCGCTCGTGCCCGGCAGTTCCTTCCACTTCAGGTTGGGGCCGGGGAACGAGATCAACATCGTCATGGAGGTGTCCTTCCTCTGCTGGAGGCGGCAGGACGCGCCCTGCCGCAGCGCGTACCGCTCACGAAGCGTGACGATCGTCAGCTTGCCACGGCGGCCCCGACGGGCAGCGGAAGGCGTGCGGACGTACGGGTTCGACGGCGCCGTGACCGGCGTCGCGCGGGGCCGTGGCCGGCCCCGAGAGCAGGTCACTTCCGCCAGAACAGGTGGTGCGTCACCCCGCTCGGGCTCGGAACGACCTCCAGGTGGAACCGGTCGAGCAGCTCGTCGGGGGACTCCCAGAGACGTACTCCTGACCCGAGCTCCATCGGTGAGACCGCCACGTGCAGGGTGTCGACGAGGTCGGCGTCGAGGAACTGCCGGATGGTCGTGGCCCCGCCGCCGAGCCGGACGTCCTTGCCCTGCGCCGCTTCCCGGGCCTGCCGGAGGACCTCGGCGGGGTCGCCGTCGACGAAGTGGAACGTGGTGTCGGACAGCGTGAAGGAAGGACGCTCGTGGTGGGTCAGGACGAACACCGGGGTGTGGAACGGAGGCTCGTCACCCCACCAGCCCTGCCACTCATGGTTGAGCCAGGGCCCGCGCTGGGGTCCGAACTTGTTGCGGCCCATGATCTCGGCGCCGATGTTGCGGGCGTAGTCCCGCGTGAAGTAGTCGTCGAGGCCCCGGCTCCCTCCGGGGTCGGTGCGCATGGGCCAGCTCGCCGTGGCGCCGGCCCAGGCGAACAGCCTCTCGGGATCGACGTGACCGAATGGCCTCTCAAGGGTCTGCTCCTCACCGGCGCCGATCCCGTCACTCGAGACGTTGAAGTTCTGGACTCTCAGCAGCTGGGCCACGTGCTCCTCCTGCGTTGTCGCTTCTTCTCAGTGCAGTTGCTCGGCCAGACCGACGATGACGCCCTCCGGGCCGCGGACGTAGCAGAGCAGATAGCTGTCCTCGAACCGGGCCATCTCCCCGAGGAGTTCGGCGCCGTGAGGGCGCAGGCGGGCCACGGTGTCCTCGATGTCGTCGACGGCGAACATGACGCGGTGCGTGCCGAGAACGTTGTGCGGCCGGTTGCGCGGCCCGGTACTGATCGCCGCGGGGCTGCGGTACTTCGACAGCTCGAGCCGGCTGTGACCGTCCGGGGTCCGGAGCATCGCGATGTCACAGTGGACGCCGTCGAGTCCGGTGCACTGGTCGGCGACGAGACCCTTGACCTCCGCCCTGCCCTCCAGCTCCATGCCGAGTTCCACGAAGTACGCGATGGCGGCGTCCATGTCCTCGACGACGATGCCGACGTTGTCCATCCGCTGAATCGCCATGCTGGCCTCTCCTTCTTCCTCGTGCGGCCGGTGGCGGCCTCCGATGCCCCTGGGACGGAGCCGGTCGCACGTTCTCGACATCCTCAGAATGGCGGGGTCCGGGGTGCCGGGGCCGAGGCTGCTGCGGCGGACGCGGCTGTGGCCCGCATCCCCCAAGGGAATGCGGGCTCCGGTGCCGTGGACCTCGTCCTGCTACCGGCGGTCGTCCAGGTCGTCCTGGATGTCGTCGAAGGACTTCTGGCCGCTCTGACGGGCTTCGTCGGCGCGCTCGCGGAGGCGGTCCTGCTCGGTGCGGCCCCGCTGGGAGGCTTCGTCCTGCTTGCCCTGGAGCTTGTCCTTGGCCTTCTGAGCCTTCTCCTGCATTTCGTCCTTGATGCCCATGAGGGTGGTACTCCTCGTTGTGTGTGGTGGGGCGATCGATCCTTGTCGAGCCTGGCACGGAGCGCGGAGGAGTGCCTGGTTGCGTTGAGCCGACCGAGTGCCCCGCCCCATCTCAGAGACCCTGTTATCGTGCGCCGATGTCCACGATCAGGCAGTTCCAAGTGACCTTCGACTGTGCGGAACCCGCGCGTCTCGCCGGCTTCTGGTGCGAGGTGCTGGGGTACGTCACACCTCCGATCCCGACGGGGTTCGCCACGTGGGAGGACTACCATCGCTCACTGCCGCCTGAGGACCAGGTGATCTACTTCGCGTGCAGCGATCCCTCGGGTGTGGGCCCGCGCCTGCTCTTCCAGCGCGTACCCGAAGGGAAGGTCGTCAAGAACCGGCTGCACCTCGACGTGCGGGTCGGCACCGGACTCGTGGGTGAGGAGCGCCTGACCACGCTCGAAGCCGAATGCGCCCGGCTGGTGGCGCTCGGCGCGGTACACGTGCGAACGATGCGTGCCGATGGCGAGAACGAGTCCTGCATCGTGATGCAGGACATCGAGGGCAACGAGTTCTGCCTCGACTGAGGATCCGCCGAGTCGGCGGGTGAAGTGATGGCTTGACGGGCCGCCTTACATGCTGAGCGGACCATCTGGCGCCCGTTCGGTGGGGAACGAGGGCTCCGGAAAGGTTGATCACGGCGGGCCCATGTGTTCAACTGCCGTTGTGTATTCATCAACTAACGTTGGGTGCACGCAGTAACGGCGCATCAAGGGGGGACTCGATGTCCATCGTCAAGCGTTCCGTCGGCCACGGCGGCACTTTCGCCACCGCGATCCCGCTCGCGGTCGCCCCCGCGCCTGCCCCGAGCTCGCTCTGACTGTCGCCGGCGCAGTGTGAGTCGGCCCCTGACGGGCGGTCCGCTCTTCTGCTGGGCGTTGGGTCCGTGAGGCGAGTCCCGTTGGGGGCTGAGCGGGGCGGCCCGTGCGCGAGCTGCCGCCGGCCTCGCCACGCACCGGACCTGCGTCGACGTCGTGATCAAAAATGGTTGCAGTCTCAACATCTGTCACACCGTCACCAGGAGAACCGTGTATTCGCCGCCTGCTCAACACGCCCCCTACCCCCAGCAGCCCGTCCGGCGCTGGTGGCAGCGCACGGCAGTGATCGTCACCGCGCTCGTGCTGCTGCCCCCGCTCGGAATCGCGCTGGCCTGGATGACCCGGTGGACGCAGGGCAAGAAGATCGTCGCCACCGTGCTCTCGGGGCTCTGGTTCCTGATCGTGCTGTTCTCCGGCGGCGGCGACGACAAGGCTGCCGACGACTCCAAGGCCGGGGCGGCCAGCGCCGCGACGGCCTCGCCGGGTTCCTCCGCCGCCGCTCCGGGCAAGGCCGCGGCGCAGAGCGCGGCTCCCGCGCTGCCCACCGTGGTCTCGATGCCGTTCGATCAGGCCGAGAAGGCCCTCAAGGGCGCCGGGGTGGCCAAGGTCAGCGCGCTGAGCGTCTACACCGATGTGCCGCTCGCCTCGTACCACCGCGACTGGGGCGTCTGCTTCCAGAGCCCCGAAGCCGGAGCGGCGCCCGCCGACGCCACCCTCCACCTCGTCGCTCCCGGCAGCACCTGCCCGGCAGCCACCGGCACCCGCCTCCACGCCGAGGCGACGCGGGCCCCGGCCACGCCCAAGGCGGAGACGGGGACCTCCGGTACCGGCGGGGGCGGAAGCGTCTCCTACAAGAACTGCGACGCAGCCAAGGCGGCCGGTGCGGCGCCCATCCGCAAGGGACAGCCCGGCTACCGGTCCGCCCTCGACAAGGACGGCGACGGCATCGCCTGCGACAAGTAGTCCCGACCTTCGTGCGGCCCTCACGACCTGCCGGACCGGTGGCACGGACCCGCCTCCGTACGGACCGGGTACCGGGGGCCGTACGGAGGCGGGGCGGGTGGTGGCGCGGGGGATCAGGTGCCCAGCGGGGCGCCGCGCCACTGCTGGTTGGTGTGCTGCGGGGCGCAGTCCCAGATGCCGAGGCGGGTTCCGTTGCCGGTGGCCCAGCCGAGGGCGTCCAGGCACTTGCCCGAGTGGACGCTGCGCAGCAAGCCGTCCGGCAGCAGCTCCCACTTCTGGTTCAGGCCCTGGTGGCAGGTGTTGAGCCCGATGTGGGACCCGTTCTCCGTCTTGGCGTACTGGACGTCCATGCAGCGGCCGAGGGCGCGCACGGTGCCGTCGCTCTCCAGCCGCCAGGCCTGGGCATCGGTTCCGTTGCACTGGTACAGCTGGATCGGGGCACCGTCCTTGAGGCTGCCGCCCTTGACGTCGACGCACTTGCCCGAGTGGACGCCGGTGATCTGGCCCGAGCCCGGCGGAGGCGGCACGCTGCAGTAGATCTCCACGAGCACCTGGTAGTAGCCGTTGCCGCCGATCGGATTGGCGGCCGGGCCGGCCGAGCGGGCGCAACGCGAGGTCTGGTAGCCCTCGTTCACGGCGGCCGCGTAGGCGGTGTTCCAGGCGGCATCGACGGCGATGTTGTACGGGCCGTAGCCGGTGCCGAGGAAGTACTTGGGGGCGGTGGGCGCCAATGCGGCGGCCGGGGCGGCGGTGGTGCGCGCGGGGGTGACCGCGGTGGCACTCGCGGTGCTGCTCGCCGCGGCGGGCGCGGTGAGCAGGGTGGTCGCGGCGAGGAGGGCGGTGGCCGTGGTCGACAGCCATCGAACCAGCTTCACTCCGGGCTCCATTCGGGTAGGTGGTGGCCGTGCAGGAACGTGCGCCGCCGGGGCCCCGCGGTCATTGCGACCCTAGCCGCGGGCCGCTGTCGCGGAGTCTCACGGTGGTATCAACTCAAGCCAAGGTTCGGCCGGTTGACCGCTGACCCGGTCGGCCGCCGGATGGGTATCGTCCGGGGACCGTGAAGATCCCCCCGGGCCTCGGCGCCCTGTCAGCCGCCCTCGCCTCGCACTCCGTGGTCAACCTCTGCGGCCCCCTCGGCAGCGGAAAGAGCACACTGGCCGGCCGGCTGACCGTGGCCGCCCGCGTCGACCTGTGCGGGCTGCCGGCCCCCGCCGCCGCGGAGCGGGTACGGGGGCTGCTCGCCCGGGCCGCGGAGGGGGACGGGGCACTTGGGGACGGAGTACTGCTGGTCGACAGCGTGGACGGCCCCGGCCAGGCCGAGGCCGTGACCGCGGCCCTGGCGGAGCCCCGCCCCTTGGACGCTCCGGGGCCCCCGGCTCTGCTGGGCGCCGGGGGGTTCGTAGGGACCTCGGGGCGGCGGAGCCGGGCATCGGGGGCGCCGTCGGTGCTGGTGGTGAGCCGACGGCCGCTGCGGGGGCTGCCCGGCTGGGCGGACCGGTACGCGCCGTCCCTCGTACCGCTGCGGCCGTGGCCGGCCGAGGACGTCGAGGACCTCGTCAGGGCGGCCGGTCTGGAGGACGAGGAGACGGTGGCGCTGGCGGTGCGCCTCGCGGGCGGGCACCCGCTGCCGGCCGTCCTGGCCGCCCGGGAACTCCTCGCCGGAACCCCCGCCGACGCGCCCGGCGCCGTCGCCGACGCGGTGGCCGAGGAGGTGCTCGGGCTCCTCGACCGAGAGCGGCCGCGGCCCGGCGGCCGGGACCGGCACGCGCTGCGGCTGCTGGCCACCGTGGGCGCCGGGGACGAGCGGCTGCTCACCGCGGGGCCGGAGGTGTTCTCCGCGCTGGCCGCGTTGAGCGTGGTCCGGCGCGGGCCGCTCGGACTGGCGGTGCGCGAACCGTACCGGTCGCTGTTCGAACTGGCCTACGCCTGGCGCAGGCCGCAAGCCCACCGGGACGTCCGGACGCGCGCGGCCGGGTACCGGCAGACGCTGCTCACCGAACGCCGGGACCCGCGCGATCAGGCCCGGATCGTGGAGCAGGGGCTGTTCCTGTCCGGCGAACCCGCCCTGCGGCGTTCACTGTTCCCGCCCGTCGAGGACGATGCGCTGATCCGGCCCGCCCGCTCCGGCGACGCCGAGGACATCGGACGGCTGATGCGCCGCTGGGCGGTCCGCAACGGCTTCGACCCACGGCGTTCGGAGCGGGTCACGGAGGGCTGGCTGGCGTCGGCCCCCGCCGCGTTCCACCTGGCCCGGGACCGCGACGGGGCGGCCGTGGCGCTGGCCGCCCTCGTACCCGTCGGCCCGGACACCGCCGACGGCATCGAACCGCTGCTCCAGCAGCACGCACCCGGCCTCCTCGCACCCCGGCCGGCGGCCGACGAGGATGCCGGCGAGGGTGGCGGCCCCGGCGGCGGACCGTCGGCCGGGGGCGGGGCCGGGCTGTTCCTGGGGGCGGCGTACGGTGCGGACGCGGGCGCGCACGCGCAGATGCTGCGCCACATCCTGGTGCAGGCGACCCTCGCCGGGCACCTCCTCGTCTCCACGGCGAGCCCGGACTACCAGAGCCTGCTGCACGCGCTGAGCTTCCGCCGGCACGGCGGCATCCGGGACGACGTGTACCGGTGCGGGCGCCGCCCGGAGGTCTACAGCCAGGAGTTCACCGCCACCGGCCTCGCCGGGTGGATCCGCCGCGTCGGCACCGGCCCTGGCGTTCCCCCCGGGACCGTACCCCCGACCGGGGCAGGGCTCGCGGCCCTGACGGGCCGGGACCTGCCGGCCCTGGTCGGCCGGGCCCTGGCCGGGCTCCGGGACCCGGGCGGCCTCGCCGGGAACCCCCTGCTGGCCCTGCCGGATCTGTCGTCCCCGCCCCGGCTGCGCGCCTGGCTGACCGACCGCGTGGCAGCCCTCGCCGCCTCCTCGGCCTCCACCGACAGGGAGGCGGGCGCCATCCTGGCCGCGTACTACCTGGGCCGGTCGCGCACCCACCACCAGATCGCCCACGGCCTGCACCTGAGCCGCGCCACCTACTTCCGCCGGCTCCGCCGCGGCCTGACCCTCCTGGCCGCCCAACTCCCGCCGAGCCCGTGGCCACCGGGCGGCCACCGGTGAGCGGCGGACTGCCCGTGTCCGACGGCTTGGCCGGCGCGAACACCTTGGGCCGGCCACCCATGGGCTTCGGATGCAGCGAGTCGAAGCCCTGGAAGCAGACGCTGTGTCACCCGGCGCGGCGCCGGAACTCCTCAAGCCATCGCCGTACTTGTTCGTCGTCGTGCAGGTACGGCTCCCCGGGCCCCGGTCGCAGATCGATGCCGTAGAGAAGACCCAGTGCCCACCAAGACAGTTCGTCCCAGTCGAGCGTGTCGTCGACGACCCACCGCCCGGCCCATCGGTCAGCCGCTTCACGGCTCATGTGCCCCTCGGTCAAGGCGACGAAGCACGCCTCGATCTCGTCCAGGTTCGGCTGCCCACCACTCATGGGCGTCACCGTACCGGGGAGGGGATCGGAGTGGGGGACCAATCCGGGTATAGGCCATTTTTATGGGGTCATGGAGGAATGTGATCTACCGGGCTATACGGGGGATTGTGAGGCTTACAGGACTGCACCCGCGGATGTGAAGGATCGACAGCTCCTGTGAATCTGAAACGTATGACTGTTCTCGCCGCTGCCTCTGTAGTCGGCCCCACGGCTTTGATGGCGGGTTCGGCGACGGCGGATGAGGTTCGCCGTCCGGCGGTCTCCGTCCCGGACCTTCCCGTCGGCGCCGCTCCGGCTCCCGGGGAGAGCGCCCCGGTCGAGGTAGAGGTCGAGGCCGGGGATGGGGATGAGGTTGAGGTTGAGGTGCCTGCGACGGAACCACGGCCGACTCGCCCCGCGATCGGTGAACCGGCCGTCGGCGGGATTCCGGTCGGTCAACTCGTGGCTGGCACGCCCCCAGTCGGGGCGCCGGTGGCCGAGACGACCGAGAGGGCTGAGCCGTCGGCGGGCCTGCCCGCCCCGGGCGATGCCCCGGGCAGGGTGAACGATCCGTCACAGGCTCCTGCCGCTCGGGCGGTGGACGGCCTGACCGCCCACACGGAAGGGGTCCCGGAGTCCTTCGTGGCGGGGGGAGGGTGGGGCGGGTTCTCCGTCGTCGTCACCAACGCGTCAGGACAGCCCCGGGGAGGACACGACATCCAGCTGACCCTCAACGTGGTCGACGAAGGGGATCTGATCCCGGGACGGGATGTCCGCGCCCAGTTCTTCGCGGGCGGTGTGTGGCGGGAAGCCCCCCTCGTCAGCGATCCCGACCTCGGGGACCTCGACATGGTGCTGCCCGGCGCGCTCTTCGATTTCCCGGCGGCCCGGACCGATGTGCCGGTCCGCCTCGCGTTCACGGACAAGGCCCCGCTCATCAACTTCTTCGTCACCGCCACCATGATCGGCGACCACAGCCTGTCGGAGTGGACGGCCTCCAAGATCGTCGCACCTGAAGGCGGCGAGGAACCGGGCGGTGAGGAGCCGGGCGGTGAGGAGCCGGGCGGTGAAGAACCCGGAGTCGAGGAACCGGGAGCCGAGCGACCCGGCGGTGAGACAGGTGACGGCCAGGAGAGCGGCGGCGTTGGTGCCCCCGACCCAGGGGCGGTTCCTCCTGGTGCCGGGACCGGTGGCGGAGGTATGCCGATGGGCGGTCAGTCGGGTGACAGGACAGGTGGACGGCTCGCGGAGACCGGCGCGGACGCCGCTGCGACCTGGACCCTCGGCGCGGCGGGAACAGCGCTCGCACTGGGTTCGTCGCTGATCGTCGGCGTCACCCGGTCTCGTCCCAAGGGCAACAGGGCAGCCTCATAGGTGACGACGGCAGTGGTGGGCCTGCCTTCCGGGGAGCCCGCAGGGCCCGGCGCCCGCTTTCGGCGGCGACCAGGTCCCACCGGTCCGTCGCCGACCGGGCGGGCGCCGACCAGGCCGTCGCCGTCGTCACCGCTGATCCGTCTGCGGCTCGGTCCGAGGGTAGGCCGTGCGCGCCTCCATCCTGAGGTCTGCCGTACCGCTTCGCGTTCTATGACGGTGTGGACCACGGAGCCGAGCGGAGTTCGGCAGTGCTGCGCCGTGCCCGTACGGCTGGAGGGGCGTCGGAGGACTTGCCCAAGGCGATCATGGAAACGATCGCCCAGCCCGGATCCGGGTCGAGTTCCTTGGTGAGGGCCTCGAGGTCGAAGGCGCGGAACTGGTGGGACGACAGTCCCATCGCCTGTGCCTGGATGGTCAGGTGGGCCACGGCCTGACCGAGGTCGTAGTCGGCGAACTCGGAGTAGAGGGTTTCCGAGCTGTCGGAGTACCGGCGGGTGAACGTGACGATCAGTAGGCTCGCGTCCATGGCCCACCGGGCGGAGCTGGCCGCAAGGCGGGGCACCACGCGCTCGTACTCCGGCTCTCCGGGCCTGACCGGCAGGAACCCCCACGGCTGGGAGTTCCCGGCGGAGGGCGCCCACCTGGCCGCTTCGAGCAACAGATCAAGGGTACGGTCGTCGACTCCGGCCGACGGGTCGAACGTGTACGGGCTGAATCGGCCGGCCAGTAGCGGGTGGACCCCACCGGGCCTCATAAGATCATCGGTCATTTGTGCTGCCAACAGCCCGTCGCCCCGGTTCATTCCGGTCGGCGCCACGTGCACGGCATCGTCCCGGCCACGGCGACCGGCCCGCCCGCCGGCGACGCCGCCCCGAAAGACCCCTTTCCCCTTTTCGTCCTCTTGACGATATGGGCATGGCTGATTATCGTCGCATTGACGAAATCGAGGGAGTAAGCCATGGCCGACATCACCCGGCGCTTCGGCTGGCGCCATCTGCGCTCAGCGCCCACCACCCACATCCGCCACCACAAGCGCGGCCGACTCGTCCACGACGGGCGGGGGCTCAGCTTCTGGTACCGGTCGCTGTCGGCCGCGCTGTCCGAAGTGCCGGTCGACGACCGGGAACTGGCCATGGCGTTCCACGCCCGCACGTCGGACTTCCAGGACGTCGCCGTGCAGGCCACCGTCACCTACCGGATCAGCGATCCGGCCGAGGCCGCGGACCGGCTCGACTTCTCCGTCGACCCGGACACCGGAAGCTGGCGCGGCGCGCCCTTGGAGCAGATCGCCACGCTCCTCACCGAGACCGCGCAGCAGCACACGCTCGACGTACTGGCCCGGACTCCGCTGGCCGTGGCCCTGGTGGACGGAGTCGCCTCGGTACGGGAGCGGGTCGCCACCGGTCTCGCCGCCGAGCCCAGGCTTCCGGCCACGGGCATCGAGGTGGTGGCCGTACGGGTCGTGGCGATCCGCCCCGAGGCCGAGGTCGAGCGCGCCCTGCGCACCCCGGCCCGCGAGCAGATCCAGCAGGAAGCGGACCGGGCCACCTACGAGCGGCGGGCCGTCGCCGTCGAGCGTGAACGCGCCATCGCCGAGAACGAGCTGGCCAGCCAGATCGAACTGGCGCGACGCGAGGAAGAGTTGATCGACCAGCGCGGCACCAACGCCCGCCGCGAAGCCGAGGAGAAGGCGGCGGCGGACGGCGTACGGACCGAGACCGAGGCGGCCCGCAAGGTCCGCCTGGCCCGCGCGGACGCCGAGGCGGCGCGCGAGACGGGCGCGGCGCGCGCCGAGGTCCAGGCGGCCTGGCTCCGCGTGCACGACGAAGCCGGCCCGGGCACGCTGCACGCCCTGGCGGCGACCCGGCTGGCGGAGAACCTGCCGAGGATCGAGAGCATCACGCTCTCTCCTGACGTGCTCACCGGGCTCCTCACCAGGCTCGGACGTCCGGAAGGCGGCTCGGGCGAGTGAGTCTGGCCCCGCGGGCCGTGGTCGTGCACCGCAGGACCGAGTACGAGGAACTGCTCGCCCGGCACGGGACGCACGGGCAGGCCGCGTTCTTCCTTTCCAGCCGGGGCCGGTCGATCGACGAGGTGGTCCGCCGCCACGACCGCACGCGTCAGGCGCTGCGGGAGGTGGCGGCGGCGGTACCGCTCACCTGGCGCAGTTCCCGGGTGGAACGGGCCGACCTCGACCGCTTCCTGTTCGCCCCGGAGGACGTGGTGGTCGTGGTCGGCCAGGACGGCCTGGTCGCCAACACCGCGAAGTACCTGCACGGACAGCCGGTGGTGGGCATCGACACCGACCCCGGGCGCAACCCGGGCGTCCTGGTCCGTCACCGCTGCGCCGACGCGGCCGCGCTCCTGCGTGCGGCGACCGCCGGCGGCCGGGCGGAGGAGCTGACCATGGTCGAGGCCGTCGCCGACGACACCCAGCGTCTCGTCGCGCTGAACGAGATCTACCTGGGCTCGCCCGGTCACCAGACGGCCCGCTACCGCCTGGGCTCCGAGGGCGAGGAGGGCCCGGGCGAGGCCCAGGCGTCCTCCGGGGTGCTGGTCGGCACCGGCACGGGCGCCACCGGCTGGCTGCGTTCCCTCTGGCTGGAACGCGGCAGCCTGGAGGGGCTGCCCGCACCCTGTGACCGGCGGCTCCTGTGGTTCGTACGCGAGGCCTGGCCGTCCCCCACGACCGGAACGACGAGGGTCGCCGGTGAGCTGGGGCGGGGGCAGGGACTGCGGCTGACCGTGGAGTCGGACCGGATCGTGGTCTTCGGCGACGGGATGGAGGGCGACGCCCTGGCACTGACCTGGGGCCAGAGCGTACGGCTGGGCATCGCGGAGACATCGCTCCACCTGGTGACGTGAGCGCCCTGCCCGACCGGTTCCGGCCCTTTCCGTAGGCGACGGTCCGGAAGGCGTGGCTTCGAACAGTTCGCGCCGGTTATCCGGCTTCTGCTCCGGGCTCCGGCCGATGACCGCCCAACGTGTCACGGCAGGTCATGAAGCAGGCAGGGCGAGGCGCATCACCCACCGGCCCGCAGCAACACATGGCGCATACACCGACCCTGGCCGAATGTGCCCCTGGCTCATGCGGAACGGAGCGGGAAGCATCCACCGTGTTGGTAGAACCTCCACGAGACCGGAGTGACCCATGTTTGCTCGTACGTCACGTATCGCCATCGCAGCAGCTACCACCATCCTGGCCCTGGGTACGGGCGCCGCCACCGCGAACGCGGCGCCCGCCCCGAGGAACTGCGTGCTCAACATCGATTCAGGCAGCATGCGGTGCTACGGCACCTTCCAGGAGGCGATCACCGCCTCCACTCACGGACGGATCACCGACGCGCCGCTGTCGGCGAAGCACATCGACCAGAAGCTGGCCGACCGTCTCAAGGCCTCCGCCGACACCGCCGGGGCGCAGGACGCGCAGCTCGGCGTCGTCTACACGGACTCGAACTACGGTGGCTCCGCCCTGGTCTTGACGGGCGGCAGCGGTTGCCAGAGCGGCAACGGCCGCGACGCCCAGATCAACCTCGAAGGCACCTGGAACAACTCCGTCAGCTCGCTGACCACGCTGTCCTGCTGGCTGGAGTTGTGGGACGCCCCCAACACCTCCGGTATCCAACAGGAGTACCAGCAGTCGACCTCGTACGTTGGGGACGCGATGAACGACCGGGCGAGTTCGGTCGCCCTGCTCTGAGGACACCATCACGCAGCGGCGCCCAGCTCCCGCGCATCGCGGGAGCGGGGCGCCGCTGCGCACGTACTGGGCCCGTGCAAGTCACCCGCACCACCTGGCGGCTCACCCGGGACTGGGTCCCACCGTCGCGGCCGTGATCAGGGCTGGTTCGCGATCCGTCGGCCGAGCTGTTCGAGGAATTCCTGCAAGCTGGCCGCGGCGAGCTCGAAGTCGTCGAACCAGGACGCCGTGGTGGACTTCCAGACCCGTCCACTGTCTCCGATCGCGAACAGGTGGCCCCCGCCGTCGCCGGCGAAGACCAGCGCGATCCATTCGCCGGCGATCGGAGCGGGACCGTACGCGCGGAAGTCCTCCGCGGTCTTCGCGGGCGAGTGGACGAAGTACCCGCTGTCGACATCGGGCAGGGAAGCCTCGCTGATCACCCAGTAGAGCGTGGTCAGGTCGGAGGGGATCGGCGTCAGGTCCACCAGCGCGTCCGTCGCCCGGTGGCTGTCGTCGGTGGCGAGCGTCACGGAGTTCTGGCCGGGTGGAAAGCCGTGCGCCGGGAGGAAGGACCGCATCAGCTCCGTCAGCGCCGCATCGGCCTGCTCCCACCAGGACCGGACCCACTCCGCGTCAAGCCGTTCACCTGCCACGATCCCCCCTCACCGACACGTGTGACCCGCCCGCGCGGGTCCGCAAGACCCTACGCGATCACACCCTGGTACGCGGGTGGCGGCCGGGCGGGTAACTTTGCTCGGATGAGTCTCCTTGATGATGTAGCAGAGCGTGACGGCTGGCGGTGCTGGGTGTGTGACGAGCCGGTCGATCCCGACGAGTCGGTGAACGACCCGCGGGGGCCCAGCGTCGACAGCCGGACCGCCGACCGGAAGGCCAAGGTCGCCGAGCGGCTCGCACACCGCGGGTGCAACACCCGCAAGGGTGCGGTCAAGGTGGTCATCGCCTGGCCGGAGCGCCTGTACGTCGTCGAACCCGCGCCGCTGATCGCCGTTGCCGAGAGGCTGGAGCGCAAGGGGGGCCGCGAGATGGTGGGCCGTTGTCCGACCAGGAAGGACGCCCAAGAGGCGGCGGATTGGCTGGTGGACCGCTTCTCCCGACTGGTACCGGGCATGCCGGTGACCGCCGACATCCAGGCCGGCGGCGGCCAGTTCCTCGTCATCCTGGCCACCGGCCGCCGCTGACCGGAGACCACCCGCGGACACGCGCGCCGATGAACCCTTGGATCACTTCGCATCATTACCGGGAGAACCCGTGACCGACAGCAAGAACATCAACAACCCCGTGGGCCAGGGCGGCGGCCAGCGCAAGAAGCTGTCCCGCGCCGAACGGCAGAACAACGGTCCGCACCGCAACCGCGACCGCCAGGGTGCGGCCGACCAGAAGGCGGAGCTGGTGCGCAAGATGCGCGAGAAGGCGCGCGCGGCCGAGGAGGCCGCGCAGGCGAGCGAGGACACCGCGCAGAGCTGACGCACCGCCGCCGCAGAGCGGCGCCGCACGGGGCAGGGCCCGGACCGCGATGCACGGTACGGGCCCTGCCGCCGTACCCGGGGCTTCGCCGGGCGCGGCCGGTCCCCGCCAGGCCTGCGGGCGCGTGTACACGAACTGCCCCTTCAGGGGCGGGCGGTCCGGCGCGCGCGGATGCCGGTGTGGAGGGCCCAGGCCGTCAGGAGTGCACAGGCGACGACGGCCGCGAACCGTACGGCGGTCCAGGTGCCGGTGGCGACGGCTCCGTCGAGTTCGGGGTCCCCGGGCAGGCGCAGGTTCATGTCGATCATCGCGATCAACGGGACGATCAGGCGGAAGGCGAGTCCGCGCAGATGCGGCCGGCGCGCCAGGGTTCCGGCCCACCCCAGGAGCGGGCCGAAGACGCAGGCCGCCACCCACCACGCCAGCGCGTGCCCGATGAAGCCGGCCCAGTCGACGGGCAACGACTCCACCTGCCGGCTCCCCGCCGCCATGTCGAAGACCCGGAACTCGCCCTGCCCCAGCTTCACCAGGTAGTAGGCGGCCACCGCCACCATCAGCGCGGCCGGAGCCAACCACACCGCCCGCTTCCACGACCGGCACACCAGCCCGATCGCGAACGCGAAAGCCGCCCAGGACCACCCCGCGCTCGCCACCAAGTGCAGAACGTGCCCCGCCGCTCCGCCGACAGCCTCCCTCCCGCCGTCCCCCCTCGGCCGCGTCAAGGCCGGGCCCAAGGCCCCCAGAACAGCCCCCGCCACCAGAGCGAGGGGGACCGCCACACGCGCACGCGTCCACGTCGTATCCATAGCCGGAGATCCTCGACCAGCCCGCCCCGCACCACCACCCCTTTCCGGCCCCGCGCCAGCGGTCCTCTCCTCGGCCTCCGCGCGGCGAGCGCGGCAGGGTGCGCGGCGGTCGCCCCGGGTGGTCACCGCGTGGCATCCGGCCATTGCCGGACATTTGCGGGCAGAATGCGCCTGCGGGCATGGCGGGCCGGGTTCGGTGCGGGCGTAGTAGGAGGCACATCTCGCCGGAGGTGTGATCGGGCGGCCGGATCGGCGGCCCCCGTCCCGGGGCGGCGGGACGTACTCGGGTCCGGATCTCCACGTCCGGATGCTTCCCGAGGACACGCCCCGGTGTTCCCGTCCTGTCGGACGCCGCCACGGCTCCAACGACGACGGGAGATCCTCATGAGCGCCTACCCGGCGATCGCCGACCACGGAATGGTCGGTGACCTCCAGACGGCCGCGCTGGTGTCCTCGGACGGGACGATCGACTGGTGGTGCACGCCCCGGTTCGATTCCCCCAGCGTGTTCGCCTCGCTGCTCGACAGCGAACGCGGGGGTTACTGCCGGCTGGCCGCGCACCTCCCCGGCGGGCAGGAGCCGGTGGTCCGCCAGCTCTACCTCTCCGATACCGCGGTCCTGGTCACCCGCTTCATGGCGCTGGGCGGCGTCGGCGAGGTCGCCGACTTCATGACCCCCCTGACCGGCGGCCCGACGGACCGGCACCGCCTGGTGAGGGTGGTGAGGGTGGTGCGCGGCAGCATGGACTTCCGCCTGACCTGCAGGCCGCGGTTCGACTACGGGCGAGCCCCGCACACCCTGGAGCGGACCGGCGAGGCGGCCGCGGTCTTCCACGGCCCCGGCACCGACCTGCACCTACAGGTCGCCGGCCCCTTCGTGCTCCACCCCGACGACGACGACCTCACCGCCCGCTGCACCCTCACCGCGGGGCAGACCGCCGCCGTGGTCCTGACCTCCGACGCGAGCGGCGCCGCCGCCCCGGCCGAGCTGGCGGCCGAGGAGATCCGGGCGGAACTGGAAGCGTGCCGGACGTTCTGGCACGGCTGGCTGCGCTCCTCCACCTACCGCGGCCGGTGGCGCGACATCGTCAACCGCTCCGCGATCACCCTCAAGCTGCTCACCTACGCCCCCACCGGCGCTCCGATCGCCGCCGCCACCATGGGGCTGCCCGAACAGATCGGCGGCGAGCGCAACTGGGACTACCGCTACACGTGGGTCCGTGACTCCTCCCTGGCCGTCAGGGCCCTGTCCGACCTCGGCTTCACCAAGGAAGCCGCGGCCTTCCGCCGCTGGATGCGCGAGCGCCTGGAGGCCGGCGGCACCGCCTCGGGCGAGCCCCTCCAGATCATGTACCGCATCGACGGGAACCCCCATCTGACCGAGGAGATCCTGGACCACCTGGAGGGCTACGAGGGCTCGGCCCCCGTACGGGCGGGCAACGCGGCCGCCGACCAGATCCAGCTCGACATCTACGGCGAGGCCGCCGACGCCCTGTCCCAGGCCGGGGAGATGGGCGGAATCCGCGGCTGGAAGACGTTCGCCGACGTGCTGGACTGGCTCACCGACCACTGGGACCGGCCCGACGAGGGAATCTGGGAGACCCGCGGCGGGCAGCAGGAATTCACCTACAGCCGCCTCATGACCTGGGTCGCCTTCGACCGCGGCATCAAACTCGCGACCCTCCATTCCCGGCCCGCCGACACCACCCGCTGGGCGCAGGCGCGCGACGCCGTGTTCCGGCAGATCGTCGAACGCGGCTGGAACGAGCAGCGGCAGGCCTTCGTCCAGCACTACGCCACGGACGTCCTGGACGCCTCCCTGCTGCTGATGCCCCGCGTCGGATTCCTCTCTCCCACGGACCCGGCCTGGCTGAGCACCCTGGACGCCATGGACCAGGAGCTCGTCAGCGACAGCCTCGTCTACCGGTACAACCCCGAGGCCTCCCCGGACGGACTGCGCGGCTCCGAAGGCACCTTCAACCTCTGCAGCTTCCTCTACGTCGAGGCACTGGCCCGCTCGGGCCGCCTCCAGCAGGCCCACTACGCCTTCGACAAGATGCTGACCTACGCCAACCACGTCGGCCTGTTCGCCGAGGAGATCGGCCCGTCCGGCGAGCAGATGGGCAACTTCCCCCAGGCGTTCACGCACCTCGCCCTGGTGGCCGCGGCCATCGCCCTCGACGAGCAGCTCGACAAGGCGGAACGCGGCGGCGCCGATGGCTGACCCCGCCCCGGCCACACCCGCCGCCCTGCGGCGGGTCATCGCCCCCCTCGCCCTCGCCCAGTTCATCTGCAGCTTCGCCGGCTCCAACATGAACGTGATGATCAACGACATCAGCGAGGACCTCGACACGACCGTGCAGGGCGTCCAGGTGGCCATCACCATCTTCCTGCTGGTGATGGCCGCCCTGATGATCCCCGGCGGCAAACTGACCGACCGCTACGGCCGCAAACGGTGCCTGCTCACCGGCCTCGTCGTCTACGGCGTCGGCGCGCTGATCAGCGCCGCCGCACCGGGCCTCGGCGTCCTCATCCTGGGCAACTCGATCCTCGAAGGCGTCGGCACGGCCCTGCTCATCCCGCCCGTCTACATCCTCACCACGCTGCTCTTCACGGACATGACCTCACGCGCCCGCGCATTCGGCACGATCATGGCGCTCGGAGGCATCGGCGCCGCGGCCGGCCCGCTGATCGGCGGACTCATCACCTCCGCGATCGGCTGGCGGGCCGCCTTCGTGTTCCAGGCCCTCGTGATCGTCGTCATCATCGTCCTCAGCCGCCACATCGAGGACCCCCTCCCGCCGGACCCGACCCGCCCGTTCGACACCGTCGGCACCGTCCTGTCCGCCGTCGGTCTCGTCCTGGTCGTCACCGGCATCCTGGCCGCCGACGACAACGGCTGGCTGATGCTCGCGCTCCTGGCCCTCGGCGCGCTCTTCCTGTTCGCCTTCTTCCGCTGGGTCCGCGCCAGAGAACGGGCAGGCAAGGAACCACTGCTCTCCACGAGCCTGTTCCGCAGCCGCACCTCCAACCTCGGACTCGTCACCCAGAACACCCAGTGGCTGCTCCTGATGGGGGTGTCCTTCTCCGTGGCCTCCTACCTACAGGTCGTCCGCGGCTACGACGCGATCCAGACCGGAGTGATCTTCACGGCGGCCACCCTCGGCATCCTCGTGTCCTCCCTCGCAGCCGAACGCCTCGCCAAGCGCCATGCCCAGCGCACCCTCATCCTCACGGGATTCGTCACCACCATCGCCGGCATCATCGTCCTGACCGTCGTGGTCGGCGCTTCCCCCAACCCCTGGGCGTTCGCGCCCGGACTGCTCCTCATCGGCCTCGGGCTGGGCGTGATGCTCACCCCGTCGGTCAACATCGTCCAGTCGAGCTTCGCCGAGGACCAGCAGGGCGAGATCTCGGGCCTGTCCCGCAGCGTGTCCAACCTCGGCTCCTCCCTCGGCACGGCGATCGCGGGCACCATCCTCGTCGCCGGCCTCACCAGCCACGCGTACGCCGCCGCGATGATCACCCTGGCAGCCGTCGGCCTCATCGGCCTCACCGCCGCCGTGCTCCTCCCTCACCGCCCGCCTCACACCCCCGCCCCGACCGGCCGACAGGGCGCACCCGACCCAGTCGGCGAACGCTGAACACACGCTGCGCCCGCCCGGCCGTCGGGCCGGCTCCGCGTCACCTGCGGCCGGCGGCGGAGCGCGGCCCGGGCGGGCGCGGACCGCCCTACGCGGTGTCAGCGCAGTCCGCTGTAGGCGGCCATGACGATCTCCATGCCGCGGTTGTCCTCCTGCTGGTCCCGGTCGAGCATCTGGTTCATGACGTAGGCCACCGTCATGCGTGACTCGGGATCGTTCACGACCAGCGAGCCGCCCCAGCCGCCCCAGCCGAAGGCGTTGCCGAACCTGCCGAAGCCCGCGGTCCAGGACATCGGCGTCCGCAGGACGCGGTCGTCGCCGCGGAACACCTCCTGCCACGCGGGCTCACAGCCCTCGGGGGACAGCAGTCGCACACCGCGGGCCGACCCCCGGTTCGCCAGTACCGACTGGGCGAGGGCGACGGACCGAGCGTTGCCGAAACCGTTCACCGCGGGGATCTGCGCGCGACGCCAAGCCGCGGAGTTGACGTCCCTGACCCGGATCGCGGCGCCGGTGTACTCCCGGCGTGCGCCGTCCGGTCCGGGCGGTGCGCTGGAGGCGTACTCGTCGGTCAGGGACGGCGGCGGGACGAGCGGCGCGACCCGGTGGTCATGCTCCGCGGGGAGCCCGATGTGGAAGTCCGCGCCCAGCGGCGCGGCCACCTCCTCGGCGAAGAACTCGGCGAGGCCGCGGCCGGTGATGCGGCGGACGATCTCACCGACGAGGAACCCGAAGGTCAGCGCGTGATAGCCGGCGGCCGTTCCGGGTTCCCATTCGGGAGCCTGCGCGGCCAGTCCCGCCGTCACGCCCTCCCAGTCGTAGAGCTCCTCGACCGCCGTCAGCCCGGCCAGGTCCGGCAGGCCCGCGGTGTGCGACAGAACGTGCCGCACCAGCACGTTCTCCTTGCCGGCCGCGGCGAACTCAGGCCAGTAGGCGGCCACCGGCGCGGACAGATCGAGCCGGCCCCGGTCGGCCAGGACCAGCGCACACAGGGCGCTCATGTTCTTGGTCGTCGAGTTCACGCCGGTGAGGGTGTCGCGCTCCCATCGGGTGGAGCGGTCCGCATCGGCGTAGCCACCCCAGATGTCGACCACCGGCTCGCCGTCCACGTAGACGGCCGCCGAGGCACCCACGTCGTCCTTGCCGAGCAGTGCCGCCAGTGCCTCACGGACCGCGGTGAACCGCGGCTCGCACGTTCCCTCGATATCAGTCATGCCGGTAAGCCTCGGTCGACGCCAGGGCTACCCGCCCGACAATTCCCGCGCCGGTTCTGTCGGGCGGGTGCGCCCGGATTCGCCCACCAGACGGCACTAGGCTCGGATGCCGGCCGCCGCGGCTCCCCGGGCCGCCGCCCGCCGCGGGGTGGCCTTCGCGCGGCGGGGACACGAGGAAGAAGGACGGATACACGTGCTGGAGCGGCTGAACCAGGCGCTGGACCACCTGGAGACCTGCCTCGACCGCGAGGTCGACATGGCCGAGGTGGCCCGGATCGCAGCGGTGTCGGAGTACCACTTCCGCCGGCTGTTCTCCGCGCTCGCCGGGATGCCGCTCCCGGTCTACGTGCGGCGCCGGCGGATGACGCTGGCCGGCGCCGAGGTGCTGGCCGGGGAGCTGACGCTGCTCGATGTCGCGGTGCGGTACGGGTACGGCTCGGGCGAGGCGTTCGCCCGGGCGTTCCGGTCGGTGCACGGCATCGGGCCGGGCGAGGCCCGGCGCACGGGCGCGGTGCTCACGGCCCAGCCGCGCATGTCCTTCCGTGTCGTCGTCGAAGGGGCTACGGCCATGCGGTACCGGATCGTGGAGAAGGAGCCGTTCCGGGTCGTCGGCAGGAAGGCCCGGGTCCCGCTCGTGCACGACGGGGTCAACGCGGCCGCCTCGGCGCACGTGGAGGGCCTGGACGAGCAGGCGGTCGTACGGATGAAGGAACTGGTCCACCGGGAGCCGCAGGGGGTCCTGTCGGCGGTGGTGTACCTGACCGGCAGCCGGGAGGAGGGAGCCGAGGTGGACTACTGGATCGGCGTGGTGACCAGTCCCGACGCGGCCGCCGAGGACCTCGACGCCCTCGACGTGCCGGCCGGGACCTGGGCGGTCTTCGACAACCACGGGCCCTATCCGAGCGCCCTCCAGGAGCTGTGGCGGGACGTGTTCACTCAGTGGTTCCCCTCGAATCCGTACACCAGCCGGCCGGGCCCGGAACTCCTGCGGACGCAGCCGGTGGAGATCGGCACGGAGACCGACTCCCAGCTGTGGATTCCGGTCGAGCGGGGGAGCGGGAGTCCCGGGGCCTGAACACCGCCGGGGCAAGGGTCCGCCCTGCGCATCACGGACGGGTGCCGTCGTACCGCCGCGTCACCACACGGGGGCGGAGTGCGGGCACGGTCCCGGGCGCGGGGGAGAGCGGCACCGTCTCCGACGCGGCAGGACGTGACGCGGGGGCGGCGTACTCCCGTGCGCCCCCGCGTGCTCCTTCGGCGATACGGAGCTCCCAGCTACGGTTCCGGGCCATGAGCGGATACACGATGAAACCGGCCATGCCGACGGAAATCAGCACCGAGGTGCTGCCGCCCTCCTCGCCGTGGTCAGCGTCTCCCGTCATGCCGGCGCCGGTCTGCCGCTTCGAAAACTTCCTGGGAGCGGAACGCGCCGCCTCCCTGCTGGCGTACGCGATCTCCCGGGAGGCCGACTTCTACGCGGGGACCGTCCTGGACCCCCTGTCCGGGCAGGTCACCCGCAAGGGGCGCAGCTCCCTCGTGCTCCCCGTCACCAGTTCCGTCTTCGGCGCGCACCTGGCGGACTCCCTCCCGCTCGTGAGGGAAGTCCTCGGCCATCAGGCCGTGCTGACGCAGACCCTGACCGTCCTGACGGCTCACGGCGAAGGGGGCCACTACGGCCTCCACACCGATGCTTCGCGCGTACGGGACGTCAGTACGGCGCTGTCGGCGGTGTACTACCTCCACGGCGCGCCCCGCGGCTTCGAAGGCGGCCAACTCCGCCTGTACGACACCACGTTCCACGACGGGGAAGCCCGGCCGGCGGAATCCTGCCGCACTATCGAGCCCGAACACGACAGCATCGTGTTCTTCCCGGCGAGTGCGTTCCACGAGGTGGTCCCGTCCACGTGCCCCAGCGGCCGGTTCGCCGACTACAGGTTCTCCCTCACGACGTGGATCAGCGGCGCCGAGTCCGAGACGGCGTCGCCCGGTCCTTCGTCCGGGATCTGGCAGTGGATGGCGCGCGCGGCCGAACACACCCGCCCGGTGGAGGGCACACCGCGGAACCACGACGGCGCCAGCCCCGTCGCTCTGCCCTCGGGCGACCCCGCCGCGCGGCTCGCCTTTCCCCGGCCCCGCTCGGTGTAGGTGGTGCGACGCGGATCGGCGCGGCCGGTTCCGGCTCGCCGCGCCGCGCCGCACCGCGACCGCAGGTGAGGTCAGCCCGGTGCCGGGGGAGGGGGCGTGGTTCCTGGTGACGTCGCGTGGTGCGCGGGCCGGCGGGGATCGGCCTGGGCACAGTGCAGACAGGTGGTCGCGGCGGGCCGGACTTCCAGGCGTTCGGGCGGGATCGTCCCGCCGCACCCCTCGCACTGTCCGTACCGTCCCTGTTCGAGCCGTTCCTGTGCCCGGTCCAGTTCTCGCAGGTGCTCGCTCGCCCGCTCCAGCAGAGAGGCGACGTGGGCGCGCTCGAAGGCGGTGCTGCCTCCTTCGGGGTCGTGCTCGTCGTCGACCGCGATCAGGGCGTTCGCCGCGACGATCCCGTCGAAGTCGCGGCTCAGCGCGGCCGCCCGCGCGAGGGTGTCGGCGCGGTCGGCGGCGATGCGTGCGCGGGCGGTCACCGAACCGGACGGGCCGCGCTCGTCATGGTCGTAGCCGCGCTCGTCATGGTCGTACCGGGATGCATCGCCCATACGCGGGAAACGCCCGTTCGCGGTCCTGGATTCCCCGCTGACCGGGGATCCCCGACCAGGGCCGACGGCGGACTGGGCGATCGCCCGGGCCCGCCGGAAGCCGCCTGGCCCACCCCGGGCGGGGTGGGCCCCGTACGTCAGTCGTGCGGCACGACGGCCACAGGGCACGGGGCGTGGTGGATGACGGCGTGGGTGACCGCTCCGATGTGGGAACCCCTGGCCGCCCTGCGCCGGCCGACGACCACGAGGCTCGCGTCCGACGCGGCCCCGACGAGGTGCTCCGCCGCGCGTCCCGGAGCGGAAACTTCGGACACCTCCACCGTGGGGAACTTCTCCCGGAACGGGCGCACGGCGTCGGCGAGCGCCGAGGCCAGTTCGGCGTCGGCGGGTGCCGCGCGGTGGGGGAGGAAGGAGTGGTGCCATGTGTGCACGACCTCCAGCGGGACGCCGTGCCGCCCGGCGAAGTCGAACGCGAAATCGAGGGGCGCGTCGTGTGCTTCGCTCACATCCACGCCGAGGACCACCTTCCGGGGGCCGCCTCCGGAGGAGCCGCGCGCACCGTTCTGCCCGTATCCAGGACGCACCAGGACCACGGGACGCGATGCGTCCCCGACCACCTCCTGCCCCACCGAACCCACGATGAAGCCGCGGACGCTGCCGAGCCCATGAGATCCCACGACCAGGAGCTCGGCCTCGGCGGCGGCCGCGAGCAGCACGCCGGCGGGGGCGTCCTCGATCTCCTCCGCCGTCAGCGCCAGCTCCGGCCGCCGGGCCCGGACGCGTTGCTCCGTCGCCGCGAGGACGTCTTCCGCCTCACCCGCACGGTCCTCGTGCGACACCCTCACCGCCGCCACCTGGTGCTGAGCCCAGCGCGTGGCGTACACGAGCCGCAAGCCGTTGCCGCGCAGCGCTGCCTCTTCGGCGGCCCAGTCCACCGCCGCCACGCTTCCTTCGGAGCCGTCCACTCCCACGGTGATGGGTCGGGACATGTCGCTCTCCTCGCCTCGGGGCTGTCGTCAACGGGCCGTCACATGGCGCCCGAGGGCGTCCACGCGCGAGGCACCTGATCGAGAAGCTACCCAGTGGCCGGAACACGGCGGTGTACCGCGTTCGGCGACGCCTCCGAAGTGCCCCATCCGGCGGATCACACCGGTCCGACACACACAGCACGGCCCCTACGTCGCCCGCCGCCACACCGGACCCTCCGCTGACTGGCGGGGGCCGCCCGGCGGGTGGCCGGAGCCCGTGAGGTCCTCACCCGCCGCCGGAGCCGTCGAGGTCCGGTTCCGGTGACGCGGGCCGGTGCCGGCTGCGGTACGCGCCCGGAGGCATGCCCTCCCACCGGGTGAACGCCCGGACCAGGGCCGTCGCGCCGCTCAGACCGACGAGCGGGGCGACCCGGTCCAGTGGCAGCGAGGTGGTCTCCAGCAGCCGCCTGGCCCGGCCGTGGCGGGCGGTGTCGAGGAGCGCGCGCCACGACGTGCCCTCCGCGTGCAGGGCCCTGCGCAGGCTCCGGACGCTGAGGCTGAGCTCCTTGGCGGGGCCCTCGGGTCCCGCGTCATCGAGCGCGGCGTCCTCCAGCCACTGCCGTACGCGCCCGGCGACGGTCACGGCCGCGGACAGCCGGTACAGGAGCCGGTCGGCGTAGGCCCGGTGCAGGGCGTTGAGCGCCGGGTCGTGGAGGGGGCGGCGCCGGTCGAGGTCCTCGTCGGCGACCGTGATCGCGGTCTCCGGAGCGTCGAAGACGACGGGGCAGCCGAGGACGTGGGCGTACGGTTCCGCCGAGCCCCTGCGGGGGTGGGTGAACGACACGGCCAGCGGCGCCCAGCCGTCGCCCGCGATCCAGCGGCCCGCCCGCGCCATGCTGCTGACGATCGCCTCCACCTGCTGGGGGTGCATGGCCGCCGGGTCCACGGTCGGCCGGTAGCAGACCCGGCCGACCCCGCCGCGGCGGTGGAGGGTGACCGTGCCGGCCTGGCTCACCAGGGGGTGGTAGCGCTCGGCGGCCTCCGCGGCTTCCGCGAGGCTGGCGGAGGTGAGGACGAGGTGGCCGAGGATGTGCAGCCCCTCGGGCTTGATGCGGTCGCCCACCAGGAGCCCGGTGTGCGGGCCGGAGCCCGCGGCGCCGAGGACCTCGTCCCACAGGGCGCGCATCTCGCCGAACTCCAGCCGGTCCGTGGGCAGGGCCCAGGGACCGGACCCGCCGGCGCCCTCGGCCGTGGCGCTCAGTACGGCGAAGGCGTAGCACGCGGTGACGGAGGGCGGCTCGATGACGGACACGACCGCCAGTCAATGCGGGCACCCCGCCCGCGTCAACACCGTCGGCCGGCCGGTTGCCGGGCCCCGTCCCGGGCTCCGGTCCGGGTTCCGGTCCGGGTTCCGGTCCGGGGAGTCAACGGGTTGGCCGCCGGAGTGAATGACGGGGCCGTCGGCCGCTCCTAGGGTCGGCCTTCGGACACCGAGGAGTACGCCGTGATTCTCTTCCTGCTCCCCGCAGGCGACTACGACCCCACCGAGGCGGCGGTGCCCTGGGCGGCACTGCGGGACGCCGGATTGCAGGTACGGTTCGCGACCCCGGGCGGGAAGGCCGCGTACGCCGACCCCAGGCTCACGGACCTCGGCTTCTCCTGGCTGTCGCCCTGGCTGATGACCCGCCGCGCCGAGCTCGCCGCCTACCGGCGGCTGACCGAGGACCCCCATTTCCTCGCCCCCTGCTCGTACGCGGATGTCGATCCGGCCGCCGTCAGGGGCCTGTTCGTACCCGGCGGCCACGCCGCGGGCATGCGGACGCTCCTGGAGGACGCCACCGCCCAGGAGTTGTTCGCGCGGGTCTTCACCCGGGGGCTGCCGGTGGGAGCCGTCTGCCACGGCGTGCTGCTCGCCGCCCGGGCCAAGGATCCCGCCACCGGGCGCTCGGTCCTCCACGGCCGGCGGACGACGGCGTTGACGGCCCTGCTGGAGCTGACCGGGTGGAACCTCACCCGGTTCTGGCTGGGCCGCTACTACCGCACGTACCGCACCACCGTGCAGCGGGAGGTCACCGAGGCGCTCGCCGATCCGCGCCACTTCCGCCCGGGTCCGCCGCTGCCCGTCCGCGACACCGCCGCCCGGCCCGGACGCGGCTTCACCGTCACGGACGGCAACTACGTCTCCGCGCGGTGGCCCGGTGACTGCCACCGCCTGGCGGCCGAGTACCTGGCCCTCGTGCGCGCCCACGAGGCGGGAGAGCTGCACCGGCCGGGCTGACCGGCCCCCGGGTTCACGCGTACACGAGGGCGGTGCCGGGCTCGGCGCCGTAGCGGCGCACAAGAGGTCCCACGGCTGGGACGGGGCTGCGCCGGCCTGTCCGATATCAGCCGCACGGTCGGCCGGATCGGTCCCTGGCTTGTTGTGACCCGCGCAGGACAATCGTCGTATGCCCCTCTCCAACATCGCGCTTTCCGTTGCCGTCAGCGCCTTCATGACCCTGGTCCCCCTGACCGATCACGTCGCCGCCGCGGACGCCTCCCCTTCGGCGGCCTCGGCCGCCTGCCGGGGAGCCAGGACCTGCTACGTGGACGTGTCCGTCGCCCAGATCTGGGAGAGCCCCGACAAGGTGCGGACGGTGGACGCGAAGGCGCTCACCAACCCCGTCGACATCAGGGGCTGGTTCGCCGCGATGGCCCACGACATCAACCTGCGCCGAGACGTTCCGGGTGAGACGCAGGCCCTGTACGGCGGCAGGGTCACCGTGGTGGACACGACGACGAAGGACGGCGTGCTCTGGGACAAGGTGGTGGTCCACGGCCAGCCCACGCCCCGGGACGCGGCCGGCTACCCCGGCTGGATGCCCGACCGGCAGCTGACGAAGCTCCGGAAGAAGGCCCCGTCCGGCACGACGGCGGAGCGCGTCACCAGTCCGACGGCCTGGGGCTACCGCTCGCGTCAGGCACTGGCGGCGGGGGCGCCGTCCAAGGGGCGCACCGAGTACTCGTTCAACACGGAGTTCGCCGTGAAGCCCGTCCCCGGCGCCCCGTCCGTCGTGGAGGCCCGGGCCAACGACGGCACGCCGGTCTACTTCGAGCGCGACGACCTCGCGAAGGTTCCGACGTCGGGGGTGACCGGCGACGACGTGGTCGCCGAAGCGCGCAAGTTCCTGGGCCTGGAGTACCTCTGGTCCGGCACGGCCGGGTTCGGCTACGACTGCTCCGGCCTGACGAGCCAGGTGTACTCCACCCTCGGCATCACCATCCCGCGCGACAGCCAGCCGCAGTTCGACGCCGGAGGCGGCGCGGCGCCCGCCGGCTCGGCCGAAGGCGAGCGGATCACGTCTACGGCCGACCTCCGGCCGGGCGACATCGTGGGCTTCGGCAGCAGCACCTCCAACGTCACCCACGTGGGCATCTACGTCGGCACGAACGACCAGGGCGAACCGATGATGATCAACTCGCCCAAGACGGGGGAGAGGGTGAGGGAGGAGCCCCTGTCGAACCGTCCGTTCGTGGGCGCCACCCGCTTCATCGGCTCCTGAACCGGTGCTCCGCACCGCCGGACGGTCGGGGGTGGCACATCGGGATCACCGGCCGTTTCCTTCGAGCTGGGCGGGGACGCGGGAGGTCCGCCTCGGGGTGCGGGACGAGCGTCGGCCCGGGGTCACCAGGGCAGGGTGACGAGCACCGTCCCTTCGGTGGTCCGGACCGACACGCTGCCCGTGTCGCCGTAGACCTCGCGCCGCCAGTCGGCGAACAGCCCGGCCAGGCGGAGCGCGGCGCCGTGGCTGAGGGCGTCGTCCGTGAAGTCGGAGTAGAAGGTGATCCGTGCCTCGCCGACGGCGCCTGCCTTCCGGACCCGGGTCTCCCGTACGGACCGATGGGAGACGGTTCCGTCGTCGGCCTTGGTGAGGTGCTGTACGAGGTAGGCCTGGAAGTCCCGGGTCATCTCGAACCAGTCCGCGGGCCCGCAGGGGCCGCCCCCGTTGCCGATCTCCCCGTCGGTCGGCGGACCGGCGCCGCCCGAGGTCTCCTGATCGGTGGGCGGTCCGGCATGTCCGCCGGTCTCCTGGTCGGTGGGCGGACCGGCATGCCCGCCGGTCTCCTCGTCCGTGGGCGGGCCGGCATGTCCGTCGGCGGTGTCCTGGTCGGTGGGCGGGCCCGCGTCCCCGCCGCTCTGGTCGTCAGTCGTCGTGTCGAGGCCGCAGTCGGCGGTCGGCGCGAGGGAGGACGCGGGCCCAGGTCCTGCCGCCCCTCCCGGCGCGGTACTTCCGCACCCCGCCATCAGGGCGCACAGGAGCCCCACCACCAGGACGCGCCCCGCTGCCGGAACGGCCTTGCCTGCCATGGACTTCTCCCTCGGTCCTCCATCAAGAGGGGATTCCGCTCGCTCCGGTTCACCCGCCCCCGCCCCTCAGGCACTGACGGAGTCCGGCCGCGCCCACGGTCGTCGAACGGGCTCTCCCTGGACAGCTGATCTGCTGACCTGCCTGAACCGGCCGGCCGCTTAAGATGATCACCACACGATCATCCGGCGGGAGAAGAACACCAGTGCCGACCACGCGCGAACACGAAGCGGCCCAGGTCAGGGATGCGGCCCTCTTCATAGGACTGCCGAATCCGGCACTCTGGTCGGGGCCGCCCGTACGCGAGGGTGACCTCGCCGCGTGGATGGAGTCGGTGGAGTACTTCACCACCCTCGAGATCAACTCGGTCCTCACCGTGCACAGCCGCTCCGGCAACGCCTTCGAGTTGTACGGCAAGGGGCGCAGCTTCCTCAACCCCGTGCGGCTGGCCCGCTATTCGCCCTGGGCCATCGAGGCGGACTCCGCCGAGGAGAACCCGGAAGTCCTCGTCCGCGCCCACGCGGCCTGGCGGTACTACGTCGACGGTGTCGTGCGGCGCCTGGGTCCGCCCGTCCGCGTCACCGAGGACGGGGACCGCTTCCCCGAGGCCATCTGGCTCCCCGGCGGCGAGGAAGGCCCCCGCCTGCGCCTCTGGCTGAACTGCTCGCAGGTGCTGAACCCGGACATCCAGCTGTCCGACAAGATGCCCGGGGCCGCCCTCGTCCGCCTCGACGCCTACGCCCCGGCGCAGCCGGCCGACGCCGCACCGGCCGAGGTCTCCTCCGCCAACGACGTGCCCGAGTGGATCCCCGCGTCCTACCAGGAGTACGCGGTGCAGCAGGCGCGGCTCGAGTACGAGGCCCCGGAGGACGACGACGACCTCGTCAAGCGGATCCAGCACGCGCTCGCCGGCGCCCTCCGGAACGGCGGATCGGTGCGGGCCTACCTCGGCGACCTCGCCGAGAGCGCCGTCGCGTCACAGCCGGACGTCGACTCGTACCACTGGCAGCACGTCTTCCAGCACCCCGACGCCCCTCAGGGCCGGCTGCCCGCCCTCCACATGGCGCATGTGATCAGCGTCCTCGTAAACCAGACGACGGACGGTTCGGCCCGCATCCCCGAGACCGTGGAACCGGGACTGTCGCTGCACTACTACGACCTCTTCAACCCCCGCATGCAGAACTCCCTCGGCATCACGGGGCAGGAGGCGTGCGCGGTGTGGCGAAGGGTCAACACGTCGTACCGCGCGTCGATCCCCGGGAACTCCTACATGGTGGCCCCGACGGACGTCGTCGAACGCCTGTCGGCGCAGGCCGACAAGACCCCCTGACACTCGTTCCTCCCCTCCGCCTCCTGTGGTGTCAGTGGGCCGGGTTATTCTTCCGGGCACCGCACACCGACTGTGAGGACCACCAGAAGTGACCGGCTCGTCCCCCTTTCCTCTGCCCTTCCAGAGCTCCCCTTCCCCGGCGTTCGCGGCGCCACGGACGCTGCGGGAGCTGGAGATGATGCAGTGCAGCTCGCACCTGCGCGCGAAGCCCGCGTGGTTCGACAAGATGAACGACGCCGACATCGTCGCCAGGTGGACGCGGGAAGCGGTGGCGCAGGGCCTGACCGAAGCGCAGGTGCGCTACGTTCTCGCCGAGCTGGAGCACTACGCCGCGCTGCGGGACGCGCGCACCGGCATCGAGGTTTCCGCGGTCGACGGGGTCTGGCAGTCGGACACCCTCGTCGACGAGCAGCTCAGGACCCGGTTGCGTGAGGCCGTCCGGGTCCTGGAAGAGGTCCCCGAATCGGAGCGGGACTGGCATCCCGGATCCGACGGCCAAGTGCTGGATCTCGTACACCCCTCACTGTTCTGCCTGGTGAGAGAGGTGAGCGGAGGTCCTGAGCGGGCCTGGCAGAACCCGACGAACCGCTACTCGAAGTACGAGTTCTCGGAGAGGTTCCAGTGGCTGCCCACGGACGCCGACGTCAGTGACGATGGCGCCGTCGCCTTCCGCTCGTACGTCAACAACGTCCACCCCGAGACGCATCACGCACTCGCGTCCGTCCTGCCGGACGTGTTCGCGCGCCTGCGCCCGCTGTTCGAGAACGTGCTCACCGACCTGAGGCACCCGCGGCCCCTGCGGATCGAGGCCGATCCCTACGGCTGGTACGACTCGGAACCGGAGTATCCGAGCCAGTCGTCCTACAGCGACAACGCGGCCTACCTGGATGCCCGCGACGCCTGGGAAGAGGCCCATGAGGCCTGGTGGGAGAACCGCCGCCCGGTCGTCCCGGACGCCCCGGCCTTCAGCCCGCCCGCACGGCCCGACGCCTCCGCCCGGGTCGACCTGCGCGGCCGCCGGCTCCAGGTCATCGTCAAGCTCGCCACCCTCCACCTCACCCCGGAGAAGCCCGAGTACCCCGGAGGTTCCTGGCACGTCGAGGGCATGCTGAACGAGCGGATCGTCTCGACCGGCATCTACTACTGGGACAGCGAGAACATCACCGAGAGCCGGCTGGGTTTCCGGGCCGCACTCGACGACCCGCGCTACGAACAGAACGACGACGCCGGGCTGCGCGAGGTCTACGGCCTGGAGGACGAGGACGCGCTCAACCAGGTACTGGGCGCGGTACCGACCCCGGCCGGCCGCTGCCTGGCGTTTCCCAACGCCCTCCAGCACCGTGTGGACGCGTTCCGCCTCGCGGACCCCACCCGCCCGGGACACCGCAAGATCCTCGCGTTCTTCCTGGTCGACCCGGCGGAACGGATCGTCTCGACCTCCGACGTCCCGCCGCAGCAGCCCTGGTCCGACACGTCGACCATGACGCTCGACCAGGCCAGGACGTACCGCGAGGAACTCATGAAGGAACGCAAGTTCTTCGTCGACGAACACAACGAGCAGCTCTACGAACGGGAGTTCTCGCTCTGCGAGCACTGAACCGCGCGGGCAAGCCCACGGGTACTCGCCCCCGGCGGCGCACACAACGCTACCGGGTGGGCCGAAGAGACGCACGAAGAGAGGGACCGGGACGGGAGAGGCGGCCTCGCCACCGGGCGTGACCGCACCGCGAGCGCGCGAACGCTCCGCCGGGTAGCGTTGAAGACGTGCGTTCCGCCCAAACCGCTGCGGCCTGGCCGGGCAGGTCAGGCACCTCTGTCCGGCAGAGGAACGAGATCACATGCCAAAGCACAGCATTCGCGGGGCGACCGCCGCGACGGCTCTGGTCTGCCTGGCAGCCTTCGGCCCCGTACCGAGCAGCTCCGCCGCAGCAGCCCCGCCGTCAGCGGCTCCGCATCCGGCCGGGCAACCCGGCGCGGCGGGCTCCTCACGGTTCGTGCCCGGTCCCTGTCCGAAGCCGCCCGAGCCGATCGAAGCGCTGAGCGACGCACAGTGCGGGTATCTGGAGGTCCCCGAGAACCGCTCCCGCCCCGGCGGCCGGACCATCAAGCTGGCCGTCGCGAGGATCCCGGCCGCCTCCGACAAACCCGCCGCGGACCCCGTGGTGTTCATGGCGGGCGGCCCCGGCGCCGACACGTTCGACGATATCCCGTTCCTCGTCGACTCCGGCCTGAACAAGGACCGCGAACTGATCGTCATGGCCCAGCGCGGCAACCGCTACGACCAGCCGAACCTCGCCTGCCCGGAGGTCGACCGGTTCAACGGGCAGGCGGTGGGCCTGGGCTATGACGCACAGCAGGCGGAACGGATCATGCTGAAGGCGGTGACGGACTGCCGGACCCGCCTCATGGCCGACGGAGTCGACCTGAGCGCCTACAACAGCACGGAGAACGCCGCGGACTTCGCCGACCTGCGCAAGGCGCTCGACATCCCCCGGTGGAACGTCTACGGGTACTCCTACGGCAGCAACCTGGCCCTCACGTACCTGCGCCTGCACCCCGAGGGCATCCGCGCGGTGGCGATCGACTCGATCGCACCTTCCCAGTTCGTGACCCTGCCGTGGACGTGGGGCAGCACCGCCGAGGGGATCCGCAACATCTTCGCGGCCTGCGCGGCCCAGCCCGCCTGCAAGGACCGCTACCCCGACCTTCCCCGACTGCTGACGGAGCAGGTCCGCGAGCTGGAGGCGCGGCCCCTGACGCTGAACGTCACGCCGCCGGACGGCGGGAAACCGGTCAAGACCGTCCTCGACGGGGGTGCGCTGCTGAACCTGATCGTCGCCTTCACCCCGCGGCCCAAGGACATGCCCGCAGCGCTGGAGGAACTCAGCAAGGGGAACCCGGAGCGCTTCGCGCAGGCTCGCGCGGCCGGCTCGGTCCAGAAGGTCGGCGAGTTCGCGCACGGCCTGACGAACTCGATCGCGTGCAGTGAATGGGCTCCGGGGTACTCGGAATCCGACGTGCTGAAGGCGGGACAGAAGGCCTACCCCGGCTGGCCGGACACCGTCCTGGCCCAGCCTCCGCAGCTGCCCTTCCAGTACCCGGTGTGCGGGATCTGGAACGTCCCGGACCGCGCGTCCGTCCAGCGGGTACCCACCTCCAGTTCGGTGCCGGCACTCGTCATCTCGGGCACGTTCGACGTGAAGACCGGGGCGAGTTGGGCCAGGGGAGTGGCCCGCAACCTGTCCAACTCGACCTCCGTGCAGGTCCCCGGGATCGGCCACTGGGTGGTCCCGCAGTCGCCTTGCGCGCAGAGCGTGCTCGCCTCGTTCTTCGCCCACCCGACCGCGCCCGACACGCGGTGCGTGGACGACCTCGAGCCCCAGCCGTTCACGATCATCCCGAAATAGCCGGGAGTGCAGATGACCCTCCACCAAGCTCCCCGTCGCAGGCGCCCCGCACGACGGCTCCTGGCGACGTCGGCCGGCATGGCGACCGGTCTCCTCGTCACCGGCCTGCTCACCGCCCCCGCCCAGGCACAGTCCCGCACCGAGCCCAGCCCCGGAGCGCCGATCGGCACGGTCGCCCGGACGGTTGGCGACGCCGGCTTCGAACCGGGTCCCTGCCCGAAGACGAAAGACCCGGTCGAGGAACTCGCAGGGGCCCGTTGCGGAACGCTCACCGTCCCCGAAAACCGCGCCGCACCAACCGGCAAGACGATCGAACTCGGGGTCGCGATCGTGCCCGCCGTGGCCGGCACACCGAAACCCGACCCCATCGTGTGGCTCGCGGGCGGACCCGGAGACGACGCCGTGGGCGAGGCGAAACTGGCCGTCGACGGAGGCCTGAACCGCGACCGTGACGTGATACTCATGTCCCAACGCGGCACCTACTCGGCCGACCCGGAGCTCCTGTGCCCCAACGTCGACGAGTTCAACGCCCGCGTGGTCGGCCTGGTCTACGACGCTCCGTCCACCGAACGTCTGCACGTCGAGGCCACGAAGGCCTGCCGCGACAAGCTGGCCGCCCGCGGGATCGACCTCAGTGCCTACAACGACACCGAGAGCGCCGCCGATTACGAGGACCTCCGCAAAACCCTGGGCGTCGATCGGTGGAACCTGTACGGCATCTCCTACGGCACCCATCTGGCGCTGGCGTACATGCGCCTGCACCCCGAAGGTCTCCGCTCGGTGGGCATCGACGGCATCCTGCCGCCGTCCAGGTCCGGGTCGGCCGCGACCTGGAGCAGCTTCCGGCAGGGCACCGACGGCCTGTTCAAGGCCTGCGCGGACCAGCCCGCCTGCAACAAGCGCTATCCGAACCTGTCGGCCACCTTCGAGAAGCTCGTCAGCGACCTCGAAGCCAAGCCCGTCACCACCACCGTCACGGTCCCCGGCAGCGACAAGCCGGTGAAGGTCGTGCTGGACGGCGGGACCCTGGTGAACTGGCTGACCTCCGCCACCCACACCGCGGAGGACGTACCCCTCTTCATCGACGAGCTGGCGAACGGCAACCCGCAGAAGATCGCCCAGCAGTGGGCGGCCTGGAGGACCAACCCCAAGGGCATCGGCGTGGTTTCGCACGGTCTCGCCTACGGCATCTTCTGCAGCGAGTGGACGCCGTACGAGAGCAAGGACGCGGCGCTCCAGGCCGGACGGAAAGAGTTCCCGTCGTTCCCCCGCTCGGTGCAGGCCCAGACTCCGATGCTCACCTCCCTCCATCCGGACTGCGACGTCTGGAACATCCCCAAGGCCGCGCGCTCGATCCGGGACGTCACGACCAGCGACATCCCCACCCTTGCCCTGTCGGGTGCGTTCGACGCCCAGACCGGAGCGGACAACGGGGCCTACGTCGCCCGCACACTGAGCAACGCCAAGGTCGTCACGATCCCCTACGAGCCGCACGTGGTGATCGCCACCTCGAAGTGCGCCCAGGACATCGCCGTCTCGTTCTTCGACAACCCGAACGCGCCGAAGACCGAATGCCTGAAGAGCCTTGAAGCACCGGAGTTCAAGACCGCGCCCTGACACCGCTCTTCTTCCCCGCCCCGTCGGAGTGTCACCATGGCCCCCACCTGGGAATCACGTCCTCCGCGCCGCTCGGGAGCCTCGCTGCTGCCGGTCCTGCTCCCCTTCGCCATTCTGATCGTGGTGGCGGTGGCCGTGGGGTCATGGCTGCAGTTCACCGAGCGGCAGGTGCTCGACACGGTCCGCACCGTCGGATCCCAGGCCGCCGACCGGGTGGACGTGGAGGCCGACGTCCAACGCGTCGACGCCGCGGCCAGAGAGCTGACGCTGCGGGTCCGGGTCACCGCGCGCGGGACCCTCGGTGAGGAGGACGGGACCGCCCCGGTCGCTGATCTCAGCCTCCAGACCTCCGCGCAGACACTCGGCGATCTGGAGTTCAAGGCCCACGAGCGGCTCACGATCAGGGACGTGCAGGTAGCGATCACGGATGGATCGATCAGCGACTACCCGTTCGACACCTACGAGACCGACATCGAATTCTGGGCACAGATGGACGCCGAGCAGGTGCCGGTGCGGCTGCTGTTCTCCAACCACGACACGCTCTTCGCAACCTCCGCGACACCCGTCCCGTCCGGGCAAGAGGCCGCCGGCTTGGCGCTGGTGCTGGCCCGATCGGGCAGCCTGCTCGCCTTCGCCGTCTTCATGATGATCGTGATGTGGGCGCTGGCAGCATCCGTGACCATCGGTGCCTGGTACATGGCGACCCGCGGGGAGGGCCTGGTCTGGGCCGCACTCGGCTGGATGGCCGCCACCCTGTTCGCCCTCTCGGCGTTCCGCAACAACGCCCCCGGCGCGCCCCCGATCGGCTGCGTGCTGGACTGGTTCGCCTTCCTGTGGGCCGAAACCGTCATCGCCCTCTGCCTGATCTTCGTGGTCGTCACCGGCGTCCGCACCGTCCTCCGGGACGACGACCACGACTAGCCTGTGCCGATGGGACTCGACATCACCGTGCTCATGGTCGACTGGGACCACCTGGCGCGCATACCGGCGGACGACCGGGTGAACGTACTGCGCGACGCCGCCTGCCCCGACTTCTGCTGCACGGCGTGCGACGACGCCGACTCCGCCGTGACGGGCGGCTGGGCGTGGCAGCGGCAGGTGACCTGGTGCGCCGAGTACCGGTTCTACGGAACCACCGGTTCCTACGGCTACCACCCCCGGTTGGCCAACGCCTGGGAGGACGTCCGGACCTGGGTCGCCCCCGAACTGCGGGACGCCCTGGACCATTTCCTGCGCGGCCTGTTCTGGGACGACCCGGACGACCTCACGGGTATGGACTCCACGTCCTCCGCGGAGGACGAGCGGCCCGCCGCGCGCGGCTTCCCCGACGACCCCGCCCCGTGGCGCCCCCGGGTGCTCATGCTCAGCGCCCCGGACGAGGTACCGGAGCTGGTCCGTTCCTGGCAGATCGCCGCGCCCCGGCTGGAGGAGCTTCGCGGGCCCTTCGCGGACGAGGCCGCCGGCTGGGCGGGCCGGCCCGCCGGCTTCGACGCCACCGCGGCGCTGCTGCGCGAATGGGGCGACGTGGCCACGGAGGCCGGCGCCCGTGGGTGGGGCCTGATCGGACTCCCCTTCTAGCAGGGTGTCCGCGAGAAAATCCGGTCCGGGGTGAATCCTTTCCGGGCCTGCCCGCCTCTTGTGTGTGTACCGGCCGAACGGGCCGGCAGAACCGGGAGGAAACGCACATGATGGTCACTGGCCTCGTAGTGGTCGGAGCCCTGCTCGTGGGCGCGTGCAGCTGGCACCTGATGCGGCGCTACAAGGGCCGAAGCTGACCGGCGCGGCGCGCGAGGGGAGCCTTTGGAAGATGAGGAGCAGATGAACCAACGCTACGCCTGGCCGGACGAGCCGCTGATCAGGGCCGCTCAGGACGGCGACTGCACGTCGCTCACCACGGTCGTCATGGAATCGCAGCCGCACGTGCGCAAGTTCGCCCTGTCGCTGTGCGCCTCGCCGCAGGACGCGGAGGACGCGGCACAGGAGGCGCTGATCATCCTCTACCGGAAGATCGGCACCCTGCGGAGCACCGGGGCGCTCGCCTCATGGATGTTCCGGATCGTGCGCAACGAGTGCCTGCGGCAGGTACGGCTGCTCGTCTCGCGGGGCGGCGAGGCGCCGGCCGGACCGGAGACGTCCGCGGAACGCTCCGCCGAGGACGCGGTGCTGCACCGGCTGGAGGTGGAGCGGATCGCGGCTGCGGTCGGTTCCCTGCCCCGTGACCAGCGGCAGGTCCTGATCATGCGGGACATCCAGGGCCTGCCCGGCGGCACCGTCGCCCGTGCGCTGGGTCTGAGCAGCGCCGCGATGAAATCGCGGCTGCACAGAGCACGAGCGGCACTGCGTCACGCGTTGGAGACCACCGACCGGACGACACCCCAGCCCCCCGACCCGCCCATCGACCCATCCGCCGGAGGGGACTCGACACCGTGAAGACCTTGGACACCGTGAACACAGTGAAGACCGTGAACAGCGCGCAGGGTGCGACGGGCCTGGTCACCGCGGCGCCCGTGCCGCCCGTTGCGCCCGTGGCGGCCGAGAGGAACTTCGCCAGCGCCTCCGTCCCGCGCCACCTGGCGCGCGGCGCCATCGGTTTCGGGCTGATCATCGGCTCGATCGCCTTGGTGCCCGTCCTCGGGCCGGCCTCCCTGCTGGCGGCCCCGCTGGCGCTGGTCGCCTTCCGCGGCTGCCCCACCTGCTGGCTGGTGGGCCTCGCGCAGACCATCTCCCGCGGCCGTCTGGAGCGCCAGTGCACGGACGGCGTCTGCACCCTCACCAAGGCGCACCCGTCGTAGGCGATGAGGAAGGCCCCGCTGCCGGCCGGCGGCGGGGCCTTCCCGTCGAGCCGGTCCGTACTGGCCACCCGGGCGCCGGCCCCCGCGACGTGGGGGCGCTACACCCAGTCCGTTTCCGGCGTGGCGGAGCGGAGCACGGCGCCCGCGTCCTGCGTCAGCGGTTCGCCGTGGGGCACGCACACGACCTCCGTCTCCAGCGCGGCCAGCCGCCGGAAGGAAGCGACGGCCTGCTCCCTGTCCACGTTGAACGGACCCAGGATCGCTCGGCCCTCCGCGGTGGCGACGGTGTCACCCGGGAACAGCACACCGCTGGACGTGAGATGGAGTGCGATGCTGCCCGGGGTATGGCCCGGAACGTGCAGGACCCGGACGGGCTCGGCCCACCCGTCGAGGACTTCTCCGTCGCTCAGTTCCACGTCCACCGGTACGGGTTTCGCGGGCGGCACACCCGCTTCTGCGAAGCCGGCCATGACCTGCTCGTAGAGGGCACGCTCCGAGGCGGTGAGCACCGGCTCGGGTCCGGGTGCGGTGCCGCTGATGAACGGCGCGTCCAGCGCACCGGCCAGGACCCGGGCGCCCGTGGCCGCGACGAGGTCCGCGGCCGAACCCACGTGGTCGCCGTGGAAGTGGGTCAGAACGATCTGGAGCACGTCCTGAGGACGGCCGCCGAGCCGGTCGACAGCCTCCAGGATCGCCGGGGCGGACCCCGGCACACCGGTATCGATCAGCGCGTAGCCGTCCGGCAGACGCGCCAGGTGGACGTGTCCGACGGGGAGGGACAACTGCCAGACGGCAGGGGTGACTTGGATGAGGTCCATGGTGTGACGCTAACGGGCGGCCGGGGAGCGGCCGGTCTCTTTGCGCTGGGGGTGGATTCCGCGCAGCGTGAACGGCCGACGGTTCCGCGAACGGCTGCGGCTCAGGAAGGGCCCGCTCAGACCCGGCGCCAGATGGCCATGGCCCAGGAGAACACCCCGAACAGCACGAGCCCGGCGGCGACCGCCACGAGGAGCCACGGACCCGCCGGGGTTTCCGCGAACGTGCGCAGGGTGTCGTCGACCCCCTTCGCCTTCGCCGGGTCGTAGCTGACCGCGGCGTGCACGACGAACGCGCCGACCGCGGCGAAGACGGCACCGCGCGCCAGCCCGCCCACCACCCCGAGGAGCTCGACCGCCTTGCGGACCCCCTCGGGCTGCCGGTCCATCGCCAGGTGCTTGCGGAAGGTGCGCCGCACTGCCTGTACGGCGATCACGACGCCGCCGATGGCGATACCCGCGCCGGCCGCCGCCACCCACCACGGGCCGCCGGGCAGGTCCAGGGCCTGGGCCGTCACGTCGCGGGACTGCTCGTCGCCGGACTGCCCGCCGCCGGACCCGGCGGCGAAGGAGAGCACGGAGAACGCGACGACCCCGTAGAACACGGTCCGGGCGGCCGCGGCCAGTCGCTTGCCGACCTTGTCCCCGTCCGGGCCCGCCGCGCCCAGTACCGCCTCCGACAGCCGCCACAGCGTCATGCAGACCAGGCCGATGCCGACGGCCCACACGAGGACGCCGCCGAAGGGCTTCTCCGCGAGCTCCTGCAACGCGCCCGTGCGGTCGGCTTCCTCGCCGCCCCCGCTCCCACCGAATGCCACGCGGACCGCGATCACTCCGATGAGTACGTACAGCAGGCCGCGCGCGACCAGCCCGCACCGGGCCATCACCGCCCTGCCCGTGCCGCCCTTCGAGGCGGTCTCCACACCTTCACGTGCCGCTTCGCCAGCCGTCATGTCCCGCGATTACCCCCGCATCCCGCCTCCATGCCCAGCCCGACGCCCGGCCCGCGCCGGCCACGGGGGCGCAGCGGGATCCCGGACGGTCGGCGCGACACCCCCTACACGAAGAGTGACCGAGCGGGACCGGCTCCGGGCCCGACCCGGTACCGGCGCCAACCGGCTTGCGGGCGGAGTGGTTTGGCGCCAGTTTGGTGGCGACAGGAAGGGGCGGACCGTGCTCGTGATCAACGCGGTGCCGGCCGGAGCCGCGTGGCTCCTGCTGCTGATAGCCGCCGCTCTACGCCTTCACCCGGGCCGGAAGCCGGTGTCCGGCCCGCTCGGCCGCCGGCTCACTCCCGTCGAGACGGGCCTGCTGCGCGGGGGCGGGCGGGGTGCGGCGCAGACCGCACTCGTAGAGCTGTACCTGGCCGGTTCGGTCGAGGCCGGATGGCGGCAGACCGTCCAACCCGGCAAACCCCGACTGCCGCGCGGCTGCTCCGAGGTGGCCCGCGCCCAGTACCACGCGCTGTACGGGCCCCTTCACCCGCGCCGCCTTCACGACACGGAGCGGGTGCGACGTGCCGTCCAGGGGGTGGCCACGGAACTGGAGCGGGCGGGACTGGTGGTGTCCCGCAGGCGGGTGCGGGCCGTACGGAGCCTGCTGCTGCCGGTCTTCGCCGCGGCTCCACTCGGTGCCGTCATGGGGGGCCGGACAGTGGTGTGGCTCCTTCTCGGCCTCCTCGCAGACCTCGGAGCCCTGGCCCTGTGGGTGTGGCCCCGGCGCACCCTGCGCGGCGCGGGGCTGCTCGCCCGGCTGCGCCGCGACCACGCGGAGGTCCGCGGGGCGACCGTGCGTCGGCCGGACGCCCTGCTGCTGAGCGTCGCGCTGTTCGGCGCACCGGCGCTCCGCGACCAGCTACCCCGGTTCACCGAGGAGAGCGGCATGCTGACCCGCCCCGCGAGGGAGCCCATGGACCGGGGCGGCGGCTCCGGCGAGGCGTTCGCGAGCTGTGGGGGTTAGGCACTGTCTTCAAAGGGTTCTGATGGGGGATCATGTGCCGCATGGTGCGTCGTCATGAACTGTCGGATCTGGAGTGGGAAGCGTTGTCCGCG
>NZ_JBEXPG010000054.1:0-59469 GCF_040611935.1 Streptomyces sp. NPDC006512 | reverse complement strand
TTCGTTTCTGACGGGGCGGGGGGGGTGGGGGGGGGGGTGGGGGGGGTGGCGCGCGGGGGGGGGGGGGGGGGGGGGGGGGGGGGGGGGGGGGGGGGGGGGGCGGGGGGGGGGCCCCCCCCCCCCCGGCCGTGACCCCGGTGTCAGCAGCGGCGGGCGCGGGGCTCGCCCTCGTCATCGCTGATCAGCCAGGCGAGCATCGCGGGGGTGGCGTCGAAGTGACCGCCGTGGCCGGCGTCGGCCTGTCTGATCAGGGTCGCGGTCGGCATGCGTGCCGCGAGCCAGTCGCCGTGCGCCGGGGGTACCAGGGTGTCGAGGCCGCCGTGCCAGATCCGTGCCGGGACGGTGATGTCCGCCGGGTCGAACCCCCATTCCGTGCCGAAGAGCGCGGTGACGTCGTCCACCCAGCCGTCCAGCCCCGGCCGGACCGCTTCGGCGAACGCCGGGCCGATCATCGCGCTGATCTCCGGCCGGGAAAGGACCGCCTGTTCGATCTCCGGCAGCGGCGGCAGACCGGCCGTTCCGACGTTCGCCAGGTGTTCCGTGACGGCTTGCCTGCCGGTCAACGCGACGGCGGCGCTACGGCAGTTCCCTTCGTTCATGCCGGCGGTCCAGTCGAGCCCGGCCGCGTGACGCGGAGCCAGGCTCGCCAGCACCCCGAGGCGGGTCACCCGTTCGGGATACCGGGCGGCGAAGGCCAGGGCGTGCGGGCCGCCGCCGGACACCCCGAAGACGGCCAGGCGGTGCAGGCCGAGCGCGTCGGCGACGGCGGCCACGTCAACGGCGGCGTCGACGACCCGACGGCCCGGCCTCGGTGTGGAGCCCCCGAACCCGGGCCGGTCATAGGTGATCAGCCGGATGCCGAGTTCGTGGAAGAGGGAATCGTCCGGGTACCGGGCCAGTCTGCTCATCGGGCTGCCGTGGAGGTAGACGACCGGTGTCCCGGCGGGGTCGCCCCACTCCTCCACAGCCAACGTCCGACGGTCGTCGGTGATCAACTCGCGCATGGCGGCAAAGCTAGCCCCGGCTCCGACCGACGGCCAAGGCCTTTCTTTCACAGCGCAACACCGCCGTCCTGCACCGGTGGTGGTCCGGACGGCCGCTCCGTGGTCGCGGCCGACCGTCCGGCCGGGCCAGGTGGGTGACATTGCGGCCCGGTCGGGCGAAGCCGGGCGGGCGTCGCGGTTTCGGCACGGTGGGCGCCGGTGAGGGTGGGTAACACCCACCCGACCCACGGTGGGCCGTCCTCACTGGGAGTGTGCGTCGTGCGCCGTTCCGTACCCGTCCTGTTCGCCGCTGCCGCCCTGACCGGAACGCTCGCGGTACCCGCCGCCGCGGCCGCCGATCCGGCACCCATCACCTCGCCGTACGTGCAGGCCGCCGCGGACGTCACCGCGACGGGCGTCCTGAAGCGCGCGAAGCACATCAACTGGGTGCGCCGCTTCGACGTCGGCCGGTACTGCGTGAACGTCAGCGACCGGGTCAACGTGGCCTTCAGCGTGGTGCAGGTCGAACTGCCCAACAGCAACCGCCGCAGCTTCAGCACCGCACCCAGCGCCACGTGCGGGGCGAACGCCGTCACCGTCTACACCTACGACCTCAACGGCCGGTACGTCGACAACGCCTTCACGGTGGCCGTCCTGTAACCGGGGCGCACTCCGCGAGGCGCCGGCCACGCCCGGGGACACCCGCTGCCGGGGTTGCGGGTGCCCCCGCCCCGGAAGAGAATCCGAAGGGAGTGCGCGATGTCCCCGTTCGCGCGGACCGGACACGCGTCGGCCGCCCGTACGTCTGCAGCGGCCGTCGGTCCGGGACCACGCACCGACCACGATGCCGCGGACGCCCCGGCGACGGACCGGGACACCGCGACCGTCCCGTACCGGCCCGTTGGCCGCCGATCGCCCCACAGCGACGGCACCCACGCCCGGCCGGCGAACAAGAGCCCGACGCCACCGCGACGGTGACCTCGGGGCGCGTGCGCGAGGTGAGCAGGACATGAAGCCTTCCACCGATCCGGTCCCCACGGCCGTGGGCGGCACACGGGGTCCAGGCCGCGCCCTGAGGCGCGGCCGGTGGGCGTGTGCCGTCGCCGGCCTCGCCCTGGCCGTTCCGCTGACCGGTACCGCGCCGCAGGCTGTCGCGGTACCGGCGGCGGACAGCGCCCCGTTCACGTGTTCCGTCCGGCCCGGCCCCTTCGAGCGCTGTGACAGGGTCTATGCGAGTCCGGGCGAGACGGTGACCGTGAGCGTCAACGAGTCGGGGACGGTCACCCGGGGCGATTTCGAGGCCGTCGCCCGCGGCACCGGCGACGTGCTCGGCACCGTTCGCGACGTGACCCCCTCGTCCGGCGACGTCGTCCTCTGGCGGAACGACACCGACCGCATGGTCATCGTGGAGTTCAACGCCACCTCCGCCGACCGCGGCGGCATCAACGGCATGCTGGTGTCCGCCCCCTGACGCTCCGGGGCCCCCGGACCAACTCGAACGTGGAAGAGGCGCGCGTCCGCGCGCCTCTTCCACGTTCCGTTCAGGCCGACTACTCACGAGTAGTCCGGACGTTCGCGACATTGCTCCGGATGATTTCACCAAGAATTTACTGCCCCGGCCGGCCGCAATTGCTGTGTGATGAGCGCCACAGTGAATTTCCTGGACGTGCCCCCCGACGCTGTCTCTAATAGATCTTCGTGTCCGGCCGACGACCTTGGCCGGATGCCTACGGGGGAAATTCCCGAATCTTGTCGTTGGCAATGGTGCTGAACGAGAGGTCGGAGCGGTGTCAGTGATCCTGACGGTCGAGAAATGGTCCAGACAATTCAATCCGAGTGACGCGGTGCGGCAATGCTGAGCCGGTTGCTCCCGAAGCGCGGCCCTGCCCGCACCCTCACCGGCATCACGCTGGTGCACACCCTGGGACAAGGCCTGTGGATGGCGCTGAACGCCATCTACGCCACGTCCGTCCTGAAGCTTTCGCCCGGACAGTTCGGCATCGGAGTCGGTGTCGCCGCGGGCGTCGCGCTGGCCTTGAGCACCCCCAGCGGCCACCTGGCCGACCGGATCGGCCCCCGGGCCGTACAGATCTGGTCCTTCCTCGCCCTCGGGCCGCTCACCGCTGCCCTGCTGCTCGTCGACGGGTTCCACCAGTACCTGCTGGTGCTGTCCCTGCAGGCCGTCGCCTACAGCGCCAGCCGCAGTGCCCGCATGGCCATGGTCGCCGGACTGGTCCCTCCCGAGGACCGGGTATCCGTCCGCGCCTACCTGCGGGCCACCAGCAACGTCAGCGTCTCCGTAGGGGCCGCCCTCGCCGGCTTGGCGCTCGTGATCGACACGCCCGCCGCCTACCGGGCCGCCGTGGCACTCAACGCGGCAACGTACCTGGTCAGCGGCCTGCTCACGCTGCTGCTCCCGCCCGTGCCGCCACAGCCGGCCAGACCGGGACCGGCGCTGGTCGTCCTGCGTGACCGGCCCTTCCTCACCTTCGTCGTGCTGGACGGCCTGCTCTCCATGCACAACCTGCTGCTGGACGTGGTCCTCCCGCTCTGGGTGCTCCACCACACCGGCGCGCCCCGCTGGATGATCGCCGTCATCCTCATCACGAACACCGCCCTGGTCGTCCTGCTCCAGGTCAGGGCCGCGCGCGGAACCGACGAACCGAACGCCGCAGCACGCGCGTCCCGGGCGGGATCCCTGTGCCTCGGCATCGCCTGTGTGGTCTTCGCCCTCACCGAGGGCGCCTCCGCGGCCGTCGCCTGCGCCCTCCTCGTCGCCGGTGCGCTGGCACACGTACTCGGGGAGATCCGGCAGTCGGCCGGCAGCTGGGGCATGTCGTTCGGCCTCGCGCCCGAGCACGCCCAGGGCCAGTACCAGGGCACGGCCGCGATGGGCGCCGACCTCGGCAAGATGATCGCGCCCGCCGTGCTCACCTGGCTGGCCATCGAACACGGCGCCGTCGGCTGGCTGGTCATGGCCGTCGGGTTCGTCGCGGTCGGGGCCCTGATGCCGCCCGTCGCGCGCTGGGCCGCCCGGAGCGGATACTCCACGCGCACGCGCGAACCCTCCACTCTGTGAACCCGCCTAATTCTTCCGCAGTCCTCCATCCTTAATTCACAATTCGGCGCTCCGTCCTTCGCTGCTGCATTCGCATTCCATCATTCCGTACCGCTCATACCCCTCCGGGCCCCCGGGTTCCGTCGGTATGCGCGCATTCCGGAGGTATCGCGCACCCATCAGGACGCCTTTCCGTGCACCGCGCGTCACGGAAAGGACGGTCCGCCGTGCCCGCAGACCGAACAGCGCCACCGAACGAGGGGAATCAAGCCCGTGGGTGAAATGCCCGCCGTCACATCCGCCGCGCCCGAAGAGCCATCGACCGCAGCTCCGGCCCTCCAGCTCCCCGTCAGGGACTCCGGAGGCGCATCGCAGGCCCCGGTCACGCACTCCTGGACCGACAACGCGTTCCTGCCGCTGAGCGAGTTCCTCGGGGCCAGGGGATTCGAGGCCGCAGACCTGTTCGGCGCGGCGTTCACCGTGCTGCTGCACCGCTACAGCGGCCAGGACGACCTCGTCCTGGCCCGAGCCGACGGACCGGACGCCGACCGGGTCCATCCCGTCGCCGTCCGCTCCCGGATCGGGGACGACGTCGCCTTCGTGACCCTGACCGCCGCGCTCTCCGCCCGCTACCGCGCCGCCGCCGGGAACCCGGAGCACGCCGACGTGCCCGCCGACCTCGGCACCGGACTGCGCGTGGGCTTGGTCAGCCGCGACACCCCGGCCCCGGCCGGGCAGGCGGGCCCGCGCCCCGACGGCTTCGACCTCCTCCTGGAGGTCGAGCACGCCCCCGGCACCATCCGCTTCGCCCTGACCTACGACGGCGGCCTGTTCACCGAGGCGTTCGTCTCCCGCATGGCCGCCAACTACCGGACCCTCCTCCTCGACGCCTGCCGCCGCCCCACGGCCCCGGTCGGCGAGCTGGCCGTGGTCTCGGAGGCGGAGGCGCGCCACCTGCTGACGGACCTCAACGACACCGGCCGCGCGTACTCCCGCGACACCACGCTCCACGAACACGTCGAGGCCCAGGCCACCCGCACCCCGCAGGCCCCGGCCGTGGAGTGGCGGGGCACCACCCTGACCTACCGTGAGCTCGACGAGCAGGCCAACCGGATCGCCCGCGCCCTGCTGGCCCACGGCGTCACCCCCGGCTCGCGCGTCGGCGTCTCCGTCGCCCGCACCCACCGCACGGTGTGCCTCCTCCTCGCCGTCCACAAGGCGGGCTGCGCCTACGTCCCCCTGGACCCGGCCTACCCCGCCGACCGGCTCAGCGGCATCGCCGCGACCGCCGACATGGCCGCCGTCGTCTTCGACGACGCACCCGCGAACGGACCCGCACCCGCGAACGGACCCGCACCCGCGCACGGACCCGCACCCGCGCACGGACCCGCACCCGCGAACGGACCAGCGTCCGCGGCCTGGCTCGACGCCGTGCCCGCGACCGCCCTGCCCTGGTCCGAACTGTGGGAGAAGGCCGGCGCCGAGCGCCCCGACCCACCGGACGTCGACGTCGACCCGGCCGACACCACCCACCTGATCTACACCTCGGGTTCGACCGGCCTGCCCAAGGGCGTCGTCATCAGCCACCGCAACGTGACCGCGCTGCTCGCCTGGGTACGCGACACCTACCGGCCCGCGGACCTGGCCCGGGTGCTCTTCGCGACCTCCCTCAACTTCGACCTCTCGGTGTTCGAACTGTGGGCCCCGCTCACCACCGGCGGCTGTGTCGTCGTCGTCGACAACGTCCTCGCCCTCACCGAGTCCGACACCCTGCGCCCGAGCCTGGTCAACACCGTGCCCAGTGCTCTGAACGTACTGCTCCAGCGGTCGGCCGTACCCGCCGGCACCACGGTCCTCAACGTGGCCGGCGAACCCCTCGCGAAGGAACTCGTCAACGCCGCCTTCGCGAGCACGGGCGTCGAACGGCTCTACAACCTCTACGGGCCGTCAGAGGACACCACGTACTCGACCTGGAAGTGTTTCACCGGCCCCGTCACCGAGAGCCCGACGATCGGTACACCCGTCCACAACACCACGGCCCACCTGCTCGACGCGCGCGGACAGCTGGTGCCCCGCGGTGTCGTCGGCGAACTCCACCTCGGCGGGGACGGCCTCGCGGGCGGCTACATCAACGACCCGGAGCGCACCGCCGCCGTGTTCGTCCCCGCCCCGCCGCACCTGCCGGCCGGCACCCTCTACCGCACCGGTGACCTGGCCCGCTGGACCGAGGACGGCGAACTGCGGTTCATGGGCCGCAAGGACAACCAGGTCAAGGTCCGCGGGTTCCGCATCGAACTCGGCGAGATCGAGTCCGTGCTCCGCGAGGTCGTGGGCCTGAGCGACGTCGCCGCCCTCGCCGTCCGCACCGACGACGACACCCGGCTGGTCTGCTACGTCGGCCTCGAAGGCGCGGACGTCCCCGTCGCCGCGATGGCCGACCACCTGCGCCGCAAACTCCCGCACTACATGCAGCCCGCCAGGATCCTGACCGAGGAACGGCTCCCGCAGCTGCCCAACGGCAAGGTGGACCGCAAGGCCCTCGCCGCCCGTGACGTCGACTGGAGCGCCTCCGTCGGCGGCGAGCGCGCCTTCACCACCGACGACCCCGACGAGGCGGCCGTCGCCGCCGTCTGGACCGACCTGCTCGGCGTCGCCCACCTCGGAGCCGACCGCGACTTCTTCTCCGTCGGCGGACACTCGCTGCTGGCCAACCTGCTCGCCGCGCGGCTGGGCGACGCCGCCGGCCGCACCGTGGGCGTCGCCGAGATCTACGAGCACCGCACCCTGACGGCACAAGCCCGGCTGCTGCGCCGCAAACGCGCGCAGGCCCCCGCCGCCACGGCGGAGGCGGGCTCCGACGCCCGGCTCGCCGCGGTGGCCGAGACCCTCCACGCATCCGGGCGCGGCCACGGCGTCCCCGGAGCCGCCGCCGCCGTGTACGTCGACGGTACGCTCCGCTCCACCTACCACGGCGTCGACGACATCGAGACCGGCGCCCCCCGCGGCGAGGCCTCCCGCCAGCGCGTCACCTGCATCACCAAGCCGATGCTGGCCTTCACCGCGCTCCGGCTCGTCGACCGGGGCCTGATCGGTCTCGACGAGCCCCTCACCACCCTGCTGCCGCAGGCGTTCCGGCGCAGCGGCGGCCGCACCGTCGAGGTGACGCTGCGTCAGCTCCTGTCGCACACCAGCGGCATCGACGACTCCTTCGAGGTCTGGCACGACACCGACCTTCCCGATCTCGACCGCTACCTCGACACCTTCTCCGGGTACGGACAGCTCTTCGAGCCGGGCGAGGTCTTCGCGTACTCCGCCTGCGGCACCTCCATCGTCGCCGCGCTCATCGAGAAACTCCTCGGCGTGCCCTGGCGCCGCGCCGTCAACGAACTGATGCTGGCCCCCCTCGGCATCAAGGAGATCCCCGAGACCCTCACCGAAGGCGGTCACTACGAGGACACCGTCTCGGCAGGCTACCTGTGGAGCGAGACCGCACAGCGCTACGTACGCCACGACCCGCCGCCCCAGACCATCGCCGACGACGCGGCCGGTTCCTTCTCCGTCTGCCTCACCCTCGACGAACTCGCCAGGATCGCCCTCCTCGCCCTCGACGACGGCGTCGCCCCCAGCGGGGAACGGCTGCTGTCCGCCGCCCTCGCCGAAGAGATGCGCACCCCGCAGATCGACGTCCCCGGACACCACTTCATGCACGCCTGGGGCCTGGGCTGGCTGATGTTCGGGCCGACCGCCTTCGGGTTCAACTCCAACGGCAGCGGCCACCACAACTTCATCCAGATCTTCCCCGAGCAGCGCACCTTCCTGCTCCTGCTGGCCAACGCCTACCCCGCCTTCGGCCTGTACGAGGACCTCCTGCGCGCCCTGACCGGCGAAGGCCTCATCCGCACCGGCCGTCCCTTCGAGATGGACCTCGACGCCTGCGCCGGCCTGTACGACTCCGACGGCTACCGCCTCAACGTCCTGCGGGGCCGCGAACACCTCGGCTACGAGTACTCCGAACGCGACCGCGACGGACAGTGGCAACGCCTCGACGAGGGCGACCTCGTCCTCTCCGGCGCCGGCGGCTTCAGCTCCATGTCGAAGAACAACGTCCTGGCCGGCTCCATCTCCTTCATCCCCGCACCCGGAACCAGCCGTCCCGCCTTCGTGCGGATCGGCCAGCGGTTCGCCAGGAAGGTCCGATGACAACGCCCCGCGAAACCCGCAGACACGTCCTCTTCGTCACCTGGAAGACCGGCAACGCACCCGCGTTCGAAGCGGCCAAACGGCTCGGACACGAGGTCACCCTCATCCGCTCGCTGCGCATGGAGAAGACCCAGAACATCGACTTCGACGCCTCGCCCTACGGAGAGTTCGTCGACTCCGTGCACGTCCTCGACGACGCCACCGAGTACGGGGCCCTGCGCGCCTGCGTCCTCGACGTCCACCGCCGCAGGCCCGTCGACGGGTTCGTCGCCACCGTCGACGCCCTCGTCGTACCGGTCGCGGAGATAGCCGAGGAGATCGGCGTCCCCTTCACCTCCGCCCGCGGCGCCCGTGCGGCCAAACTGAAGCACCGCTGCCGGGAGGTCCTCGCCGCCGCCGGAATCGACACCACCCGGCACACCGTCGTCACCGGCTTCGAGGAGGCCGCGGCCTTCGCCGAAGACACCGGATACCCCGTCGTCGTCAAACCCGCCCGCGGCTCCGCCAGCGAGGGCGCCCACGTCGTACCCGACGAGGCGGCCCTGCGCGAAGCCGTGGCCCGGGCCACGGCGGACGACACCACCTACGAGGCGGGCATCCTCGTGGAGGAGTACCTCACCGGCCGCTTCGTCTCCGCCGAGATCGGACTCTCCCACGGCCGCTTCCTGCGGCTGGCCGTCAGCGAACGCTCGACCTGGGACCGCCACGAAGCCCTGGAGACCGGCACCACCATCCCCGCCGCCATCGGCGCCGAGGAGCACGCGGCCGTCATGGACTTCGCCGAGGACGTCGTCGGCGCCCTCGACCTGCGCCTCGGAATCTTCCACGTGGAGATCATGCTGGGCGCCGACGGCCGCCCCCGGCTCATCGAACTCAACCCGCGCATCATGGGCTCCTGCCTGCCCAACCTCTACCGGCTCGCCGGCGGCGGAGACATCTTCGACCTGCTGGTCCGCGTCCACCTGGACGAACAGGTCGAGCCCCGCACCCCCACCTTCGACCGGTACGCGACCGTCCGCTGGTTCGGCGCCGCGGACCCCGCCCCCCGACCCGACCGCGTGCCCGCCCTCGACTGGGCCGCCACGGAGTACGGCGACGCCCTGCACGCGCTGACGGTCCGCTTCCCGGACGGCGACGTGCTGCCCGCATGCCGGGGCAACCTCGGCAACTTCGGCGAGGTGCAGGTCGTCCACGCCGACCACACGACATCGATCGGGATCGCGGAGCAGATCGTCGGACGGACGGCGGAACTGCTCGGCATCGAGGTGACGGGATGACCATGACGACGCCCACGACGGCCCCTGCCACGGCCCCCCATGCCGCATCCGGGCACTTCTTCGCCGAGACCCGCGCCCAGCTCGCCCGCCTCGGACTGCCGGACGCCGACCCCTCCGTCACCGAGGGCTCGGGGAAGACCTTCGACGACGGCTGCCACTTCCGCATCGAGGTGCCCACCGTCAACTCCGTACAGGCGGCGGAGACCCTCCTGTCCCAGAGCCGCCGCCGGGGCTTCACCATCAACCGCATCACCGAGACCCGCGGCATGTACCGGCACACCGCCCGGGAGATCGGCGCGTACGTCGCCCTCGGCAGGGAGTACGGCGCCGAGATCCTGATGTCGGTCGGCCCCCGCGCCAGCTACGACACCGGCGGCAGCGTCCAGACCCCCGAGGGCGTCCGGATCGGCTACCGGCTGCGCGGCCAGGAACAGATGGTGCGGGCCGTCGAGGACGTCAAACGCGGTCTCGAACTCGGCGTACGCGGCTTCGTCGTCTACGACGAGGGCCTGCTGTGGGTGCTGAACCGGCTCCGCACCGCCGGAGAACTCCCCGAGGACATCCACCTCAAGGTCTCCGCCCACTGCGGCCACGGCAACGCGGCCTCCGCCCAGATGCTGGAGATGCTCGGCGCCGACAGCTTCAACCCCGTCCGCGACCTCACCCTGTCCATGATCGCGGCGCTGCGCCAGGCGGTGTCCATCCCGCTCGACTGCCACGTCGACAACCCCCGGATGTCCGGCGGATTCGTCCGCACCTACGAGGCCCCCGAGTTCGTCCGCGTCGCCGCCCCCATCTACCTCAAGACGGGCAACAGCGCCCTGGAGGGGCACGGCGTCAGCCCCAGCCTCAACCAGCTCGACGACATCCTCCGCCAGGTCGAGATCGTCACCGAGTTCCTCGCCCGCCACCACCCCGAGGCCCGGCAGAGCCCGTCCGGCCACCACCTGACGCCCGTCGGCCCCTGAGCCCCGCCCCTCAGCCCCGACCCCCCGCACACAGACAGAGGTCACCACCATGTGCCGCATCTACGGCCACTTCGGAGCGGAGCCCGTCGACCGCGACGTCCTGCACGCCGTCGCACGGGCGATGCACCACGGCGGTCCCGACGACCAGACCGTCCACACCGCCGCCACCTGGGCACTGGGCAACAACCGGCTCGCCGTCCAGGGCATCGACCACGGCCGCCAGCCCTTCGTCCTGGGCGACATGACGTGCGTGTTCAACGGAGAGATCTACAACCACCGCGCACTGCGCGCCGAACTCGCCGCGGCCGGCCACGCCTTCGAGGGCGACTGCGACGGCGACGTCCTGCTGCCCCTGTACGAACGCTACGGGGACGCCTTCGTCTCCCGCCTGGAGGGCATGTTCGCGATCGCCGTCGTCGACCGGCGCACTGAGCCCTGCCTGAAGCTCTTCAACGACCACGCGGGCATGAAGTCGCTCTACTACCACCTCTCCGCCGACGGCCGTCGGCTCTGCTTCGCCTCGGAACTCCAGGCCCTGTCCCGCTTCCCCGACTTCCCCGACACCCTCGACCCCCTCGCGATCGACCGCTACCTCGGCGGCAGGGCCGTATGGGGCCCCGACACCGTGTACGCCAAGGTCCGCACCATGGCCCCCGGCACGACACTGCGCTTCGCCGACGGACGCCTCACCGTCACCCGGACCCCGCTCCCGCCCGCCGAACCGCACTGGCCGGACGGGAGGCCCGGACTCGACGCGGCCGCCGACCTCCTCGACGGGACGCTGCGCCACGAACTCACCCGGATGCTCGACGCCGACGTCCCCGTCTGCGTCATCACCAGCGGGGGCCTCGATTCCAGTTACACCTCGGCGATCGCCGCCCGCATCGTCCCCGGCCTGGCCTCCTTCAACGTCGCCTACCGCGGCGACTGGCCCGCCGACGAACGGCAGTTCGCCGCGGAGGCCGCCCGCCACAGCGGCACCCGCCACCACCAGGTCCTGCTCGACCCCGCGGACTTCCCCTCCCTCGTCGACCGCTTCGTCCGCCACCTGGACCAGCCGAACAACGCCCCGCACAGCCTCAGCACCTTCGCCCTGTTCGAAGCCATCCACCAGGCCGGGTTCAAGGTCGCCCTCACCGGCGACGGCGCCGACGAACTCTTCGGCGGCTACGCCCGCTTCGTCAAGGCCGCGCGCGACGACTCCGCCACCTGGCACCGCGGCTACCAGGACACCATGGCCGCCATCGGCACCAGCACCCTGGAGCGGCTCTACACCCCCGCCCACCGGGCCCACCTCGCGGCGAACGGCGGTTTCTTCGGCGACCGCACCGGCGACGAACTAGACCGCCGGGTCCGCTCCGGGAAGCTGGACAAGCTGGAGACGCTGCTGCGCTACGACCAGTCCGAACGCTTCCCGTACTACATCCTGCGCCGCGTCGACCACCTGAGCATGGCCCACTCGGTGGAAGCCCGGATCCCGTTCCTCCAGCCCTCCGTGATGCGCCTCGCCCACGCCCTGCCCGCCGTGCTCAAGGTCGTCGGCGACACCGTCAAGGCGCCGGTCTCCGAAGCCGCCCGCCGATGGGTCCCCCGGAGCGTCATCGACCGCCCCAAGCAGCCCTTCACCCTGCCCATCGCGGCGATGATCAGGCCCGGCGAAGCGCTGCACGAGCTGATCGGCGACACCCTCCTCGCACCCGGCGCCCGCTACCGCGACCACGTCCGCCAGGACGTCGTCCGCGACCTGTTCCGCATGCAGTCCGAGAACCCGGGCGCGCACACCGCGGAAGTCCTCTGGTCCCTGTTGATGCTCGAAACCTGGCTCTCCGCCAGGAACCTCACCCCGTAGGAGACAGACATGTCACGGTCCACCCAGCCCATCCACTCGCTGCTGGCCGGCGTCACCAAGGACGACATCCGCCGCGACCCGTTCCCGCACATCGTGATCACCGACGCGCTGCCCCGGCCCCTGTACGACGCGCTGGCCGCCTCGATGCCCGACGTCGAGTACATCGGCACGCGGATCGGCAAGGAGATCACGTCGAACGAACGCTACAACTACATGTCGGAGCACATCCTCCAGGACGAGGCGACGGCCCAGGTGTGGAAGGACTTCGTCACCTACCACGCGTCGCCGGAGTTCTACTCCCAGTTCCTCGACCTGTTCGAGGACGACCTGCTCGCCAACCTGCCCGACGCCGAGAAGCAGTGCGGCCCCCTGCGCGACCTGCGCGTCGGCCGCCGCAACCGGGACGGCTTCGACACCCACGACATCCTCATGGACTGCACCGCCGTCATCAATTCGGCCGTGACCGGCCGGCCCTCCGCCTACCGCGGACCCCACGTGGACAAGCCGTACAAGCTCTTCGGCGGACTCTTCTACATGCGCCTCGCCGAGGACGACGCCATCGGCGGCGACCTCGTCCTCTACAAGTACCGTGAGGGCGCCCACAAGTTCACCACCAGCGCCTCCGAGTACGGCGACAACCGGTTCGACATCGATCCGCAGTACGTCGAGGAGGTCGCGACCGTCCCGTACCGGAGCAACACGCTCGTGATGTACCCCATCAACCCGCTGGCCCTGCACGGTGTGTCGGTGCGCAGCCTCACCCCGCACCAGCGGCGCTTCGTCGCCCTCGTCGGTGATCTCCAGAACCCGCTCTTCGACCTTGCGCTCTGAGGTGCCCCCCTTGCTTCCCTTCGACCAGCGAACCGGTCACATCTGGCTCGACGGCCGCCTCGTGGACTGGGCCGACGCCAAGCTCCACGTCCTCACCCACGGCCTGCACTACGCCAGCAGCGTCTTCGAAGGCGTCCGCGTCTACGGCGGCGCACCCTTCATGCTCCGCGAGCACCTCGCGCGGCTGCGGACCTCGGCACGCATCCTCGACTTCGACCTCGAACATGACGAGGAGACCCTCCACCGGGCCACCCTCGACGTCGTCGCCAAGGCCGGCATCACCGAGGGCTACGTACGCGTCAACGCCTGGCGCGGCTCCGAGGTCATCCAGACCGCCGCGCTCAGGACCTCCGTGCACACCTCCGTGGCCGCGTGGGAGATCCCGGCGGGCTACTACGCGGCGGCCGACGCCCTGCGTACGGGCATCTCCCTCGTCACCGCCGAGTACCGCAGGCCGTCCCCGCTCTACGCCCCGGTCAAGAGCAAGGCCGCCGGCAACTACATGATCGGCACGGTCAGCAAGAACCACGCCCTGCGGGCCGGTTTCGACGACGCGCTGCTCCTCGACGACCAGGACAACATCGTCGAGGCCACCGGCGCCCACGTCTTCTTCACCCGGGGCGGTACCCTCCACACCCCGACCACGCGGTGCACCATCGACGGCATCACCCGGGCCTGCGTCCTGGCGATCGCCGACCACGAGGGCATCCCGTACGAGATCGGCGACCTGGGCCGCGGCTTCCCCGCCGAGGCCGACGGAGCCTTCATCTGCGGCACCGCCTGCGAGATCCTCCCGGTCGCCCGCATCGACGACCACCACTACGACCTGACCGGAAACGACGTGATCGGACGGCTCATCACCGGCTACCACGACCTGATCGCAGGCCGCAGCCCGGTGGAAGTGCCGCACACATGGGGGCGGTAACCGCCCTGGAGAAGCTGCTGCCGGTGGTCCTGGCCTTCGGCTGCGGCGTCCTCCTCGCACGACGCAAGATCGTACCGGCGGAAAGCTCCAAGGTCTTCGCCGACTACGCCTTCCTCTTCGCGGTGCCCTGCTACCTGTTCGGCAACATCTACGCGAGCGACCTGGCCGCCCTCTTCGACTGGCGGGCGATCGGCGGCTACGCGGCCACCGCCGCCTGCGCGGTGGCCGTCGTGGGCACCGCGGCCCGGCTGTCCGGCGTACTGGACCCCCGGGGCGTCGCCCTGCGCATCATGGCGGGCGTACAGGTGAACACCGCGTACTTCGCCGTCCCGGTGTTCATCATGCTCTTCGGGAACGCCGCACCGATCTTTCCCGTACTGCTGTTCCAGGTCTGCGTGCTGTCCCTCGTCGTCATCTCGATCATGGAGCTGGGCCGGCCCGAGCGCACCGGCGGGCCCGGCGCGCGCCTGGCCCGGGCCGTCGGAGCCTCGCTCGTGACGCCCGTCGTCCTCGCGTGCAACGCCGGGATCCTGCTGAACCTGCTGTCGGTGCGCCTGCCGGAGGCGGTGCTGGACAGCTTCGCGTTCGTCGGCGACAGCGCTTCCCCGGTGGCCCTGTTCGCCCTCGGCCTGCACCTGGGCGGTGCGGGCCTCAACCTGCGGGGAACCACGCTGGAGGAGATGTGGCTCGTCGCCTTCAAATGCCTGGTCTTCCCCTTCATGGCCTGGGCGGTGTGCCGCTACGTCTTCGGCGTCGACGGCGACTGGCTCGCCTACCTGGTCCTGATCGCCGCCATGCCGGCCCCGCAGAACCTCTTCATCTTCGCGCAGCGCTACGACGTCGACGTGGCCATGTCGGCGGAACTCGTCGTCAAGAGCTCCCTGGCGTCGCTCCTCGTGCTGCCCCTGTGGGTGCAGTGGACCGTCCACTTCGGCTGAGTCCGAAGCGCCCGGTCCGGCCCCTGAACCGACCTGCCCCCCCTGCACCACCAACCGAGAGGTGGAACCGCACCGTGACCCAGACAGCGACCCAGACCGTGCCCCAGACAGCGACCGAGACGGCACAGGCCGCCCGGATCACCGTCCGTCAGATCGCCGGACACATAGGCGCCGAAATCTCCGGCGTGGACCTGCGGGAAGACCTCGACGACGCCACCGTCGCCGAGATCCGCCGGGCCGTCCTCACCCACCGGGTCGTCTTCTTCCGCGGCCAGCACCTCGACCACGCCCGCCACGTGGCCTTCGGCCGCCGCTTCGGCGCCCTCACCCGCCGCCCCGGCAAGAAGCACGGCGTCTCGCCCGAGGGCTTCCCGGAGATCCTCACGGTGGACGCCAAGGCGGACGTGGAGCGCTACGGGAAGAACTTCGAGGAGCACTACCGGCGCAAGTGGGTCTCGCCCATCGCCGGCTGGCACAGCGACCTCACCCAGGCGGTCAACCCGCCCGACCTGTCCATCCTGCGGGCCGAGACCACCCCGCCCTTCGGCGGTGACACCCAGTGGACCAACACCGTCGCCGCCTACGAGGCCCTCTCGCCGCAGCTGCGCGACCTGGTGGACACCCTTCGGGCCGAGCACGCCTTCTTCACCGGTGTCCACCTGCGTCACTCCGACGCCCGCGACCGGGAGATCCTCGGCATCTACTGCCAGGACCCCCAGGTGGCCGTCCACCCCGTGGTCCGCGTGCACCCCGAAACGGGGGAGCGGGGGCTGTTCGTCAGCCCGGGTTCCACCACCCGGATCGTCGGCTTCAGCGAGATCGAGAGCCGCCACCTGCTGGACCTCCTCTTCCAGCACATGACCAGCGCCGAGTACACCGTGCGCTTCCGCTGGGAACCGGGCAGCATCGCCTTCTGGGACAACAGGAGCACCTGCCACTTCGCCCCCACGGACTTCGGTCATCTCGACGTCGACCGCGTCATGCACCGCGTCACGGTCCTCGGCGAGCCCGCCACCGGCCCGGACGGATTCACGTCGGAGCTGATCGCGGGAGACCGGCTGGAGGCCTGGTAGACCGCCTCGCGCCGTTCCCCCTCGCGGCCCGGACGGGGAGGGCCGCGAGGGCGACGGCGAGATTCGACGCGGCGTGTGTTTCCATGTTCGGAAAGCCGCATCGGACGGGGGAGGGGCGCGCGGCATGGCGATGGGAGTTCCACCTGCTGACGCCTTCCACCACCCGGCGCTGTTCTACGGCACCGAGGACGAGTACCTCGACGGCGTCGGGACGTTCGTCCAGGACGCCCTGGAGCGGGAACGACCGGTGCTGGTCGCCGTGCCCGGACCCCGCCTCGCCCTGCTGCGGGAGCTCGTCGAGGGCAACGGCAAGGACGTCGAGTGGGTGGACATGCACCTGGCGGGACGCAACCCGGGGCGCATCCTGTCGATGCTCCAGGAGTTCGCCGACCGTGCGGGGGACGCACCGGCACGGGCATCGATCGTGGGGGAGCCGATCTGGGTCGGGCGCTCGCCCGCGGAAACGCGGGAGGCGACCCGCCACGAAGCGCTGATCAACCTCGCCTTCACCGGGCGCCCGGTCAGCATCCTGTGCCCCTACGACACGGCGTTGCCCGAGGAGGTGCTGGCACAGGCGCACCGCACCCACCCGGTGGTCGGTGGCCCGGGCGCGTACCGTGCCAGCCCCGGCTACACCGATCCCCACCAGGTCTGCCGCGACTGCGACACCCCCCAGCCCGAGCCGCAGGACGCCGTCGTCGTCACGTTCGACCGGCGACGTCTGGGATTCGTACGGGACGAGGCCCATCGCTGGGCCGCCGCCGCCGGCCTGTCGCGGGCCCGCGGCACGGACTGGCTCCTGGCCATCAGCGAGGCGACCACCAACTCGGTGCGCCACGGAGGCGGCCGCGGAACCCTGCGCATGTGGTGCGCCGACGGCGAGCTCATAGCCGAGATCAGGGACCAGGGGCTGCTGGCTGACCCCCTCACGGGTCGCCGCCGGCCCGACCCGCGTGCGGCGACCGGCGGCCGCGGAGTGTGGATCATGCACCAGCTGTGTGATCTCGTCGAGATCAGGGCGACGGGGCAAGGGCTCGCCCTGCGTCTCCACATGCGACCGGAATGAGCCCGGGGCCCGCCCCGCGGCCGGACCGGACGTGCCCCAGCCCGCCCTCACCGGGGCCCCGCCGCCCGGCGGAGGGCCGCGAGGAGGTCCCGGTTGCTCACCCCTTTGACCAAGTACTCGCACACCCCGGCGCTCGTCATCTGCTCCACGGTGCCCTTGTCGTCGTAGGCGGAGAACACCACGATGCGGCTCGCGGGGGAGCACCGTGCGATGTCCAGGGCCACGGAGCGGCCGCCCCCGGGGAAGCGGACGTCCAGCACCACGAGGTCCGGTTGATGACGGTGCGCGAGCTGACGGGCGGCCTCGCCGTCGCTCGCGGTGCCCACGACCTCCAGGTCGGGTTGTGCCCGCAGGACCTCCCGCAGGGTCTCCAGGAGCAGCACGTTGTCATCGCACAGGATCACGCTGAGCGGTCGGCGGGGCGGACCGTCCGGTGTCGCCGTGGTCACGGCGCGTCCTCCGTCGGTGCCGGTGCCGGTGCCGGTGCCGGTGCCGGTGCCGACGCCGGAACCGGAAGCGGGTTCGGCACCCAGAACTCGACGGTGGTCCCCGTTCCGGGCCGGCTGTGCATGGACCACCATCCGCCCGCCGTCTCGGCCCTCTCCCGCATCTCGATGACCCCGAAATGGTCGCGGGCGCCGTCCCGGGACACCGGCGCTCCGGTTCCGTCGTCCACGACCCGCGTCAGAACGCCCCCGTCACCCGACGTGAGGCGGACGTCGACCCTGGTGGCACGTGCGTGCTTGTACACGTTCAGCAGCGCTTCCTGGACGATGCGGAAGATGGTGATGGCCGTTTCGGGCGTGGGTTCCCGGTCCAGCCGGTGTTCGAAGGAGTAGGCCAACTCCCACGGGCCCAGCACGTCGGCCAGGTGCGTGGCCAGCCCTTCGACCAGGCCGTGTCTGTCGATCCCGGGCGGATGCAGCCGGAAGGTCAGACTGCGGAGGCGTCCGATCGCTTCGCGCACCGAGGCGTCGAGACGCTCCAGCTCCGCGGAGTACGGCTCCGGCACCCGATCTGCCAGCAACTCCAGCCGCATCCCGACGGCGACCATGGCCTGGATGGAGTCGTCGTGGACGTCCCACGCGATGCGGCGCCGCTCCGTCTCCTGCGCCTGCACCAAGTGGTCGAACAACCGTCGTCGCTCGCTGAGGGCGTGCTGGGCCGCCCGCCGTTCGGACATGTCGCGGGTGACCTTGCCGAAACCCTGGAGTACGCCCTTGTCGTCCCACAGGGCCGTGATGACCACGTTCGCCCAGAACCGGGAACCGTCCTGGCGGACGCGCCAGCCCTCGTCCTCCAGCCGCCCGTCGGCCACGGCGGTCTCCAGCTCCCACCGCGGTTTGCCGGACGCCTGGTCCTCGGGCGGGTAGAAGACCGAGAAGTGCCGCCCGAGGACGTCCGCGGCGGTGTACCCCTTGATCCGCTCCGCCCCCGCGTTCCAACTGACGATGTAGCCCTGGGGGTCGAGCATGAAGATGCCGTAGTCCAGCACGCCCTGAACCAGCAGGGTGAAGGCCGCCTCGGACAACGGAGCCGCCTGCTTGCGCGCCGACGTCGGCTGTCGCGGTTCCCTCGTCACGTGAGGAGCCCCTCACGTCGTGCGATCACCACGGCTTCCAGCTGGGAACGCGCTCCCAGCTTCTCCAGCACCCGCTGGACGTGGTTGCGGCCCGTGTTGAGAGCCACCCCCAGCTGATCACTGATCTCGGCGGTGGTGAGCCCTTCCTGGAGCAGACCGAGGGCTTCCCGCTCCCGTGGTGTCAGGTTCGCGCCGAGCCCCTGGGTCCTGCCCGTCAGGCGTCCCAGCACGTCGCCGAGCAGGTCCTGGCTGAACACCATTTCACCGGCGGCCACCCGACGGACTGCGTCCTCCAGTTCGCTCAGACCGCGGGCCTTCAGGATCAGACCGGCTCCCCCCGCCTCCGCGACGCGCGCAGCGGTCGATCCGCCGGCGCCTTCGCCCGTCAGGACCAGGACGCGCACGTCCGGGAGGAGGGCCAGCAGGCCGGCGATGGCGGTGACCCCGTCGCCGTCCGGCAGGCGCCGGTCCATCAGGACGACGTCCGGCTCACATCGCTGCGCGTCGGCCAGCGCCGACGCCACCGACGCCGCGCGCCCCACGATCCGCAGGTCGGGTGAGCGCTCCAGGGCGAGGCACATGGCCTCCGCCACCATGTCGTGGTCCTCGACCAACAGGATCCTGACCGGTCGACCGGGCGGCGAAGACGAAGGCATGGGTGCATCCTTGCAGGTGGCGGACCGCACGATCATGCCAGAAGGTCCCGGAGCGGTGACTGCGCCGTGGCCGCCGTTCCTGCCCCACGGGGAGTCGCGAGCGTGCCCGGAGGGGCGGTGAGGACCGGGCCGACCCCGGTCACGTCGAGCAGGTGCGCCAACTGCGCGCCGATTCCCGCCACGACGACGTCCACGCCTGCCGCATGGGCGGACGTGCGCGCCCCGAGCAGGACGTTCAGGCCGGCGCAGTCGCAGAAGGTGACACCGGTCAGGTCGAGGTGGAGGCCGGTCGGCCGCTCCTCCAGACACGCCGCGACGGCGTTGCGGACCAAGGGGGCGGTGTCCCAGTCGAGTTGGCCGACGAGGGTCAGCCGGGCGGTACCCGACTGAACCACGGCGTGCGACATGAACTCGGAACCGGTCACAGCATCCCGTACCTCTCCGTGCTCACACGGCGCGTACCCGCGCGATGCGATCCCACGAGCCTCTTGTGGGGAGCTCCTGTTGCCGACCGTCGACCGCCGCCCCTCCTGCTTCCTAGCGCGAGGACACCAGTCCCGCCTAGTGAATCTGCACTAGGTGAGGAAGTCAACACCGGCCGACGGAGGGTGACATGCGGCCGGCGCGGACGGGCCACGGCGAGGGAAGGACCAGACGGACCGACGGATCGTCCGCGCGGGCCTGGGCCTCCGCCCGCACCGCCCCTGCCGGATCCCCGTGGCCGGCCATCCGTGAAGACTCCGGAGCGGGCCGCGCCCACGACCGCGTAGATCTTTTTCATGGACCGACGGTCGCCGTCCCGGGCAGGTGAACACGGTCGGGTGCGCCCGCTCCGCGTGCTCCCGGGGCCCCGATGCCGGACACTCCTGTATATGGGGTCCGCCCCGTAGAGGGGCCCGCTCGTTCCGCGCGGGCCGAGGTGAGGGTGTTCGGCGTGCTTGAGGTCCCGCTGTGGTTGTGGGGGGCGTTCGCCGCGACCGTCGTCGTGTCGCTGACCGTGGACCTGCTGTCCCACCGCACCGCGCACGTCATCGGTTTCAAGGAGGCCGCCGCCTGGAGCGGACTGTGGGTGGGCCTCGCCCTGACCTTCGGCGCCGTCGTCTTCCTCGTCCTCGGCACCGACGCCGGCACCGAATACACGACGGCCTGGCTGCTGGAGAAGAGCCTGTCGGTCGACAACCTGTTCGTCTTCGCCGTGATCTTCGCGTACTTCAAAGTGCCCCGCGCCTACCAGCACCGCGTGCTGTTCTTCGGTGTCATCGGCGCGCTCGTCTTCCGCGGGATCTTCCTCTCCCTCGGCGTGGCCGTGGTCAGCCGCTTCACCGCGGTGCTGTTCGCCTTCGCGGCGGTCCTCTTCTACAGCACCTACAAGCTCCTCAAGGACGAGGAGGAGAGCTTCGACCCGGGCAAGAGCTTCGCCGTGCGGATGCTCCGCAAGGTCATTCCGGTGCGGGACGAGTACGCCGGGGCGAAGTTCTTCGTCAAGGAGGCGGGCAAGCGGGTGGCGACGCCGTTGCTCGCGGTGGTCGCCGCGATCGAGGCCGCGGACCTGATCTTCGCCGTGGACAGTGTCCCGGCGGTCCTCGCGGTCAGCGACGACGCCTTCGTCGTCTACACCAGCAACGCGTTCGCCATCCTCGGCCTGCGGGCCCTCTACTTCCTGCTCGCCGGCCTCCTGGACCGCTTCCACTACCTGAGCAAGGGCCTGGCGATCATCCTCGCCTTCATCGGCGTCAAGCTCATCCTCCAGGCCTGCCACAAGATGATCAGCCCGAGCATCCCGGAGGTCCCCTCACCGATCAGCCTCGCGGTCATCGTCGTCGTCCTGACGGCTTCCGTGGTGCTCAGCGTCAGAAGGCCCGCTCCGGCCGACGGCACGGCGGGAAACGAACCACTTCCCGACCCGCCAGTACGGGCCTATCGTAAAGAAATGGTCAAGATGAAGCGTGAGCGAGAAGCGTACGTGTGTCAGGCCTGCAATCAGTCCGTGCCGGCCGCGGTACACCGACAGAAGACCCTCGGCATGTTCGTTCCCGTCTGGGGTCCGGGCGCCTGCCAGAACCGTGACTGTCCCGACTTCCGGCTGGACCCCAGCCACAGGCACCCCCGCCCCTCGGCGCGAGGGCGGGAGGAAGAGCCTCTAGGACAGCAGGAGCCGCCGGTTCACGGTCCGGACGCGTGAACCACGGGCCGAGCCGTTCGGTCTCAGAGGTCTCCGAGGACTCCGAGGTCTCAGAGGCCCTGTGCGGTCCGGAGCCGCTCGATCTGCCGGAGAACGGGACCTTCGGCCAGCCGTGGGTACGGTTCGGACCCCAGCCCGGAGAGGTCGGCGATGCACGCTCCGACCCGGGTGACGACGCGGTCGATGACGTCGGCGGGTCCGGTGGAGCCTTCATCGGTGGTGGTCATCCGGATGCGGATCGTGTCCTCGGGAAATCCCGCTCCGTCGAGGTCCTCGTACCGCACGGTGACCGTGCGGCCGTCCTCGCTGTCCGAGGGGCAGGCCGCGACGGCCGAGCGCAGTCGGGTGTAGACGGCCTCCGCCCCCGCATAGGAGGCGAGGAAGTTCACCTGCGGGTTCCCGGGTGTGTCGGTGGCGAAGGTCTGGCTGACGGCGGCCCGGGCGCCCCGCTGGCTGAGCAGGCCCCACATGGCGGAGCACGGGGCCGACAGCTCGGACGGTGACAGGGGCCTCAGCTCGCCGGCGTGCATCGGGTGGCTTCCGGACTCCCCTTCCGCGACGCCGGCGGTCTCGCCCGGCTGTAGAGCCAGTTGACGCAGCCGCGCGGTGTCCGGTATCTCGCCGGCCGCCCCAGGCTCGGGCAGGGCGACGGAAGGGGTCGGGGAAGGCGCCGGCTTCGTCTGCGGGGCGGAGGAGGTGCCGGGCGTCCGCGTTCCCGCCGGCGCGCGGTCGGCACTCACGGAGTCCGCACCACCGGCACACGAGGAGATCGCGAGGCAGCCGACCGCGACGAGTACGACAGAGGCACGGTGCTTGACCAACTGGAATCCCCCTGACAGCGAACGGATCCGCATGATCCGCCCGCACTGTAGCCGGTCAGGTCGTCCGGGGCCGGGGCCGGGGAGCGCCCCACCCCCGCCGACGCATCAGCCGGGCGTGCCGCGCCGTGCGGCGTCGGCCTGCCGCCATTGCTCGGCCGCCTGGATCATGGTCCGGCCGACGTGCTCGAAGAAGTGGCCGATGTCGCGCATCCGGGTACCGGCGGGCGTCGTGGCGCCGAGGACCTGGGCGCCGCGAAGGGTGAAGTCGGCCAGCATGGCGTTCTGCCGGGCGCTGGCCATCCAGCCGCGGAACCAGGCATCGGCGTCGATGACGTACCGGTCACGCCGCCGGCCCGTGTCGCGTTCACGCCTGATGAGCTCCTGCTGTTCGAGTTCGCCGACGGCCTTGGAGACGGAGGCGGGGCTGACCTGGAGGCGCTGGGCGAGTTCGGCCGCGGTCAGGCTGCCGCCGTCGGTGACGTACAGGCACGTCAGTACGCGGGCGGTCATCCGCGGCAGCCCCGTACCGACCATCATCGCCGTGAACTGTTCCTCCAGTTCGGCGACGGCCTCCGGGTCGCGTCCGTGCGTCTCGCCCGCGCTCGGCGAGGTGGCGGCCGGGGCGGGTGCCAGGGGCTGCTTGCGGCGCTGGGCGCGCCCCTTGGTGGCGCGGTGCGCCGCGTCGGCCCGGTAGTCGGAGGGGCCGCCGTTGCGGGCCACTTCCCGGCTGACGGTGGAGATGGGCCTGTCCAGGCGGGCGGCGATGTCGGTGTAGCTGAGTCCCTCCCTGAGCCCCTCGGCGATCTCCAGCCGCTCGTGGTGGGTCAGTCTGCCTCCGGGCATCGGCATTGCCTCCGTGTCGGGTCCGCGTCTGAGCAGTATTGCTTTCACAGTCAGCTCAATGCAAATGCCGTGAAGTCGTTTTGCATTCTGTTCCACGGTCATTGCAAGAGTTCTGCGATCTGGCCTGCAATGATGCGCTCCACGCTCAGCATTTCGTTGACGGAAGAGTGAAAGCAATTTAGCTTTTAGTCATTCGCGAACAGGCGATGCGATCCGAGCGGGCCCGGACGAGGGCCGCTCGTTGCCCTGAATCGGAGCCCCCATGACGTCCTTCCTCACCCCCCTTCGCACCTGGCACCGGCCGCTGGTGGCCTGCGCCGTACTCATGCTCGGCCTGGTGCTCGCCGCCGGCGTCGGAGCCGTCCTCGACGGACGGACGCTGCTGGGCGAGTCGGTGTGGGTGAAGCCGCTCAAGTTCGGCTTCGCCTTCGGCCTCTACGCGCTCACGCTGGCCTGGCTGCTGACCAAGCTGACGCGGGGCAGACGGCTGGGACGGGGGCTGGGCACCGTCTTCGCGGTCGCCGCCACGGTGGAGGTGGGCGCCATCACGGTCCAGGCGGCACGCGGCACCGTCAGCCACTTCAACGCGGACCAGACCGACCCGGTCACCCTGGCCCTGGTGCCCCTGCTGACCTTCGGGGTGATGGTCATCGTCATCGCCCAACTGATCCTGGCGGTCGTCGTGCTGATCCAGCGGACCGGCGGAGCGGCGCTGAACCGCGCCATCCGCTCCGGCCTCGCGCTCGCCACCTTCGGCATGGTCGTGCCGGTCTTCTGGATGGTCACCGAAATCCACTCCCGTACCGTCACCGATGCCAACGGCCACTCCGTGCAGATGTACCAGGGCCACGGCATCGGAGACCCCGACGGCCACGGCATGCCCCTCACCAACTGGAGCGTGACCGGCGGCGACTTCCGGGTACCGCACTTCTTCGCCCTGCACGGCATCCAGGTCCTCCTCCTGATCGCCGCGGTGCTCGCCGCCCTGGCCGCCGAGCGGGTCTGGCTGCGCGACGAGAAGGTACGGGCCCGCCTGGTCGGCAGTGCCGCCCTCGGCTACACGGGGCTGGTCGCGGTGGTGACCTGGCAGGCGTGGCGCGGACAGTCCCTGATCCATCCGGACGCCGCCACCCTCCTCGCCCTCGCCGCGGTGCTGCTCCTCACGGGGGCAACCACCGCAGTGGTGGCCGTGACCGCCAAGCGCGCCACCGCCGAGCGCCCCACCGCCGAACCGATCGAGCCCCCCGTGCTTTCCCGACCGGCGTGCTGACGACGCCTCCCGCCCCGATGAACCGAACTCCCGAAAGGAAGACCGACATGACCGTGCCCCCCTCCAGCGAGGCGACCGCGACCGCAGGGGCCGCCCCGACGCCCCCCGGCCACTCCGCGCTCCAGCAGGCCATGGACCGCGCCGCCGCCCAGGGCGGCGCACCCGGCATAGCCGTCGAAGTGCGCGACGGCCGTGGCGCGTGGTTCGGCTCGGCGGGCGTCTCCGACACCGGAACCGGGAGGAAGCGCCGGCCGTCCGAGCGGTTCCGGATCGGCAGCACCACGAAGGCGTTCACCGCCACGGTGGTCCTGCAACTGGCAGCCGAAGGCAGCCTGGGCCTCGACGACACGATCGAGCGGTGGCTGCCCGGGCTCGTGTCGGGCAACGGCTACGACGGCCGCACGATCACCATCCGGCAGTTGCTCAACCACACCAGCGGCATCTCCAACTACGGCAACGACCCCGAGTTCTTCAAGAAGGGCGTCGGAGCGGCGTGGTTCCAGCACCGCTACGACACCTACGCCCCCGAGCAGTTGGTCAGGACGGGCCTGGCCACCCCGCCGCCCTGCGCTCCGGGTGAGGCCTTCCTCTACTCCAACACCAACTACTTCCTGGCCGCCCTGATCATCGAGAAGGCCACGGGCGGCACCTTCGGGGAAGCCCTCATGCAGCGGATCGTCCAGCCGCTGGCGCTGACCGGCACCTACCTCCCGGGCACGGAACCGGCGATCCGGGGGCCGCACCCCCGGCACTACTCCACCCTCTTCGCCTCCGACGTACCGCCCCGGGTCCACGACGCGACCGAGATGAACCAGTCCTTCGCGTGGGCGGCCGGCGGCATCATCTCGACCACCGGTGACCTGCAGCGCTTCTTCGGCGAACTGCTCCGGGGCCACCTGCTGCCCGCCGGACAGCAGCAGGAGATGTTCACCACCGTCGACACCGCGGGCCCCGTCCCGTGGATCCCGCAGACCCGGTACGGCCTGGGCGTGTTCTCCTGGACACTGCCGTCCGGCGTCACGGTCTGGGGCAACGCGGGTGCCACGTACGGCTCGTGGACCTGTGCCCTGGGCTCCCGCGACGGCGAGCACCTGCTCACCGGCCAGGTCAACGGCGACTGGAGCGGCCTGCCGGTCTTCGACGGCATCCTCACCGCCGAGTTCGGTGCGGCCGCCGGAAGCTGACGGCCGGCCGGGAGTCGTGGAACCCCCGGTCAGGACCACGCGGGCAGGGACAGCGTCTTTCCCGTTTCGAGGTACGTCTTCAGGTTCGACAGCACCGCCGACCAGCCGCCGGCCGCCTGCCGGAACTCGGTCTCGTCGCGCAGGTTCTCGTGGGTCACGGTGAGCTGGACGGTGCCGCCGAGCGGCTTGAGGTCGAAGGTGACCGTGGAGGGGCCGTTCGGTCGGTCCTCGCCGGGGCCGGCCCAGGTGAGGACGAGCCGCTTCGGAGGGACGGCTTCGACGATGACGCCCTCCACGTCGGCGGTGCCGGAGCCGTCGGTGCGCCGGTGCTCCCAGCGCGAGCCCGCCTGCCAGTCGGAGACGTTGCCGTGGCCCCAGTAGGCGGCCGTCATCTCCGGGTCGGTGAGAGCCTCCCAGACCTTCTCCGGGGTGGCTTCGATGTAAGTGGTGTAGACGAACTCGGGCTTGCCGCTCATGGCCTGTTCCGCTTTCCGTTTGAGGGTGCTGAGCGCCCGCAGATGGGGGCGCTCGAACTTGTCGATCCACCGCTCCTGGATCTGATGGAGCGGTACGGGGTTGAGGTAGTGGAGTTTTTCCCGGCCCCTGCGGACCGTGCTGACGAGGTTCGCCGCTTCCAGGAGTCCCAGGTGCTGGGTGGCGGCCTGGCGGGACATCGCCAGGCCTTCGCACAGCTCGCCGAGGGTCTGGCCGTTGTTCTCGCGCAGCCGGTCCAGCAGGTGCCGGCGGGTCGCATCGGAGAGGGCCTTGAAGACCCGGTCCATCTCGTCGCTCACACCTCCATCATGCAAGTATTTGCCTGCATGTCAATCGGGGGAGGGGTGCGTGCAGCCCGAGGTGCGCCGGGGACCGCGTACGCCGAGAGTGGAAGGGCCGGGGCGGAACCCCGGGCGGTCCGGCGGTACGCGCGAGGGAGGCGGTATGGCCCGTCACCACGTGAGGCGAGCCATGCGGGGCCCGCCGGACGGTCCCGCGCGCGGCGCCGGTCAGCCGGCCCCGCCCGGCCGGGGCGCGCCGGAAACCCCCCGCGCGGACGCGCCGGCCGTCGTGGTGGTCGTGACGGGCGTGGCGGGATCCGGGAAGTCCACGGTGGCACTCCGCCTGGCCGACCGGCTCGGCTGGGCCTACCAGGACGCCGACGACTTCCACACCCCGGCGAACCGCGCCAGGATGGCGGGCGGGCAGCCGCTGACCGACGAGGACAGACGCCCCTGGCTCGCCGCGGTCGCGGCATGGATCGACGGGCAGCTCGCGGCACGGGAACCCGCGGTCGTCGCCTGCTCCGCCCTCAAGCGCTCCTACCGGGACCAGCTGGTGCGGGGGCGGACCGGCGTACGCCTGGTCCATCTGCACGGGTCACGCGAGCTCATCGGGTCCCGGCTGCGGGCGAGGCAGGGCCACTTCTTCCCCCAGCGGCTGCTGGACAGCCAGTTCGCGGACCTCCAGGAGCCGGAGCCCGACGAGCAGGCGTGGGTGGTCGGCATCGACCGGCCCCCGGACGCCGTGGTCTCGGACGTCGTCGCCCGCCTCGCCGCCGGGGCGGCGCCACCGCCCGCCGTACCGACCGAGGAGCCGCGCATGTCCCGCGAAGCATCCGCAGAACACACCGCATCCGCAGTACACGCCACATCCGGAGAACACGCCACATCCGCAAAACACACTGCGTCCGGAGAACAATGGCGGCTGCGTCACGGCGCCCAGACAGCGGTGGTGGTCGAACTGGGCGGCGCGCTGCGCCTCTACGAGGTGGGCGGGAAGCCCCTGCTCGACGGGTTCGCCGCGCACGAACCGATCACCGGCGGCCGGGGCCAGCTCCTCGCGCCCTGGCCGAACCGGGTGGGCGGCGGCCGCTACCGCTTCGGCGGGCAGAGCCTGCGGCTCCCGCTGACCGAACCGGAGAACGGCAACGCGATCCACGGGCTCCTGAGGTGGGTCCCGTGGCGGCTGCTCGCCCGCAGCGAGGAAGGGGTCACGCTCGGCACCACCCTCTTCCCGCAGCCCGGATACCCGTACCGGCTGGAGGTCTCCGCCGAGTACCGGCTCGGCCCGGAGGGGCTCGAAACCACCGTCATCGCCACCAACACGGGGGACGCGCCCGCGCCCTACGGCGTGGGCCAGCACCCCTACCTGACCGTGGGCACCGATGCCGTGGACACCGCGCTGCTGACCGTACCGGCCCGCCTCCGCCTCCGTACCGACGGACAGGGCCTGCCGACGGGCGAGGAACCGGTCGACGGCACGGCGTACGACTTCCGCGCCGCCCGGCCCATCGGCGAGGAGCGGCTGGACACCGCGTACACGGGCCTCGACCGGGACCCGGCCGGTCACTGCGCGGTCCGGCTCGCGCACCCCTCGGGGCGGCACGGCGTCGACGTACGGCTCATCGAGGGCGTCCGGTACGTACAGGTCTACACGGGGGACACACTGGCGGAGCCCGGGCGGCGCCGGCGCGGCGTCGCCATCGAGCCCATGTCCTGCCCGGCCGACGCCTTCCGCAGCGGCACGGCGCTCACCGTCCTGGAACCGGGGGCCCGCCACGTGTTCCGGTGGGGCCTGTCCCCGTGGGGCTCCTGGTGAGCCCGGACGCCGGACCGCCGGCGCGCGGAGCCATGACCGGCGCCGCCTTCCGCGCCCTGTACGAGGACATGCGCCTCCGGAGCAGGCCTGACCCCGACGGCCGTCCCGGTGCGCTCGGCCACCTGACGCCGGAGCGCGTGGTGGCCGCCGCCGCCGAGGTCCGCTCCGGGCTCACGGTATCGCTGGCCGCCCCCGTCGAAACGCGTCCCGGCGCGGACAATCCCGACCCCGCGCACCACCGCATGATCGGTCCCGCCGAGGGTGAGGCCGTGGCCGACGGACTGCACTTCGCGCGCGACCGCTTCGCGATGAACGTGCACGGGGACGCCGACAGCCACCTCGACGCGCTGTGTCACGTGCTGTACGACGGTTCGCTCTACGGCGGAGTGCCGGCGAGCAGCGTGACCCCCCAAGGTGCCCGCGCCCTGTCCGTCGACGCCGTCCGGGACGGCATCGTGGGCCGCGGTGTCCTCCTGGACGTGCCACGGTCGCGGGGCGTGCCGTGGCTGGAGCCCGGGGACCACGTGAGCGCCGACGACCTGATCGCCGCGGAGGCGGCACAGGGGGTCCGGGTCGGGCCGGGGGACATGCTGTTCGTGCGGGTGGGGCACCGCGCCCGGCGCCAGGAGCGGGGGGCGTGGGACGCGGCCCGGGCCCGGGCCGGTCTCCACCCCGGGGCCGTACGGTTCCTGGCCGAGCGGGAGGTGTCCGTGCTGGGATCGGACGGCAACAACGACACCGCCCCCAGCGCGGTGGCCGGCGTCGACTTCCCCGTGCACGTGCTCGCCGTGCACGCCATGGGCGTGCACCTCCTGGACTACCTGCAGTTCGAGGAACTGACCCGGGCGTGCGCCCGCGCGGGCCGGTGGTCGTTCCTGTGCACGGTCGCGCCGCTCCGGCTCCCGGCGGCCACCGGCTCCCCGGTGAACCCGATCGCCGTCCTGTGACCCGGCAGCGGGGGAGGGGCCCATCGGCTGCGGGGGAGGGGCCCGTCCGGTCGCCCCCCGTGTGGAGGAGGGATACGTTCGAAGGGGTGGGGTGGCTGCCGTGCACCGGCGGCGCGCAAGGATGAGGTCCCGCCGGAAGGGCGCGGTCCACGAGCGCAAGGACGGTGGTCGCCGTGGGCGACTCCCCGCACTACGACGTCATCATCATCGGTACCGGCGCGGGCGGAGGCACGCTCGCCCACCGCCTCGCTCCGTCCGGCAAACGGGTGCTCATCCTCGAACGCGGGGACTACCTCCCCCGCGAGCGGGACAACTGGGACTCCACCGCGGTGTTCGTGAGGGGCAAGTACCGTGCCCCGGAGTTCTGGCTGGACAAGCACGGCAAGGAATTCCCGCCCGAGGTCAACTACTACGTCGGCGGGAACACCAAGTTCTACGGGGCCGCCCTCTTCCGGCTGCGGCCCGAGGACTTCGGGGAGCTGCGCCACCACGACGGGCTGTCGCCGGCCTGGCCGATCCGCTACGAGGAGCTGGAGCCGTACTACACCCAGGCCGAGCACCTCTACAAGGTCCACGGCCACCACGGGGAGGACCCGTCGGAAGGGCCGTACAGCGCCCAGTACGCCTACCCGCCGGTGGCGCACGAGCCGCGGATCCAGCAGCTGAGCGACGACCTGGAGAAGCGCGGCCTGCACCCCTTCCACCTGCCGATCGGCGTCGACCTGCTCCAGGACGAGAACGGGCGCGCGACTCCGTCCAGCGTCTGCATCCGCTGTGACCGCGTGGACGGGTTCCCCTGCCTGGTGCGCGGCAAGTCGGACGCCCAGGTGATCTGCGTGGAACCCGCGCTGCGTCACCCCAACGTCGAAATGATCACCGACGCCCGGGTGGTCCGGCTGGAGACCGACCCGGCCGGGCACACCGTCAGCCGGGTCCTGACGCGGAGCGGGGACGGGTCCGAAGCCTCCTACTCCGCCGACGTCGTGGTGGTCGCCTGCGGGGCGGTCAACTCGGCGGCCCTCCTCCTGGCCTCGGCCGACGACCGCCATCCCCGCGGGCTGGCGAACAGCTCCGACGTCGTCGGACGGCACTACATGCGCCACAACAACCTCGCGCTGATGGCCGTTTCGAAGGAGCCCAACCCCACCCGCTTCCAGAAGACCCTGGCCCTGCACGACTGGTACCTCGGCTCAGACGACTGGGACTACCCGCTGGGCGGCATTCAAATGCTCGGCAAGTCCGATGCCGAGCAGATCCACGGCGAGGCTCCCCGCTGGGCCGGCGCCGTGACCCCCGACATGCCCTTCGCGGTACTGGCCCACCACGCCGTCGACTTCTGGCTGTGCGGCGAGGACCTGCCGCTCCCCGAGAACCGGGTCACGGTCGACGGCGACGGACAGATCACCCTCGCGCTCGACGAGAACAACAACACCGCCGGCCTGAAACGGCTGCGGCACGAGCTCCAGAGGATGCTGGGCCATCTGGGCATGCACGAACACCAGCTCCTGTCGCGCAGCATCTACCTCCACAAGGGCATGCCGATCGGCGCCACGGCGCACCAGGCCGGCACGGTGAGGTTCGGCGACGACCCGGCCACCTCCGCCCTGGACGTGAACTGCAAGGCACACGACCTCGACAACCTCTACGTGGTCGACACGAGCTTCTTCCCGAGCATCGGCGCGGTCAACCCGTCGCTCACCGCGATCGCCAACGCCCTCCGGGTGGGCGACCACCTCCTGGAGCGGCTCCGCTGACCCCGCGGATTGCCCCGACCGGGCATTGATGCTCGGCCGTGTGGCCCAAAGCCGCCCCGCCCCGGCCCCTGATCTCCCCTGGAGATGCTTCCGTGGCGTTCGGATCCGCCGGGCCGCCGCCCTGCGGACCGGACCGGGCAGTCGAGGAGGCAGCCGACCGTGAGTTCCACCGAGGGCGCACCGCAGGGAGTGATCCCCGCTCGCCTGCTCAAGGGCCAGAAGGCACTGGTGACCGGTGCCAACAGCGGCATCGGCAAGGCCACGGCCATCGGCCTCGGCCGGGCCGGCGCCGACGTGGTCGTGAACTACGTGGCCGGCGCCGACGAGGCGCAGAAGGTGGTCGAGGAGATCACCTCGTTCGGCGTGCGCGCCGCCGCGTACGAGGCCGACGTGTCCCAGGAGGACCAGGTCGTAGCCATGATGGACCGGATGGTCCGCGAATTCGGCACGATCGACATCCTGGTCGCGAACGCCGGGCTGCAACGCGACGCCCCCTTCGAGGACATGACGCTCGCCCAGTGGCAGAAGGTGCTGGACGTCAACCTCACGGGCCAGTTCCTCTGCGCGCGGGAAGCGACGAAGGAGTTCCTGCGGCGCGGCGTCGTCCCGGAGGTTTCCCGGGCGGCCGGAAAGATCATCTGCATGAGCTCCGTCCACCAGCTCATTCCCTGGGCCGGCCACGCCAACTACGCCTCCTCCAAGGGCGGCGTCCAGATGCTGATGGCGACCCTGGCCCAGGAACTCGCGCCCAAGAAGATCCGGGTGAACGCGATCGCTCCCGGCGCCATCAAGACACCGATCAACCGTTCCGCGTGGGAGACCCCGGAGGCGCGCAAGGACCTCCAGCGGCTGATCCCGTACGAGCGCATCGGCGAACCCGAGGACATCGCCCACGCGGCCGTGGCGCTCGCCTCGGACCTCATGGACTACGTCGTCGGCACGACGCTCTACGTGGACGGCGGGATGACCCTCTTCCCCGGCTTCGCCACCGGCGGCTGAGCCTCCTCCGACGTCACCTCGAGCGGCAAAGGAACGCATGGGCATCACGCTCCACCTCCTGGCGGCCGACGCCCCCGCCCAACTGCTCCCGGCTAGGGAGCTCATGGCGTTCACCCTCGCCTCCCACATCATCCTCGTGCCGATGGGGGTGGCGCTGCCGCTGATCACCCTCGTCATGCACTACCGCGGCCTGCGCCACGGCGACGCGACGGCCCTCCTGCTGGCCCGGCGCTGGTCGGCGGTGATGGCCGTGCAGTTCGCGATCGGCGTCGTCACCGGCACCGTGCTGTCGTTCGAGTTCGGGCTGCTCTGGCCGGGCCTGATGGGCAGATGGGGCGACGTCTTCGGCATCGGATTCGGCGTCGAGGCATGGGCGTTCTTCCTCGAAGCGGTGCTCATCGCCATCTACCTCTACGGCTGGCGCAGGCTGAAACCGCGCACCCACTTCCTGCTCGGGCTGCCGCTGCCGGCCGTCGCGCTGCTCGGGACCTTCGGCATCCTGGCCGCCAACTCGTGGATGAACACGCCCCAGGGCTTCTCCCTCGACGCGCAGGGCAACCCGGTCGACGTGAACGTGTGGAAAGCCATCTTCACGCCCATGTTCGGGCCCCAGTACTGGCACTTCGTCATGGCGATGCTGATGACCGCGGGCTTCGTCGTGGCGGGCGTCTACGCCGTCGGATGGCTCCGGGGCCGCCGGGACCGCTACCACCGGCTCGGCTTCGCCGTCCCCTTCACCATCGCCGCGGCCGCGACCCCCGTACAGCTCGTGCTGGGCGACTCGATCGCCCGGGCCGTGTTCCAGAAGCAGCCCGTGAAGTTCGCGGCCATCGAGATCGTCTGGGACACCAAGAGCCACGTCCCGGAATACCTGTTCGGACGCCTCCACCCCGACGGAACGGTCTCCGGCGGCATCCCGATCCCCCAGCTCGACTCCATCCTGGCCGGGTTCAGCCCCGACACCGTGGTGACGGGGCTGTCCTCCGTACCGGCGAGCGACCGGCCCAACGCCACACAGGCCACGATCGCCCACTGGGCCTTCGACATCATGGTCGGGATCGGGTCCGCGCTCGTCCTCCTCGTCCTCTGGTACGGCCTGGTCTGGCTGCGCCACCGGCGGCCGCCCCGCTCCAAGTGGTTCTACCGCAGTGCCGCATGCGCCGGAGTCGGCTCCGTCGTAGCGGTCGAATGCGGCTGGATCACGGCCGAAGTGGCCCGCCAGCCATGGATCGTCTACCAGAACATGCGGGTCGCCGAGGCGGTGACCTCGACCCGCTCCACCACCCTTTGGATCATGTTCGGCCTGGTGGTCATCGTGTACCTGCTCATCTTCGGGGCGTTCCTCATGGTCCTGCTCAAGATGCGCGACCGCTGGCGCCTGGCGGACGAACAGCCGGACGGGCCGGAAGGGGAGGCCCCGGAGGCCGTCACCCCCTACGGGCCCCGGCCCGCGGTCCCGGCCGGTGACCTCCGGTCCGCGCAGGACGGCGGCTCCGCCCCGTCGGCGGGCGGTGAACGGTGATGGCCGAACTCGTCGCCTTCGTGCTGCTCCTCGCCGTGGCCGCGTACGCGTGCGCGGGCGGGACCGACTACGGGGCGGGATTCTGGGACCTGACGGCCGGCGGAGCAGAGCGCGGCAAGCGTCCCCGATGGCTGATCGACCACGCCATGGCCCCCGTGTGGGAGGTCAACAACGTCTGGCTGATCTTCGTCCTCATCCTCATGTGGACCGGATTCCCCGTGTTCTTCCAGACGGTGTTCACGGCGATGTGGCTGCCGCTGGCCCTGGCCGCCCTCGGCATGGTCCTGCGCGGCGCGGGATTCGCCCTGCGCAAACCCACCCGCCGGCTGGCCCGGCGGCGCCTCTACGGCGCCGTCTTCGCCATCGCCTCCCTGCTCACCCCGTTCTGTCTCGGTGCGGCGGCCGGAGCCATCGCGTCCGGCCGGGTCGCACCGGGTACCGAGGCCTCCGACCACGCGTGGGCCAGCTCCGCGTCCCTCGTCTTCGGGCTCCTCACCGTCGCCGCGACCGCCCTCCTCGGGGCCGTGTTCCTGACCGCCGACGCCGCGCGCTTCGACGCCCCCGACCTCGTCGGATACTTCCGCCGCCGGGCGCTCGTCAGCCTCGGGGCGGTCGCGGCGGCCGCCGTGGCCGTACTCCTCGTCGCCCGGGGCGACGCGCCGCACGTCTGGCACGGCCTCACCCACGGCTGGGGGCTCGCCCTCGCGATCGTGTCCGCGCTCGCCTTCGTCGCCACGGGACTGCTCGTGCTGAAGGCCGAAGCCCGCTGGGCCCGCTTCACCTGTGTCGGCATCGTCGGGGCGGCGGTCATCGCCTGGGGCATGGCCCAGCGCCCCTACCTCATCCCGACGTCGCTGTCCGTGGCGGACGCGGCCGGCGACTCCCAGACCCTGGCCTGGCTGACCGTGGTCAGCTTCGTCGCCCTCCTGCTCGTCGCTCCGGCCGTCTTCCTCCTCTACTGGATGGACACCCACGGGGAGCTCGAATCCCTCACCGATTCCGACCTGCGCCGGACCGGTCCCCCGCGGGGCGCCCCGGCCGACGGTGACTGACCCGCTCCACCGGCAGGAAACGTCGTAGAGCCCCCACCGCGCCCGTGAGGCGAGGAAGGAAACCGTCGTGAGCGAGGACGACATCCTCCTCGGCATCGCCCTGATCGTGGCCCTGGCCACCGCCTGCCAGATCCTCGCGGGCAAACTCCGCGTACCCGCGCTGATCCTGCTCCTGCCGGTGGGCTTCGCGGCGGGCGCCGTCACCGACATCATCCATCCGGACCAGCTGATCGGGGAGGAGTTCTCCGCCCTGGTCTCGCTGTCCGTGGCGGTCATCCTCTACGACGCCGGACTCGGCCTCGACCTGCGGAACCTGACGGGCCAGACCCGCGCGATGGTGGGCAGACTGCTGCTCTTCGGAGTGGCCTTCACCTTCCTGGCCGTCTGTGCCGTCGGCCCGGCCCTGTTCGGCATGTCGCTCCGGGTGGCCGCGATGGTGGGCATGATCCTCGTCGTGTCCGGGCCCACGGTGGTGGGCCCCCTCCTCCAGTACGTACGGCCGACGGACAAGGTCCGGCGCCTGCTGATCTGGGAAGGAACACTGACCGACCCGATCGGCGCCATCCTCGGAGCACTCGTCTTCCACGCCATCGCCACGACGCACCAGATCGACATCGGCCGCGGCTACCAGATCGGTCAGTTCGTCATCAGCATGGCGGTCGGCCTCGTCGGCGGAGCCGTGGGCGTCGCGCTGCTGTGGCTGACCCTGCGGGTGCTCCGGCTCGGCGAGGCGCTCGGGACGCTGGCGCAACTGGCCACGGTGATCGCGGTTTCGGCGGGGTGCGACATCGTCCGCGACGACACCGGACTCATCGCCGCCATCGTCACCGGCATGGCCGCGGCCAACATCCGCAAATTCGACATGCCGGCCCGCCGGCCCTTCTTCGAGACGCTCGTCCAGCTGATCATCGGGCTGCTGTTCATCTCCATCTCCTCCAGCGTCGCCCCGGCCTCACTGACACCCGTGCTCCTGCCCACCCTCGTCCTCGTCGCGCTCCTCGTGCTCGTGGTGCGGCCGCTGGTGGCCTACCTCGCGACCATGGGCAAGAACATGAGCACGGGGGAGCGGGCGTTCACGGGCTGGATGGCCCCGCGCGGCATCGTCGCCGCCTCCACCGCCGCGGCCTTCGCCGCGCCCCTCGTCCAACTGGGGCTCGCCGGCGCATCCAAGATCCTTCCCATCACCTTCCTCGTGATCGTCTCGACGGTCGTGCTCTACGCCCTGACCGCCGGCCCCGTGGCCCGCATGCTCGGCGTCGCCCGCCCGAACCGCACCCGGCCCCTCCTGGTGGGCGGCGCTCCGTGGGTGATCGCGCTGGGCAAGGCCCTGCGGTCGGCGGGACTCGACGTGCAGATGTGGGCGGGACAGAGCGAGGAACGCGAGCGCATCAAGGAGGCCGGGATCAAACTGGCCAGGGGGGACCTGCTGGCGACGGCCACCAACCCCAGGGCGCGGCTGGAGGGGGTCAACGCCGTCTTCCTGCTCACCGACGACGACGACTTCAACGCGCTCGCCTCCGTACTCGTCGAGGACAACGTGGAGGGGCCCGTCTACCGGGTGGGACCACCCCACGAGAGCCACGGCGTCGTCGCCCCCTACACGGGCGGCGCCGTCCTGTTCGGCGGTTCGCTGCTGCGGCACGTCCTGGCGGCACGCTACGAACAGGGCGCCCGCTTCCTGGTGCGCCCGGCCTCCGATCCGCTCCCGCCGGGACACGAAACGCTGTTCGTGGTCCGCGACGACGGCAGTCTGGAGCCGGTCGACGAGACACGGGCCGTCGTCCCCCAGGAGGGCGACCTGGTCGTGGTGCTGGCCCCCGGGCCACCCGTGCGGACCCGCCCGGCCACCGGCGGCACGGCCGTCGGCTGATCCTTCCGCTATCCCTTCCGCATGCGGTTCAAGGTGTCGTCCAGCGTGATGGCGGCATCGATCAGTGCCAGATGGGTGAACGCCTGCGGGAAGTTGCCGAGTTGCCTTCCCGTCAGCGCGATCTCCTCGGAGTACAGACCGAGGTGGTTGGCGTACGCCATCATCTTCTCCAGGACCAGCCGGGCCTGATCCGCCCGCCCGGCCCGGGCCAGGGCGTCGACGTACATGAAGGTGCACAGGGAGAAGGTGCCCTCGGAGCCGCGCAGCCCGTCGGGGGAGGCCTCGGGGTTGTAGCGGTAGACGAGACTGTCGGTGACCAGCTCCCGGTCCATCGCGTCCAGGGTGGACGTCCACATCGGGTCGTCGGGCGTGATGAACCCGACCGTCGGCATCCGCAGCAGGGAAGAGTCGAGCACAGCGCTGCCGTAGTGCTGGACGAAGGCCCGGCGCTCGGGGTCCCAGCCCCTGTCCAGGATCTGCCGGTAGATGTTGTCGCGCTCGGCCGCCCAGCGGCCGCTCTCCGCCGGCCTGCCGTGCGCCGCCGCCAGCCGCAGCGCGCGGTCGAACGCCACCCAGGACATCACACGGCCGTAGGTGAAGTCCTGGCGCCCGCCGCGGGTCTCCCACAACCCCTCACCGGCCTGGTCCCAGTGGTCCACGAGCCAGTCGAGCAGGGTGCGCAGCGAGGACCAGCCCTGGATGTCGAGGTGGATGCCGTGCTGGTGGGCGAAGGAGATGCTGTCCAGCGCCTCTCCGTAGATGTCCATCTGCAACTGTTCCGCCGCGCCGTTGCCGATCCGCACCGGGGCGGACCCCTGGTAGCCCTCCCAGTGGTCCAGGACCTCTTCGTACAGGTCGGACGAACCGTCCACCCGGTACATGATGTTCAAGGGCCCCGTGTCCGTGTCGCGGCCCGCCTTCTCCTTCACGCGGTCGCCGAGCCAGCCGATGAAGGCCCGCGCCTCCTCCGTGAACCCCAGCCCCAGCAGGGCGTACACGGAGAAGGAGGCGTCACGGATCCAGGTGAACCGGTAGTCCCAGTTCCGCTCGCCTCCCAGCTGCTCGGGCAGACCGGCCGTGGGCGCCGCCACCAGGGCGCCGGTGGGTGCGTACGTCATCAGCTTCAGGGTGATGGCGGAGCGCTCCACCATCTCGCGCCACCGGCCCGTGTACCGGGACTGGCGGAGCCACGTCCGCCAGAAGAGCCTGGTCTCGTCGAAGAGCTCCTGGAACTCGGCGACGCGGATCTCGCGCGGCGGCCCCTCCGCGGCGGACGCCAGCACCAGCCCCCGCTGCTGTCCGGCGTCGAGCGCCAGCTCGACACGCAGGTCGTGCTCTCCGGTGAGGGTGTGCACCAGCCGCTCGTCCTCCGGTTCCCGCACCACGCTGAGCGTGAGTTCCAGGTCGGCCGAGGCGAACACCGCCCCGTTCTCGGAGATCCGCAGCGTGTGGGGTGCGCGGCCGTAGTCGAACCTCGGGGCGATCTCGACCTGGAAGGTCATGCTGCCGCGCACGCACCGGAGCATGCGGACCAGGCGGTGGCGGTCGGTGGCCGTGCCTCCGGTCACCGGCATGAAGTCGACGACCTCGCCGGTACCCGACTCGGTCATGAACCGAGTGACCAGAACCGCGGTGTCCGGCAGGTACAACTGCTTCGTGGTGTACGTGGGTTCGGCCGGCCTGACCGTGAAGTGGCCGCCCTTCTCCCAGTCGAGGAGTGACCCGAACACGCTCGGAGAATCGAAACGAGGACAACAGAACCAGTCGATCGTGCCGTCCGTGGTCACCAATGCCGCGGTCTGGAGATCACCGATCAGGCCGTGGTCTTCGATCAGCGGATAGTCAGCCATGAGAGACGACCCCTTCCGACGCCCCCCAGCCAGCTTAGGCGCGGAACTCCCGGCGAGCCCGCCGGGCCGTCGCCGCCTGCGGGCGCCGGGAAGCGGCCCTACCATGGGAACGTGCGAACTGGACGGTCAGGCCGCTGCGCACCGCCGAAACCGGGGAACGGACGATGATGTCCTGGGCGGCGCGCTTCCGGTTGCGGCAGTACGCCAAGGCAAGCCTGTGGATCATCCCCCTGCTCGGACTCCTGCTCGGGGCGCTGTCCGCCGAGTGGGCCGCCCGCGTCGACGGGGCGGACTGGCTGCCGGGCGGCTGGCGTTACTCCGCGACGACCGCGAGCAGCGTGCTCAGTTCCGTCGTCGGAGCCATGGTCGCGCTGCTGGGGTTCGTCGTGACCATCGGTGTACTGGTCATCCAGCAGGCGACCGGCACGCTCTCCCCGCGCTACATGCGCCTGTGGTACCGCGACCGGCTGCAGAAGGCCGTGCTGGCCACGTTCACGGGAACCTTCGCCTTCGCCTTCTCCCTGCTGCGCAAGATCGAATCCGACTCCGTCCCCAACCTCGGGGTGACCCTGTCCGGTGTGGCCGTCGCCGTCAGCCTCATGCTGTTGCTCATCTACCTCAACCGGTTCACCCACAACCTGCGGCCCGTCGCCATCGCCGATCTGGTGGGGCGCCTCGGAGCGAAGGTGGTGGCCCGCGGGTCGGAGCGCATCCGTTCCTCGGCGGCACCCGAGGGGTGGTCCCTGCCCGCGGCCGGTCCGGTCACCCGCATCCGCTCCGAACGGGGCGGAGTCCTCCAGGCGTTCGACGCGGCGGGGCTGATCGCCGTCGCGGCCCGCGAGGACTGCGTCCTCGTCCTGACCCATCCCGTCGGGGACTTCGTACCGCCCGGCACCACCTTCGTCGAGGCGCACGGCACCTCGCCGCCCCCCGACCCGCACCGGGTCGCGGGGCTCGTCGCGTTCGGCGCCGAGCGCACCATCGAGCAGGACCCCGCCTTCGCCCTGCGCATCCTCGTCGACATCGCCATCCGCGCCCTCTCGCCCGCCGTCAACGACCCCACGACCGCCGTGCAGGTCCTCAACCACGTCGACACGTTCCTGCACGTGGTGGGCCGGGCCCGGCTCGGCGGCCGGTACGTGCTCGCCGACGACCGGGGCCGGCCGCGGCTGGTGGTGCCGGGCCGTGGCTGGGACGACTACCTGCGGCTCGGGGTGACGGAGATCCGCGAGTACGGCGTCACCTCCCTCCAGGTGTGCAGACGGCTCCGCGCCCTGCTGGAGGACCTGCTCGAAACACAGCCGGCCGAGCGTCTGACGGCCGTACGCGCGGAACTGGGCCTCCTCGACGAAGCGGTCCGCCGGACCTTCACCGACCCCGCGCGCCGCGCCACCGCGCAGACGCCCGACCGGCAGGGCATCGGTGGTGTGCGGCCTCCCCGGGCCTGACCCACGCCCGCCACCCGTCACAGCCGGACGCCGTCACAGACGAATCACCGCCGGACGCCGTCACAGACGAAGGACGACCAGGGCCGTGTCGTCGGTCATGCCGACGGGCTGGGCCAAACGGGTCAGCAGGGCGTCCGCCAGCGATTCCGCGTCGGCGGAGCGGTGCCGCACGAGGGTGGCGGCGAGCCGTTCGAGACCGGTGTCGATGTCCTCGCGACGGCGCTCGACGAGTCCGTCCGTGTACAGGACCAGCACGGAACCGTCCCGGAAGGCCGTCTGGGCCTGCGGGCGGGGAGTGTGCTCGGGCCGGGCGCCGAGGGGCGGGTCGGTGGCCGCGTCGAGGAAGACGACGGTGCCGTCGCTGTGGCAGAGCGCGGGCGGCGGGTGGCCGGCGCTGCTGTAGGTGAGGGTGCGGCTGCTCCAGTCGATGAAGACGAGCACGGCGGTGGTCGACTCGGCTCCGGTGACGGAGCGGGCGTACAGACCGAGTACTTCGAGGGCCTGCGCCGGGCCTTCCGCGACACGGGCCGCGGCCGACAGCGCACTGCGGAGCTGTCCCATGACGCCGGCCGCGCGCAGCCCGTGCCCGACGACGTCACCCACGGCGACGGCGGTCCGCCCCGGCAGGTCGGCGACGTCGTACCAGTCACCGCACACGTTCAGGGCTCCGGCCGCGGGCCGGTAGCGCACCGCGGCCTCGTGGTGGCCGAGCGGGCGCAGCGCCGGCAGCATCGCCTCCTGGAGGTGGAGGGCCACCTCGCGTTCCCGCGCGTGGGCCCGGCGCAGCCGCTCGTTGACGTCCTGGAGGTCCCGGGCACGGCTGTAGAGGTCGGACTCCAGGGCCTGGCCACGGTCCCCGCCGCTGCCTGCCCGGATCAGTTCGGTGACCTCCTCCACCCGGTGCAGCAGGAGCGCCACGCTGCCGTCGGCGGCGAGGACGGGGACGTTCACGGGGCTCCAGTACCGTTCCTGCCACACCCCCGGCCGGTCGGGGGACTCCACGTCGTAGCGTTGCAGGGCCATCGCGTCGCGCTCGCGCGTGGCCGCGACCCGCTCCAGGGACGTGCGCAGGTTGCGCACGCCGGTCGCGGCCGGATCACCCGGATTGTCGGGGAAGACGTCGAAGAGGTAGCGGCCGACGAGCTGCTCACGGGTGCGGCCCGACAGGGACAGGTAGGCCTCGTTGGCGTCCACGTACACCAGGCCGGTCGTCAGCAGCGCCACCGCGCTGGGCAGGGCGTGGAAGACCGCCGGGTAGTCGATCTCCGATCCGTTCACGCTCCACCTGCCCGCGGGCCGCCGCTTCCGGTCATGACGTCGCTCCCACGATAGGGCTGCGGCGGGCGAGGGGCGCGCCGTCACCCTCCGGCCCCGGGCCGCCCGGCGCGGATGCCCGGTACACCGTCTCGTGGGACCGGTCAGTCACCCCGGGCGCCGATACCCCGGGCGCCGCCACCCCGCCGGTCAGCCGGTGAGCTCCTCCGCCGGCAGGCGTCCCGTGCGCACCGCGTCCAGCAGCGCCCGGTGGTCGCTCTCGTTCTGGTCGGCGTACGCCTCCGCGAACGTGACGAGGGCCCGGTCGAAGGAGTCCCCGCGGCCCAGGTAGGACGCGATCGCGATCCGGTCGCCGGACCGCGCGTGCGCGCGGGCCAGCGTGATGCCGCAGACTTCGCCGAACGTCTCCAGCTGCCTCGGCGACATCGTCTCCGGCATCGCGATGCCCTTCCAGTCGCGCAGCTGGCGGATGTAGAAGTCGCGGCGCTTGCCGTCGATCCCCTCGACCCGTTCCCAGCCGAGGAACATGTCGCTCGTCGCCTGCATCAGCCGCTGTCCCGCGACCACGCGCTCACCCTGGTTGCGGTACTGGCTCGCCCCGACGTGGTCGGCGAGGACGGAGGTGTCGGCCTCCTTGGCCTGGAGGAAGAGCGGGTCCTCGCCGTCCCGTCCGAGGAGCAGGAAGATCCAGCACCGGGTACCCACGCTGCCGACCCCGACGACCTTGCGGGCGACGTCGACCAGCTGGTAGTCCGCCAGCAAGTGGCGCCGGTCGGACGGCAACGTGAGCCCGTACCGGTCGATGAGCGCCCTGAACTGGCGCTCCAGCGTGGTCCGCTCGGCGTCCGGCAGCAGATCGGCCATCGGTACCAGCAACGGCGGGTCCGCCGCGATCATCGGCCTGCCGTCGACGAGCTGCGTGAGCTTGCCGAACACCTGCAGGGTGTCCCGGGCGCGGGCCTTCGCCAGCGCGCGGTCCAGCTTCTTGCGGCCCTTCTTGTGGAGGCGGCCCGTGGTCAGGTCCTTGAGACCGGTGTCGTTGATCTTCGTGTACCAGACGTCGAGGTTGCCCATGCCGGCGAAGCTGATCATCGCTTCGCGGTACGAACGCACGGTGCCGCTCACGATGCGGGCGCGTTCCGCGTCGTCGAAGCCGTTCGCCCGGCCGGCGATGACGAAACTCGCCGACAGGCGCTTGACGTCCCACTCCCAGGGGCCCGGCAAGGTCTCGTCGAAGTCGTTGATGTCGAACATCAGCTCCCGCTCGGGCGACGCCAGCAGCCGGAAGTTCAGCAGGTGCGCGTCTCCGCACAGCTGGGTGGTGATCCCCGAGTCGGGACTGCCCGCCAGGTCGGAGGCCATGATCGCAGCGGCGCCCCGGTAGAACCGGAACGGGGACTCGGACATCCGCCCGTAGCGGATCGGCACCAGCTCCGGCACCCGGGTCGCCGACTGCGCCTCGAGGATGCCGAGGGGGTCCCTTCGGCTCGAAGAGGGCTCGTACGCGGCGTGTCCCGACCGCGGTGAGCGGCGGCGGGCTTCCTTGCCGAGTGCGGCGCGCTCCGCGGGGGTGGAGCGAAGTGCCGCGCGCATCGCCGTGGTCGCGTGCTGGGGCATCCGGGGCCTCCTGCCTGGCTCTCTGACCGTCGAGCCGCCCACGGCACCGCGTCGGGCTGACGGCGGGGGTGCCGGGCGTCCGCGAGCGCCGGGATCTTCCTCCAACCGTAGATCCGTCCCTGGTACCTCGCATGACAGGGCCGGGATCCGCAAGACAGGGCCGGATCCCGCTCTGGGGCGCGGCGGTCTTGTTTTCTTGTGCGGCTAGCCCCCAGTTGCCATGTGTATCAACGCACTTGGCGCGGAATACCTTTCATACGCGGATTGTCGCGCCCCCCTGCCTTGGAATGAAGGGATCACTGATGTCTCCTTCCGGAATCCGGCGTCCCCGCCCGACTGCCGTCGCCGCACGGCCCGACGGGCGTGACGGGACCGGCGGCGACCTCGTGGAGGCGCAGACCGCGTCGGCGGTGGGGATGCTGATGGCCATGACGCCGTGTTCGGCCCGGGACGCGCACCTGATCCTGGCCGCCGCGGCGGACCTCGCCCGCACCACCCCCGAGGCCCTGGCGTCGGCCCTGGCCGCCGGAGCCCGGGGAACTCCCGTCCCCCGGCGCGTGGAGCGGGCGGTGCGCCGGGCGGTGCAGGCGGCCCGCGCCCCCGCCCCGCCCGGGCAACGGCCTCGTGCCCTCACGCCGGCCCGGACCCGTACCGAGGAGGCCCTCACGCGGCTGCGCGCCTGCCAGGCCCGTCTCGCGGCAACGCCCGGGGATCCCGCGGCACTGAGGGAGATGGACGACGCCGCCTACACCTTGTGCGTCCTGATGGGCCGGCCCACCGCCCACGACGCCGTCCTCGCGGCACTGGAGCACCTCGCCCCGCCCGCCGCCGCATAGCCGCGGCCCGGCACGGCGCCGCGTGCCGTTCGCGCGTACGCCCGGCATGCGGGGGTACGTTCCGCCGCATGCGTACTCATGACCTCGTGATCATCGGAGCGGGCTCGGGCAACGCCGTCGTGGACGACCGGTTCTCCCACCTCGACGTGGCCATCGTCGACGAAGGGCCGTTCGGCGGGACCTGCCTGAACCGGGGGTGCATCCCCAGCAAGATGCTCGTGCACGTCGCGGACCTCGTGGACGGGATCCGCGACGCCGGACGGTTCGGCGTCGGGGCACGGCTGAGCGGCGTCGACTGGTCCGCCGTCCGCGAGCGGGTGTTCGAGCGGCTGGACCGGCAGGCCGCGGAGGGGGAGCAGGGCCGTCGCGACTCCCCGAACATCGAGGTCCTCAAGGGGCACGCCCGCTTCACCGGGGACCGTACGCTGACCGTCGGAAGCGGCGCGGACGCCGTCACGATCCGCGGCCGACAGGTCGTCGTCGCCACCGGCAGCCGCCCGACCGTACCCCCACCGGTACGGGAGTCCGGGCTGCCGTACGAGACCTCCGACACGGTGATGCGCGTGCAGCGTCCGCCGCGCCACCTGGCGGTGCTGGGCGGTGGCTACGTCGCCGCCGAACTCGCCCACGTCTTCCACGCCGCGGGCAGCCGCATCACGGTCATCGAGCAAGAGGACACCCTGCTCTCCGCCCAGGACGAGGCGGTCGCCGCCGCGTACACGGCGATCGCCGCCGACCGCTACGACGTACGCACGGGCACCGCGCTGACCCGCGTCGAGGGGCGGCCGGGACAACTGCGCCTGGTCCTGGACGACGGCGGCGCCGTGGAAGCCGACACCCTGCTCGTCGCCGTGGGCCGCACCCCGAACAGCGACCGGATCGACGCCGCACGGGCCGGGATCGACCTCCACGACGACGGCCGGATCGTCGTGGACGCCTTCCAGCGCACCAGTGCCCAGGGGGTGTTCGCCCTCGGCGACGTGTGCACGGACTTCCCGCTCAAGCACGTGGCGAACCGGGAGGCGCGGACCGTGGCGCACAACCTGCTGCACCCCGGCGACCCGGTCCGCACCTCCCACGAGGCCGTCCCCGCCGGGGTGTTCACCCGCCCCCACATCGCGCAGGTCGGCAGGACCGAGCAGCAGTGCCGGCAGGAGGGCCTCGACTACGCCGTTTCCGTGCGCCGCTTCTCGGACACCGCCTACGGCTGGGCCCTGGAAGACGGCACCGGCTTCTGCAAGGTACTCGCCGACCGCGGCACCGGACTGCTGTTGGGCGCCCACGTCCTGGGTCCGCAGGCCGCGAGCCTGATCCAGCCGCTCGTGGTGGCCATGAGCCTCGGCATCGGCGCCGGTGAGCTCGCGCGGACACCCCTGTGGATCCACCCCGCGCCCACCGAGGCGGTCTCGAACGCACTGCTCGACCTGGCCCTGGACTGAACCTGGACCCGGGCACGGGCGAGGGGCAAGGGCAAGGGGTTACACCCGATCGGCGGTGTCCGGCGGGCGTGGTCGGTGCGTGCCGTCACAGCATGGGGGTGAAGGCCGCCCCGCCCCCGGGGACGGGGGTGGGGCGGCGTAGACCCGGTCGGGGAGCGTGCCGCATGCCCGATGAACGGTTCACAGGCTTCGTCCAGTCCTACAACCGAGCCAGAGGCTACGGGTTCATCCTTCCGCTGGGGCGGCAGGAGCCCGTCTTCGTGACGCGGGACGCCTTGGAGGGCCCGACCCCGTCACTCTCGGAGGAGCAGCAGGTCACCTTCACGATCGAATTCCACGAGGGACGCCTGCACGCCCGGCACGTCCTGCCCTGACCCGCCGCACGGAGACCCGCCGCGCGGACCGTGGGGCGGAGCGCCGGAGCCCGCCGTCAGCGCCACGACTGCTGCGGAGAGCCGTTGCAGTTCCAGAGCTGGACCCGTCCGCCGTTGCGGTTCTGGTTGGTGTCGTGGTCCAGGCACTTGCCGTTGTACTTCAGCACGATCGAATCGTTGGGGCCCCGGTACCAGGCCTGCTGAGGCTGGCCGTTGCAGGACCACAGCTGCACGTTGCCCCCGTTGTTGTTGATGGTGTTGGTGTCGGCGTCCAGGCACTTCCCGTTGAAGTCGATCTTCAGTTCACCTGACGGGTGCAGGGTCCAGCGCTGGTTGGCGGCGTGGTTGCAGTCCCACACCTGGGCCCGCGCCGGGTTGTTGTTGATGGTGTTCGTGTCCGCGTCCAGGCACCGGTTGCTGAGCTGGACCCGGTAGACCACGCCGGCGGCGGCCGCCGCCGGGGAACCGGTGCCGGCGCCCACGGCGCTCTCGGTCGTGGTGAAGGGCAGGAGCACGAGCGCGAAGCCGGTCGAGAGCTTCTTCGCCGTAAGGGAGTTGAAACGCATCGCGGTACGGGCCTTTCGGTCAGGAGTCGGGCCGGCGCCGGGCACACCCGTGCCGCACGAAGCGGGGGAGGGGGAGCCGCGTGCTTCACCACGTGGGGTGAACCGCCGACTGGATGCTCCGAGTTTGTGGCGGTCTGGGCAGGCTGGCAACCTTGTCCCTGTTGCTTCGCCTATGTCGGGATCCCTACCCTGCTGACCTGCGGGGACAGACGTGTCCCGGGACAGGACGGGCGACCGGGACGCTTCGGCGAGCCGCGGGGGAGAGGGTACGGATGAGCCACCTCGACGGCACGGACCGGCAGGTCACGGCCGCCCGTCGGCTGGGCGACGCACTGCGCGCGCTGCAGCAGCGGTCCGGGACGACACTGCGGGCCCTGGAGCAGCAGGTGCTGATCAGCGATTCCTCGCTGTCGCGTTACTTCCGTGGGGCCACGGTGCCGCCCTGGCCCGTCGTCCGGGACATCTGCCGGGCCCTGGACACCGATCCCACGGCGTACCGCGTGCTGTGGGAAGCCGCCGACGCCGACCAGAACCGTCCGCCGTCCGGCCAGGGCACCGGCCCGGACCGTGCCCCGTCAGGGTCCGTTCCCGCCCCCTCCCCGGAGCCGGGCGGGCCTTCCGCGCCTTCGGTGGCCCCGGAGCCCGGGTCTGCCGGGCCCGGCCCGGTACCGGTCGTCGCCCGGCGCTGGCCGTGGGCGGTGGCAGGCCTGCTGACCGGTGTCGCGCTGGGGGTCGCGGCCGTCCTCGCGCTGACCTCGTCGGAGGCTCCCGAAGCCGCCCGGGTCTTCCGCAACAAGGCCACCGACGCCTGCCTCGACGACAGCGTGGAGGGCCTGCGGGTATGGCCCTGCAACGGATTGCGCTACCAGGAATGGGAGTTCCGCCCGTACGGCGACGGCCCCGGCGACCTCCGCAACCGGGCGACCGGCGCCTGCCTGGACCACGACGGGACAGCGCCGCGCGCCCGCTCCTGCGACCGGTCCGCCGCCCAGGGATGGACGCTCACGGGCCGCGCCGACGGCTCGGTACAGCTCCGCCACCTCGCCACGGGAACCTGCCTGACCGGTGGCCCGGGGGCACCCGCCGCCGGTCCGTGCGACGGCTCGGACCCGCAGCGCTGGACCTGACCCGTCCGGCGGGCCGTCCGGCGGGCCGGCCACCGGTCAGGAAGCCGGCGGCCCGCTCAGCCCCCGTACCCGGAACTGCATGACCCGGTACGGCCAGCCCCTGTCCGTACGCCACTGGCTCACCGTCAGGTGCAGGTCGTCCAGGCGGGATCCCGGGATGACGTAACCGCCGTACGGCTGGCCCACGTGCGTGTCGTCCTCCTGGCCCCAGGCCGCGCCGCGGATCAGGGTGTGCCGGTACGAGCCGGCCGGTCCGGCGGTCGGCTCGCGCATGACGAGGGCTTCGATGCGGGCGTCGGCGGCATTGAAGCAGACCAGCACCCAGTACCCGTCCAGCAGCCGCAGGCACAGCTCGCCGAAGCCGCCCTCCAGCACCGGCGTGGGCGCGTTGCCCCAGCCCCAGGCGCCCGCGCGGTACCCCCACCCTTCGTAGGCGTCCGGCTCGGCCAGCACGTCCGCCCGCACCCGGTGCAGCAGGACGGGCCCGGTCCGGCTGAAACCCGTCGAACAGACGTAGACGTAGCCGTCTGGCCCGAGAGCCCACGTCAGCGACTGGAACAGGCCGCCGTGCGCGTTCCCCGGGAACCGGGCACCGGTGTGCCGCCAGGTCGCTCCCGAGTCGTCGGAGCGCCAGATCTCGCTCCACACCACGCTGCCCCACCCCCGGTGCACGGTGACGTGGAGGAAGAGGGCTCCGCCGATGAGGACCACGTCGGACGGCAGCACGGTGCTGAACAGCGGGTTGTCGTGCTCGTACGCCCACAGCTGGCGGGCGTGTTCCCCGCCGACGGCTCCCGTCCAGACGACACCCTCGTCGAGGCGGGCCGTCGTCGCATACAGGCCGACGGGGGAGCGCCACCAGCCGCCGCCCACCCGGGCCTCCTCGAAGGTGTCCCCGAAGACGAAGAGGGTTCTGCCGTCGGGCAGGGCGACCGGGATGCCCAGGTCCGTGGCCTCCATCCGGAACCGGGTGGTGAGCCCGGGGCCCGTCAGGTCGCGCACCTTCGTCACCCGCGGCGCACCGTCGGCCCCATGAGCGCCGCCCTGAGCGCCCCCTGGAGGGCTGCCGCCGCGGCCCGGACCGGCCGGGAGCGCACCCAGTGCCGCAGCGGCGGCCGCCTTCAGGAACGTCGACCGGCGAAGCCCCGGCCCCCGTGCGAGCGTCATGCGAGGACAACAGCGGAAGCGGGCCCCGCGTCACGCCCGAACGCCGCCCGGCCGGGGAGAACGCCTCGGGTCCGGAAGCACAAGATCGGCAGGGCCTACCGATTCCGGAAGCGGGTGCGGTATCCCTGAAGAGCGGCCCCGATCGGGGGCGTTCCCGCTGGAAGGAGAACCGCCGTGGACGACTGGTACGTGGACGACCGTTGCTTCAACTGCGACGTCGCTCGACAGTTGGCGCCCGATCTGATCGGCGAGGTCGACGGAAGGTCCGAGGTCCTGCGCCCGCCGCGCGACGAGGCGGAGACGCGGCGCTTACACGCTGCCGTCTTCGCCTGCCCCACCCGCTCGATCCGCCCCGTCTCCGGGCGGCCGGACCAGGGGCTCGATCCCTTTCCGATGAAGCTGGACAGTGGCGTACTGCTGTGCGGGCACAACTCACAGCACACCGCCGGGGCCAATTCCTACTTGCTCCTTCGGCCCTCCGGCACGGTCATGATGATCGACACGCCGCGCTGGAGCCGTGGACTCGCCGACCGCTACGCGGAATCGGGTCCCGTCACCGATGTCCTGCTCACCCACCGCGACCACGCGGCACACGGCCGCCACTACGCGGACCACTTCGGCGCCCGGCTGTGGATCCACGAGGGTGACCTCGACGCCGCGCCGGACGCAGACCGGGTGATCCGGGGTCTCGAACCCCTGGAGATCGGCGAGGGAGTCACCGCCCACCCCCTGCCCGGCCACACGCAGGGCAGCGTGCTCTACCTCGCGGATGACCGGTACTGCTTCAGCGGGGACAGCTTCTACTGGTCCCGTACCACCGGTGACCTGGAAGTCGCGGACAGCGTGACCTGGTACTCCATCGAGGAGTTGGGCACCTCCCTGGCCCGGGCGGCCGAACGGCTGAAGTTCGAATGGGTCCTGCCGGGCCACGGCGACCGCCGCCGGCTGCCCGCCGACGACATGTCGAGGAGGCTGAGCGCACTGGCAGGGCGCACCCGCCTGTTGCGGCCCCGGCCGGTCGACTTCACCGCCGTCCGCTGGTGAAACGGCGGCCGGCCCGAGCCCGCGGATCCGCGTGATCGTCGCGACGGCGCGACGACGTGCGGAGCACTCTCGGCCCCCGCTCGAACTCCGGGGTCAGCTGCCGCGGGCGAGAGCGGCGCAGACCCTCCCCGGAGGCCCGCACCCAGCGGTGCTCCCGTGAGGCTGCGGTGGGGGCCCGGGCCCACACGGCCCGGGCCCCCACCGCTTGCTCTACTTCACCGTTTCACCGTCAGTCCGTGGGAGTCGACGGGATCCCCGAGGGGTTCTTCGTCGGGACCGGCGTGTAGGTCGGGGCCGGCGGGGTCGACGGGTTCTTCGTCGGACCCGCTGTGTAGCTCGGGGTCGGGACGGGCGTGCAGGTGGGGTCCACCGTCGGGACCACCGTGGGGGTCGGCTGGACCTCCGTGGGGTTCGCCGTCGGGACCACCGTGGGGGTCGGCTGGACCTCCGTGGGGTTCGCCGTCGGGACCGGCGTGGTGGTGGCGCCGGTCGTCGGGACCGGCGTGGGGGTCGGCGTGGAGGGCGGCTCGGCCTCGGAGGAGTTCGCCATCGGGATCGTGATCGGGGTGCGGCTGGGGGTGGGGGCCGGCGTGGACGTGGGGTTCGTTGACGGGACGGGCGCGCGGGTCGGAGTCGGCGCGCACGTCGGGCTCGGCGTCGGAGCCGGAACGGTGGAGGAGGCCTGGGCCATCCCCGTCGCGAGGGCGAGGCCGGTCACCAAGCCGGATGCGGCAACAGCAAGTGTGAGTCGTCGGACTCGGCGAGTACGCATGTGGGTCCCCCCTGGTCAGTATGTCCGGCAGTGTCGCCAAACATGATCAAGAAGAGCCAACACTGCCCGTCGCCGACCCGCAACAGCCTTCTAGCGGCACCGCCGCTCTGACCCCCTACCACCGAACTGCCCCCGCACCCCTCGAACCCCGCCGCCCCGGCCAGGTGGTGCTTCGGGCGAGGCCGGGACCGAGCCTCTCCGGTGGCCGGGACGGGTTTCCGTACCTCGGTTCAGGAGACGCTGCCTCGATGGTTCTCGCGGCCGAGCAGCCCGTCCTTGTACGTGACCGTCTTCGCGGTGAACGCGCCCTTGCCGGTGATCACCCCGGTGATGTTCTCGCCGGGTGCGAGATCGACGGTGTCGATCTGGCCCTCATCGACAGCGAGTTCAGCAGTGTGCTTCCCGCCAGTGTTGTCGGTGATCGAGAAGTACAGCGGGTTGATGCTGATCGTCTTGGCCGAGTTGTTGGTGACGGTCACCGACACGCTGGTGTACTTCTCGTCGCTGCCCTTCGAGAGGACGTTCGGCTTGAAGTCTGTCTTCTTCGCCGTGACGACGATGGGCTGCTGGTTCTTCCCCGCAGGGGTGTCGGACTCGCTCTCCAGCGCCTTCGCGGCAGGCGATGACACGGCTGCCGGCGGCGCGGCCGCCTCCTTCCCGTTCTTCCCGCCGTCCGTCCCGCCCGCCAGCGCTCCGGCGATTCCGATGAGCACGATCACGCCGACGACACCGAGGCAGGAGAACCCGATGATCTTCCCTGTTGGAGACTTCTTCGGCGGCGGCGGGTACCCGTACCCGGGCTGCGGTGGCTGTTGGGCTGGCGGGAACTGGTTGGACATGGGACCCCCATAGGGACAGGTGTGAACGAGTCACGCTATGGGGACATCGCCGCCTGGGAGGGGCTATGCCCGAACTGTGACATTCGGACATGCTTTCCCCTCTTCTGTGAATCGTTTCAGCATGCTGGGTCGTCAACGACCCTGTAGGTGCTTGACGTTGTCGCCGAAGGTCCAGCCCTTTGAGCCGTCCCAGTTGACCGACCAGGTCATGAGGCCCTTGAGCGAGCCGCTGAAGGCGTTCCACGACTGGCTGACCAGGCTCGGAGTCATGTGGCCGCCACCCGCACCCGGCTGGGCGGGCAGGCCGGGCACCTGCTTGTCGTAGGGGACCTTGACGGTGGTGCCCTGGATGGTCAGGCCGTTGTTCAGGCAGGTGGTCTGCGCGGTGAAGCCCTGCACCGTACCGGCCTGGTAGGAGTCGCCGGAGCAGCCGTACATGCTGCCGTTGTAGTACTGCATGTTCAGCCACCACAGTCGCCCGTTGTCGGCGTACTTCTTGATGATCGGCAGGTAGGAGCCCCAGATCGACCCGTAGGTGACGCTTCCGCCGGTGACGTACGCGGTTTCGGGGGCCATGGTCAGTCCGAACCCCGCGGGCATCTGGGCCAGCACGCCGTCGATGATGCGCATCAGGTTGGCCTGGGAGGCGGACAGGGTGTTGATGTTGCCGCTGCCGGTGAGGCCGGTCTCTATGTCGATGTCGATCCCGTCGAAGTTGTACTTCTTGAGGATCGGGACGACGGTCGCCACGAACCGGTCGGCGACGGCGCTGGAACTCAGGTCGATGCCCGCGGCCGCGCCACCGATCGACATCAGGACCGTCGCTCCGGCCGCCTTGGCCTGGCACATCTCGGCGGGGGTCGCGACCTTGACGCCGGCGTCCATGCCGTCCTGCCACAGGACGGTGCCGTCGGAGAGGATCACGGGGAAGGCGGCGTTGATCACGTTGTAGCCGTGTGCGGCGATCCGGCTGTCCGTGATGGGGATCCAGCCCAGGCCGGGGTGGACGCCGTTCGCGGCGCCGTCCCAGTTCTCCCAGTACCCCTGCAGGACCTTGCCGGACGGCTTGGGCTTCGTGGGGCACGTCTCGCCGGGCGGCGGGGTCGTGGGCGGTGCGGTGGTGGGCGGCGGGGTCGTCGGGGGCGGTGTGGTGGCCGGGGGTGTGGCGGTCGGTGTGGCGGTCGGTGTGGGGGTGCTGCCGCCGGGGCCGACGAGCGACACGTCGTCCGCGTGGTATGAGGGCTGTCCGTACCAGCCGTGCAGGTAGACGGTCACGGAGGTGGTGTTCGGGCCGGTGGTGAAACCGACACTGAGCCGACCGTACGACGGGCTGTTCGGAGTCCAGGTGGACTGGGCGCCGGAGATGCCGGCACCGGTGGCGCCCAGGTAGACGTAGCTGCCCTGGACGTAGGCGCTCAGCGTGTACGAGGAGTTGGGCTGCACGCTGACGGTCTGGCTGCACTGGGCGTGGTCGGAGCCGGTCGGCGTGGCCTTGAGGGCGGCGGCGCCCGAGTGGACCGGGCTGCCGACGGCGGAGCCGCTGGCGCCTGAGCACGTCCAGCCGGAGAGCCCGTTCTCAAAACCGGAGTTGGTCACGGGCTCCGAGGTGACCGCGCCTGCCGATCCGGTACCGGACACGGCGATGCCGGCGCCGATGAGGGCGGCGGCGCTCACCCCGGCCAGGGAACGCGCGAGGGCGGACGCTCCGCGCCGGGCGCGGCTGGTCGCGTACACCCGGCCCTCGTTGCCGCGGCCGGAATCCTGTGGAGGGCGGGCGTCGCCCGTGGGGCGTGGGGTGCGCGACCGTCGACGGAACATGCTGTGCTCCCTTCCCGCTGGGCGTCGTAGGCATGGCTGACTGACTGACGCGTGGGGTGCGACGCCCGGCTCCGGGTGAGGTGGGGACAGGTGGGGCTGTGCCGGTCCGGATCGTATGAGGGGCGGAGAGGTCGGTCAATAGGTATGGACCAATAGCGAGAAGTGCGGCTCGCCGCCACCACCCGGCCGGGCGGTGTCACGTTCTGGGCCGCTCGCCTGTCGTACATGCAGGAGCCGGAGAAAGGACCGTCAGGATGAAGACCGTCATCGTGTGCGCCTCCGTGTCGCACGGCAATACCCGTCGTATCGCCGAGGTCGTGGCCGAAGTACTGGGCGCGCGTGTCGTCTCCCCGGAGGAGGCCGACCCGCTGGAGCTGGCCGACGCGGACCTGCTGGGGTTCGGGTCGGGCGTCTTCTACGGCCGGTTGCACCCGCATCTGACCGATTTCGCCAAGGCGCTTCCCGACCGGCGGGGCCGGGCGTTCGTGTTCGCCACGAGCGGGCTGCCCGAGCTGCGGCCGACGCCTTTCACCCGTCGGCTGGTCGGGCTCCTCGAAGGGAAGGGCTTCGTGGTGGAGGGCACGTTCTCGTGCCGGGCGTTCGACACGTGGACGCCCTTCAAGCTCGTGGGCGGCATCAACAAGCACCGGCCCGACGCCGGGGACCTGGCTGCCGCGCGGGCGTTCGCCGAGCGGCTGCGGGACGGGGCCGGGCCGGTGTCCTGATCCCTGGTGTCAGGGGCCGGTCGGCGACAGCGCGGCCGGCCGGCCCCTCACATCAGGTGACGGGTGAGCACGGGCGAGCCCGCCGCCGCGGGTGTGGACCCGGACCCGCGGGACGCGCGGCAGCAGGACTGCCCGTAAGGTCGGCAACGGCCGCCGGCGCCACGGGCCCGGTGGTGACCTGTGGGAGGAACACGTGGAAAAGGCTGAGCCCCGGAGGCGTTCGCACCCTGATGCGGAGGGTCCGGGCGACGGCGCGGACGGTCTGCGCGAGCGCGGGTTCGCCCGCTACGGAGCCGAGCGGCTGGGCATCCTCCCGGCCGGCTCCGCCGCAGGGGACCTGGCCAGGATCCGGGAGGTCTGCGCGGCCATGCCGCCCGACCCGTACGCCCCGGGAACCAACCGGTTCCGTCGGTACTCCCATGCCGTGTACCTGCCGTGGAAGGACGAACTGTCCTGGATTCCCGGAACCCCCGACCCCGTGCACGGTACGGTCACCGACTTCTCCCAGGGCCAGGACGGCCCCGATCGCCCGCGGACGCGGCGCGTGCTCCCCGACATCCCCGAGGCACTGCGCGGCAACCCCCTGCTGCTGCGCCTCCTGCGCTGGGACATCGAGCAGGTCCTGTCCCTGAAGGACCTGGGGCGACGGCCGCTGTGGGCCGGTGTCCACCTGATCAGGCTCGGCGTCGACGGTCCGGGCCAGGAGGCCGTCTCCTCCCCGAACTGCTTGCACCAGGACGGGGGTTCGGCCGGCACGTTCACCTTCGCCCACCTGATCAGCCGAACCAACGTCACCGGCGGGCAGAACGTCATCGCGACACCGGGCAGCGCGGGCCTCCAGCCCGAGGACCCGTGGGCGGACATCCACGCCGAGTTCACCCTGACCGACCCGCTGGACGGCTACGCCGTCCACGACCACAGGGTCAGCCACTACGTCGCCCCGGTCCGCGCGGGCTCCGGGCGGGGGCCGGGCGAACGGTCCATCCTCATCGTGGGCATCGCCCCGTACGTCCCCCAACTGTGACGTGGACACACCTGCACCCCTCACGTGAACCCCGGCACCGTCGCGTCGGCGAACCAGCCGTCGTTCGTGAAGCCCCACAACGGCAGGCCCGCGTCAGGCTCGCGGCAGGTCAGATCCGGCAGCTGATCGGTGAGCCGTCGAGCGCCGATTCCGCGGACCAGCTGAACCAGGTGCGGGCGTCCACGCCCAGCAGAGCCGCCGGAGCTGGCCCCTCTCCGTAGATCTCGCTGAGCACGTCAGGGGTTTCGAAGGCGAGGACGATGCTCGGCCGGCCGGCGGATTCGAAGCAGAAGACGGCGGTCCGGCCGTCAGGCCCCGTGTCCAGACCATCCACGGGCCGCCATCCCGACGCGGGCGCTTCCCGGCCGTAGTACGCCAGTACTTCCTGCCGGGTCCCGCCGTACGCGTAGAGCCGCCCCGCGGAGAGCCAGGCGTCCGCCGTGTCTTCGACGCAGGAGGCCCCGGCCCATGGACCGTCGACGGACACGGCCCCCTGCGGACGCAGCGCCAGTGCGGGCAGCTCGTCGAGTTCGGCCACGGACTGCTCGGTTCGCTCGCAGGTGGGGAACGGGGGAAGGAGCGAACATCCGCTCACGCCGCTCCCCACGAGGAGGACAGCCAACAGCACCCGCACGGCAAGCATGTTCATGGCGAGATTATGACCCCTGTCCGAAAGTCGCACCGCCGCCCCCTGGAACTCGCGGGTGCGCGCGCCCGGGCCGTACTTCGAGACGACGCGCAGGCGTGCCTTCGTCGGCCGGCGGACCGCAAGACGGCGGTTGGTGAGCGCGCGTCAGGTGGTCACGCGCGCATTCCAGCGGTCGAGCGCCGCGTACGCCGGGATCCACCGGGTGGTGCAGGCGGCGTACTCGGGAGCGGACAGCCGGGCGAGGAGCCTGTCCGCCGTCAGTTCGTCGGCGCCGTCCAGCAGCCACGGCAGCAGCAGCGGCGCGTCCTCGTCGACGCGCTGGGCGTGGACCCGGCTGAAATGCTCCCACTGCCGGGCGGTCAGCTCCCGCTGGATCAGCGGGAGCGCCGCCTCCTCCTCGTGCTTGAGGTGTCCGGCCAGACCGCGGGTCAGCGCGTCGGAAAGCTGGCCCAACCGCAACGGGTCCGGGTCGCGGTCGGACACCGCGTCGTCGATGGCCCGGATCACCGGGTTGATGGCGGCGTGCTCGGCCTCCATCACCTCCAGCAGCGCCAGGTCCTGCGGCCGGCCGGTCAGACTCTCGCGCAGCGACGGCCACAAGGCGTCGTCTTCGGCCCTGTGGTGGGCACGGAGCGCCTTCTTGAACAGCGTCCACCCGGCAGCGGTGGCCAGCACCTGCCCCGGGTCGAGGTCCGCGGCGGTGGTGACGCGGTCAAGATGGGCCAGTTCCCGGCGCAGCGCATCATGCATCGCGTACATCACCGTCAGGTCGAGGGCGACGCTCATGGGGAGTTCAAGGAGGTGCCGACGATGCGGGGATACGTCATCCCGTCCGGGCGTACGGACGGGGGGTCTTGCGCGCGTGACTGCATAACTCAAACGATCTTGCGGGTCGCGCGCATGATCAAGGCCGAATCGTGCGCGGAACGATAACCACCGGGTTATCGATGAAGGGCCGGGCCGGTGGCGACGACCGCGGCACGGTGCAGGGGAAGGCATCCCCAGGCAGGTCATCGCCCCGGAAGTCCTCGGAGAGCTCCTCCAGGAACGGGGCCAGGTCCGCGCCCCGGTTCCAGGCCGTCACGCCGTCCAGGCGGGCGCTGAGACCGGCCGCGCCGGCCTCGACGGCGTCGTGCACGCAGTATTCGTCCTCGGCGAAGAGGCCGAAGAACCTCACGGGGGCGGCGCGCCGCCTTCCGGCGAAAGCCGCCGTGTGATCCGGTCGAACAGTTCCGTCAGCGGCTCGCCGACGTCCCGGCCGAACTCGGTCAGCCCGTAAGTGACCTGCGGCGGCGTCGTCGGTTCGACCTCCCGCCACACCAGGCCGTCCTGAACCAGTGCGCGCAAGGTCTGGGCGAGCATCTTCTCGCTGATTCCGTGGATGCTCTCGCGCAGCTCATAGAACCGGAGGTCGCTGCTCCGCAGGGAGATCAGCACCCAGATGCCCCACCTGCTGGTCACGTGGTCGACCACATCGCGCGCGGGGCAGTCGGTGTGAAACACGTCATACCGCTTCTCCGTCGCGGCCCGTCTGGTCTGCGCGCCTTCTTCCATGTCATGAACTTACCTCAAGGTATGTCCTTACTAAAAGTAAGCCCCTGCTCCTAGCGTGAAGGCCACACAGGACATCCGAGAAGGAGCTGCTCATGATCGTGGTGACCGGGGCCACCGGGAACATCGGCCGGCCGTTGACGCAGGCACTGACCGAGGCGGGCCAGGAGGTGACGGCCGTGTCACGGCACGCGGCGGCGGTGCCGAACGGCGCCCGCCACGTGGTGGCCGACCTGGCAGAGCCGTCCGGCTTCAAGCCGGCACTGGCCGGGGCGAACGCGCTGTTCCTTCTGCTGTCCGGCGACTTGCACGCCACTGGAGCCAACCCTGCCGACATCATCGGCGAAGCTGCGGCCAGCGGGGTCCGCCGGGTCGTCCTGCTCTCCACGCTGGGCGTGGTGACCAGGCCCTCAGGCCGAACACGGATCGCGATGCGCGCGCTGGAGGACGTGCTGCGGGACTCCGGCCTGGAGTGGACCGTCCTGCGGCCGGGCGGCTTCGCCTCCAACGCCCTGTGGTGGGCGGATTCCGTCCGTACGCGACGGGTCGTCGCCGCGCCCTTCGGCGACGTCGGGGTGCCGGTCATCGACCCGGCGGACATCGCCGCGGTCGCGGCAGCCTGCCTGGTGGATGACCGGCACACCGGCGGCGTTTACGAGCTGACCGGCCCGGAGGTGATCACTCCGCGCCGGCAGGCGGAGGCCATCGCCGCCGCGCTGGGCTCCCCGGTGAGGTTCCACGAGCTCACCCGGGACGAGGCCAAGACCGCCATGACCCAGAGCATGCCGGCCGAGCTCGCCGACGACACCCTGGACATACTCGGTTCCCCGACCCCGGCCGAGCAGCGCGTCAGCCCGGACGTCCAGCGGGTCCTCGGCCGAGCCCCGCGCCCCTTCGGCGACTGGGCCGCCCGGAACGTCGCCGCGTTCCGCTGAGACCGGTCAGCGCCCCCGACGAGGAGCGACACGTGGGCGCAGCGGTCCGGCTCCCTGCGACCGGAGCACCAGAATGCCAGAGGGGGACGTGCTGCCGCTCGGCCCGTACGTCTTCGACCGCGACGCCTACGAGGAGGCCCTCGGTCACCCTGGCGACGAGGAAAGGGATCCGCTCGACCTCATGCCGTAGCGAACGGAGCCTCAGCGTCGGGCGGACCCCAATCGCTCGGAGTCGAGGAATACCGTTCGCCTCAGAACCGCCGTCAGGCGGGCTGCCACAGTTCGACGCGATTGCCCTCGGGGTCGGTGACCCAGCCGAACCGGCCGACGCCCTCCATGTCTTCGGTCTCGCCTGCCACGTCCGCTCCCTTGGCGCGCAATTGCGCGAGCATCGCATCCAGGTCACGGACACGGAAGTTGAGCATGGTCCGCTGGGCGCGGGACCCGAAGTAGTCGGTGTCGGACTCGAACGTCGCGAACACCGTCATCCCGGCTTCCTGACGCCACAGGCCGTTCTCGTCGGCGTCCAGGCCCAGACATTCGCGATACCACGCGCCCAGGGCCGCCGGGTCCGCCGCCCGCATGAAGTACCCACCGATTCCCAGCACACGTTCCATGCCGTCATCGTGCCAGCACCGCGGCCGGGCGGGGGGAGACGCGCGACGTGGTGCGCGCTCGGTGTCGTCGTCGAGCCTGCCGGGGGTCGTCAGCCGGTGGCGTGCAGGGTGCGGCGGGCGGTGGCGCGGAGGTGGTCGAGGACGTCGGGGTCGGCGTCGAGGGCGTAGTCGGCGGTGAGGCAGGCCAGTGTCCGGGCGATGCGGGTGAGGGAGTCGTCCGAGGCGTCGACGACACAGGTGGCTTCGTCGACGGGGCGGATGCGGGCGGTCAGGTAACGGGTGTGGGTGCGGACGTGGTCCGCGGACGCCCGGACGGTGGCGACGGCGCGGTGACGCGTGGGGGCTCCGGAGAGCTTCTCGGCGACGAAGGCGGCAGGGTCGTCACCGGGCAGGGCGCGGGCGGGGACGCGATGGCCGGTGACCGTGACGCCGGTGATGCGGTCCAGTCGGAAGACGCGCCAGTCGTCCCTGCCGGTGTCGTGGGCCAGGAGGTACCACAGGTCGCCGGAGGCGACGAGGTGCTGCGGTTCGACCCGGCGTGGAGCGGTCGTGCCGGCGCGGGTGGTGTAGTCGAAGGTGACGATCTCGTGATCACGGCAGGTGACGGCGAGGGTGGACAGGAGGGCGGGGTCGGCGCGCGGGCCGCGGGTCTCCCAGACGATTCCGCTCATCGACTGCTGGAGCGCGGTGACCCGCGTGCGCAGGCGGCGGGGCAAGACCTGTTCGAGTTTGGCGAGGGCGCGCAGGGCGGTCTCCTCGATGCCCCTCAGGCCGCCGGCCGCGGTGCGCAGGGCGACGGCGATGGCCACGGCTTCGTCGTCGTCGAGGAGGAGTGGCGGCAGGTCGGTGCCGGCGGCGAGCCGGTAGCCGCCGGCGTGGCCGCGGGTGCTGTCGACGGGGTAGCCCAGGTCGCGCAGGCGGTCGATGTCGCGGCGCACGGTGCGGACGGTCACCTGAAGGCGGTCGGCGAGGTCGTCGCCGGACCACTCGCGGCGGGTCTGTAGCAGGGACAGCAGTCGCAGCGTCCGAGCCGTCATGTCGCTGGTCATGGCCCCACTATGACCGGGTCAGAGGACAGTCTGTGTCCTTGAAGGGTCAGAATGTGGTGCCATCCGACCGCAGCAGGTCGGTCGCAGTTCGCGGCACTGGTGACGGGGAACGCGGTTTCGAAGCCTTCGCGATCCGCGGACCGGCCTCCGCCGTCCCGGGGTACGCGAAGACGCCCGGCGGGGGTGTCCCGGCCGGGCGTCTCGCGGTGTGTTCTCGGGTCCGCTGGTGGCTCAGTACCAGTGGTGGGTCTGCCAGAAGTTCCAGGCGCCGACGGGGCTGCCGTAGCGGGAGTTCATGTAGT
>NZ_JBEXPG010000053.1:0-60597 GCF_040611935.1 Streptomyces sp. NPDC006512 | reverse complement strand
GGGGGGGGGGGGGGGGGGGGGGGGGGGGGGGGGGGGGGGGGGGGGCGGGGGGGGGGGGGGGGGGGCCCCCGGGGCCGGGGGGGGGGGGGGGGGGGGGGGGGGGGCCCGGGCGCCCCCCGACGGGTGGTGCCCCGGAGCGGTGGCGTTCGCCGACGGGACGAACCACAGGGCGGCGAGGAGGGTGGTCGCTCCGAGAGCGGTGAGCAGCGGTCGACGTGCGGACACGGGGCGATCCCCCTTGCGGAAGCAGCGAATTGGCCGTGTGCGCAGATGCTAGTGAAAGGGGCGGGTCGTGGGAAAGTCGAGGCTGTCGCGGGCTTACTCTCCGTCGTATGAACCCTTCTGAGACATCACGATTTGTACGACTTCGAGTTGATTTGGTACTTGAGGTGTCCGACTCCGAGGCGCTGATCGGGGCGGCGCTCGGGCACATCAAGGCCGACGAGTTCATGCCGGACGAGGAGCGCGGCCACGCCGAAACCGCCGTCCGGCAGGACGAATCGGAGGCGCTGGCCTACCTGGTGGACCCCACCGACCTGGTCGCGGAGCTGCCCGGAGTCGAGCTGGCGCAGGCCTCCTGGAGCAGCGAACCCGTCGAATACGACCCCGAGTCCTTGGAGTGGGACCTCGACGAGGAAGATGGTGACTTCGAGGAAGAGGCGGACAACGCCTGACCGTGGGGTTGCACACATTCGAACGGAGTGTGGAACCGAACCGCGTCGTTAACGCGTTGTCAGGACGAGCAGGGGGTCATGCCCCCTGCCCGGCCCAATCCCGGGAATGCAGCCTCGGGGTTTCCGGCAACGATGGAGTGACGTGTGAGGACGTACAGCATGCGGCGGAGAAGGTCCCTGGTGGCCGTATCCGCCGTGCTCGGTGGCGTACTGATGCTCTCGGCCTGCAACGACGGGGGTAGCGAGAAGCCTCAGGGCAGCGCGGAGACGGGCAAGGCGCAGGCGGATGTCGACGCGGCGGCGGCCAAGGACGCCTCCAAGGCGAAGATAGCCATCACGCCCAAGGACGGTTCCACCAACATAGGTCTGACCGACGCGGCGAACGTCACCGTCAGCGACGGCAAGCTGACCCAGGTCGAGCTGAAGAGCTCCGAGGGCGCCGTCGTGGCGGGCAAGATAGCCGCCGACGGGAAGAGCTGGAAGCCGGACGGAGCGCTCAAGCGCTCCACGAAGTACGCCCTGGCGGCGACCGCGAAGGACGAGGCCGGGCGCGAGGCGCACGAGAACGCCTCGTTCACCACCCTCTCCCCGGAGAACAGCTTCGTCGGCTCGTTCGTCCCGGACGAGGGCCAGACGGTCGGCGTGGGCATGCCGGTCTCGATCACCTTCAACAAGCCGATCAAGGACCAGAAGGCGGTCCAGGCGGCGATCTCGGTCAGCTCCAGCAGCGGCCAGGAGGTCGTCGGCCACTGGTTCGGCAACCAGCGCCTGGACTTCCGCCCGGAGAAGTACTGGCAGGCGAACTCCACGGTCACCCTGAAGCTCGCGCTCCAGGGCGTGCAGGGCGCGCCCGGCATCCAGGGCGTGCAGAACAAGACCGTCACCTTCAAGATCGGCCGGAGCCAGGTCTCCACCGTCGACGTGAAGGCGAAGACGATGACGGTCTCCCGCGACGGCGCGGTCCTCAAGACCATCCCGATCTCGGCCGGTTCCCCGGAGAACCCCACGTACAACGGCCAGATGGTGATCTCCGAGAAGTTCAAGGAGACCCGGATGGACGGTGCCACCGTCGGCTTCAAGGGCAACGACGGCAAGGGCGAGTACGACATCAAGGACGTCCCGCACGCGATGCGGCTGTCCACCTCCGGAACCTTCATCCACGGCAACTACTGGGGATCGGACTCGATCTTCGGCAAGAGCAACACCAGCCACGGCTGTGTCGGTCTGAACGACGCCAAGGGCGCCAACGACCCGAACCAGCCCGGCGCGTGGTTCTTCGACAACTCGCTGATCGGCGACGTGGTCACCGTGGTGAACTCCCCGGACAAGACCATCAAGCCGGACAACGGCCTCAACGGCTGGAACATGGACTGGGCGGAGTGGAAGGCCGGCTCGGCCTCCTGACGGCCCGCGCCACCACCAGCTGAACCCCGGACGGCGGGGAGCCCGGCAAGGGCTCCCCGCCGTCCGCGCGTTCGGGGCCGGGCGGGCGGGACCGTGACGGCACGGCCTAAGGTCGGGAACATGACGAAGATCGACGTGCTGGCCGTGCCCCCGACCGACGAAGACGTGGACACGTGGTGGGCGGTGCAGGTCGCCGCCCACGCAGCCGACGCCGCCGCACTGCCCGGCGTACCCGCCCCCACCCGGCTGGAGGCCGCCGGGCGGCTGCGCGTACCGCCGGCCCGCGGCCGGTTCCTCCACTGCGCGGAGGCCGACGGCGAGGGCCACGCCGCCCTGCTGCTGTTCACGGAGGAGGGCAACACCCACACCGCCTTCCTCGACGAGCTGACGGTCCGCCCCGACGCCCGCCGCCGCGGCGTCGGCACCGCCCTGTGGGAGCGGGTCCGCGCCGAGCTGATCGCCGACGGCCGGACCTCCGTGTCCACCGGAGCCGACCTCGGCGGCCCCGGGCAGGCCTTCCTGGAGTCCCTCGGCTTCGAGAACGTCCTCCCGATGGCCTGGTACGTCCAGGAACTCGCGGAGGCGACGGAAGCGGAGGCCCCGGACGTCGCCGGGTACGAGCTCCTCACCTGGTCGGGCCTGGTCCCCGACGCCTGGGCCCCGGCCGCCGCCGTGGCCCACGGGGCGATGGAGGAGGCCCCCAGCGGGGATTCCGACGAACGGTTCACGGCCTGGACCCCGGAGCGGGTGCACGCCGCACAGCGGCTCGTCCTGGACCGCGGCGGCAAGATGCTGATGGTCGCGGCCGTCACCCCCGCCGGGGAGATCGCCGCCTACACCGCGCTGGTCCTCCCGGACCCGGACGGGCCGCGCGCCCTCCAGTACGACACCGTCGTCGTACCGGGCCACCGGGGCCGCGGCCTGGGCCGCGCGGTCAAGCTCCGCATGCGGGCGGAAGTCGCGGCACGGCACCCCGGGCTGCGCCGGATCGGTACGACCGTCGCCGACGGGAACGGACCGATGCTCGCCGTGAACGAGGCCCTCGGCTACCGGCGCGAGCGCGGCGCGGCGATCTTCCAGCTCCAGCTCTGACCCGGGACGACGGACCGGAGAGGGCGGACCCGGGACGACGGGCCGCGGACGACGTCGGACCGGGGACGACGGGTGGTGCGCCCGCGCCTCAGGCCGGCTCTTCCGCGCGGGCGGCCGGCGCCTCCGTCGGGGCCGGCGCCGACCAGGACGACAGCAGCCGCAGGGCGTCCGCCGAGGGGGAGCCCGGCACGGCGTGGTAGGTCACCAGGAATTGCGCCGGGTCGTCGGGCAGCGCCAGCGTCTCGAAGGGCAGCACCAGCTCGCCCACCACCGGGTGGCGCAGCCGCTTCACCCCGTGCGTCTTCTTGTCCGCCACCGTGTGCGCCGCCCACAGCCTGCGGAACTCCTCGCTCTTCACGGACAGTTCCCCGACCAGCACCGACAGCTGCTCGTCGTCGGGGAACTGGCCCGCGTACATGCGCAGGTTGCTGACGACCTCGCAGGCCCGGCACTCCCACTCCGCGTACAGCTCGGCCGTCGCCGGGTCCAGGAACACCATCCGCACCAGGTTCCGCTCCGCCGCCGGCAGCGCCCCGAAGTCCCCGAAGACGGCCGCCCCGAGCCGGTTCCAGCCGATGACGTCCTGCCGCCGCCCCACCAGGTACGCCGGTACGCCCTCCATCGCCTCCATCAGGCCGCGCAGCTCCGGGCGGACCCGCTGCGGGCGCCGGGACCGGCTGCGGCCGCGGGTGCGGGGGCTCGCCAGGTGCGTCAGGTGCGCCGACTCCGTGGCGTCCAGCCGCAGCGCCCGCGCGATGGAGTCCAGGACCTCCGCCGACACGTTGTGGCCGTGGCCCTGCTCCAGGCGCGTGTAGTACGCCACCGACACCCCGGCCAGCTGCGCCAGCTCCTCGCGGCGCAGCCCCGGGACCCGGCGGTGGCGCCCGTAGTCGGGCAGGCCCACGTCCTCGGGGCGCAGCCGGGCCCGGCGGGTGCGCAGGAACTCGCCCAGTTCGGCTCGCTGATCAAGCTGGTCCATACCACCAGTATCCCCGTGCGGGGTGCGCGCTGCGGGGGTCATCCTGACCCCGCCAAGGGTAGGTCCGGCAGTCCTAGGCACAGCAGGGGTCTGGGTGGGCCGCGCGGACCGGGGCAAGGTGGAAGTACCGCAGCACCGGATGCCGGACCCCCGGCGTCGCCCACCGTGCGACGTCACCGCCGGCGTCCTCGTCAGAGGAGATCACCCCCATGTCCGTCACCCAGGTACCCGCCTACGCCGCCCCCGCCGCCAAGGCCCCGCTGGAGCGCGTCACCGTTCCGCGCCGCCCGGTCGGCGAACACGACGTCCTCATCGACATCAAGTACTCCGGCATCTGCCACTCCGACATCCACCAGGCCCGCGACGGCTGGGGCGAGGGCATCTTCCCGATGGTCCCGGGCCACGAGATCGCCGGGATCGTCACCGAGACCGGTGCGGGCGTGACGAAGTTCGCCGTCGGCGACCGGGTGGGCGTGGGCTGTTTCGTGGACTCCTGCCGGGAGTGCGAGTACTGCCTGCGCGGCCAGGAGCAGTACTGCGTCAAGGGCATGACCGGCACCTACAACGCCCTCGACAAGGACGGCGCGCCCACGTACGGCGGCTACTCCAGCCACATCGTCGTCGACGAGAACTACACCCTCCGCATCCCCGACGGCCTCTCCCTCGACGTCGCCGCGCCGCTGCTGTGCGCCGGCATCACCCTCTACTCCCCGCTGCGGCACTGGCAGGCCGGCCCCGGCAAGAAGGTCGCGATCGTCGGCCTCGGCGGGCTCGGCCACATGGGCGTGAAGATCGCTTCCGCCCTCGGCGCCGAGGTCACCGTCCTGTCGCAGAGCCTGCGCAAGAAGGAGGACGGCCTGAAGCTGGGCGCCTCCCACTACTACGCGACCAGCGACCCGAGCACCTTCGAGGAGCTCGCCGGCACCTTCGACCTCATCGTGTCCACGGTCTCCGCGCCGCTCGGCCTCGACCGCTACCTCGCCCTGCTGAAGGTCGACGGAGCGCTGGTGAACGTCGGCGCGCCGGAGGAGCCGGTCGAGCTGAACCTGTTCTCCGTCATCGGCGGCCGCAAGACCCTCGCCGGGTCGATGATCGGCGGCATCCCCGAGACCCAGGAGATGCTCGACTTCTGCGCCGAGCACGGGCTGGGCGCGGAGATCGAGCTGATCGGCGCCGACCAGATCAACGAGGCCTACGAGCGGGTCCTGTCCAGCGACGTCCGCTACCGCTTCGTGATCGACGCGGCGACGATCTGACCCCGACGGGGTGACCGGGGGCGGTCCTGCGGGTCCAGGGGCCGGCGGGCCGCCCTCAGAGCGCTCCCAGAGCCCTGCGGAGCCGGTCGCGCGCGGCCGTCTGCGCGGCGATCCGGGCCTCCAGGACGGCGAGCCGCTCCCGGGCCACCGCCAGCCCCTTCGGGGAGGGCGGCCCGGCGGCCACGTCCCCGTCCAGGCAGGGCAGGAACACCTCCACGTCGGCGAGGGTGAGCCCCGCGTCGAGCAGGGTGCGGATGTTGCGGACCCGTACGACGGCCGTGGCCCCGTAGACGCGGTAGCCGTTCGCGGCCCGCTCCGACGAGATCAGCCCGGCCTGCTCGTAGTGGCGCAGGGCGCGGGCGCTGGTCCCCGTCGCCGCGGCGAGTTCCCCGATGAGCACGGACCCATCGTCTCAGGCGGGCAACGCGCCCCCGTCGACCGGGAGCACGACGCCCGTCACGAACGAGGCCGCCGGATCGGCGAGCCGGCACACCGCCCAGGCGACCTCCTCCGGCCGTCCCACCCGCCCCAGCGGAGTGCGCGCCACCTGCCAGGCCCGTACCCGGGCGGCCCGCTCCGCGCTCAGCCCCTGGTGCGCGGCGATCGGCGTCTCCACGGCGCCCGGAGCGACCGCGACGACCCGGACGCCGCGCGGGGCGAGCTCCACCGCCCAGCTGCGGGTGAGGCTGTCGAGGGCCGCCTTGGTCGCGGCGTAGACCGAGTTCCCGGGCCAGCCCCGCTGCCCGACGGCGGTGGTGACGTTGACGACGACCCCGGCCCCGGCGGCCTCCAGGGCGGGCAGCGCGGCCCGGGTGAGCAGGACGGGCGCGACGAGGTTGGTGCCCAGCTGGTCGGTGACGGCTCCCTCCGCGAGGCCGTCCAGGGGGCCGCTGCGCACGATCCCCGCGTTGTTCACGAGCACGTCCAGGCGCCCGTGGGAGTCCAGGACCTCCCGTACGAGCCGCTCCGGCCCGCCCGGCGCGGCCACGTCCCCCGTCAGGGGGTGGATCCCGGGGTGTCCGGCGGCGGTGTCGGCAAGGGGCCCGGGGCGCCGGCCGACGACGACCACCCGGTGGCCGTCCGCGGCGAAGGCCCGGGCGGTGGCGCGGCCGATGCCGGTGCCGCCGCCGGTGACGAGGACGACCCGCCGGCGGGTGGCGTCGGTGCCGGCGGCGCCCTCAGTGGCGGCCGTGGTGGAGTGCGGGGCGCGGGTGGTGTGCGTGGTGTGCGTGGTGTTCATGGAGCCAGGCAACAACCCTGACACCAGGGGCAAGGTCAAGCGGGCCCGGCCCGCCGCGTCACACGTTCTTCACGCCCCGTGCATGGTCTTCGCGCGGCCCGGCTGCCGATGATCTCCTCACCGCCCCGTCGCAGCCAAGGAGTTCACCATGCCCAGCCGCCGCCACTTCCTCGCCGGATCCGCGGCCGCCGTCGGGCTGGCCGCCCTGCCCCAACTGCCCGCGTCCGCACCGGCGTCCGCCGCGGAGAGCGCCGGGGCCGCGGCGGGCTCGGCGCCCCACCTCGTGGTGATCCTGGCCGACGACCTCGGCTACGGCGACCTCGCCCCGTACGGCCAGAAGCTGATCACCACCCCGCGCATCGCCCAACTCGCCGCCGAAGGGCTTAAGTTCACCGACGCCTACGCGGCCGCCGCCGTCTGCGCCCCCTCCCGGGCGGCCCTGCTGACCGGCCTGCACACCGGGCACGCGCCGGTCCGCGCCAACCCGGGCAGCGGCGGCCAGGTCGGCCTCGGCGCCGGGGACACCACCTTCGCGGAAGTGCTCCGGGCGCGCGGCTACCGTACGGGCCTGTTCGGGAAGTGGGGCTTCGGCCCGGAGGCCGCGGACCAGCCGAGCCATCCGTCGGCGCGCGGCTTCGAGGAGTTCTACGGGTACATCGACCACAGCCACGCCCACCAGTACTACCCCTCCTACCTGTGGCACAACGGCGCCAAGGAGACAGTGCCGGCGGGCACTTTCGCCCCCGGGGCGATCGCCGAACGCGCCCTCGCCTTCATCGACGAGCACGCGTCCGGACCGGACCCCTTCCTGCTCTTCCTCACCCCGAACCTGCCGCACGCGCCCAGCGAGGTCCCGGACACCACCGCGTACGCGTCGAAGCCCTGGAGCCAGTCGAACAAGGCGCACGCGGCGCAGGTCAGCCTCCTCGACGCGCAGGTCGGCGCGGTCGTCGACCGGCTCCGGGCGCGCGGGATCGCCGACCGCACGGTGGTCCTGGTCGCCTCCGACAACGGCCCCCACGAGGAGGGCGGGGTGGACCCCGACCTGTTCGACGCCAACGGTCCGCTGCGCGGCTACAAGCGCAACCTCTACGAGGGCGGCGTACGGGTCCCGCTGATCGCCTGGGCCCCCGGCCGGATCGCCGCGGGCACCACCAGCGCCCGCCCCACCCCGCTCTACGACGTCCTGCCGACCCTCGCCGACCTGGCGGGCGCCCCCGCCCCCTCCGACATCGACGGCCTCTCCGCCGCCCCCGTCCTCGCCGGGGCCGCCGCGCTGGCCCCGCTCCACTCCCACCTGTACTGGTACCGGGACGAGCAGGGCGTCACCTCCCGGGCCAACGCCCAGGACGGCGGCCGGGCCAAGCGGGTCGCCGAGGCGATCCGCAAGGACCGCTGGAAGGGCGTACGGTTCGCCCCCGCACGGGACCGCAACGCCCCGGACGCGCAGTGGCAGTTCGAGCTGTACGACCTGAGCGCCGACCTCGGCGAGCAGCGTGACGTGGCGGCGGCGAACCCGGCGACGGTCGCCTCGCTGACGGCGCTGCTGCGCGCGTCCTGGTCGGAGACCTACCCGCGCCGGGCCTGGGGGCTCACGGCGACCGCGGACGGGGTGAACGTGACGACCCGGCTCGCGAACGGCACCGCCAGGGCCTGGCCGGACGTCCGGGTGGAGCTCGCCGTCCCGGCGGGCTGGACGGCGACCCCGGCCGGTCCGGTGTCGGCGGCCTCCCTGGCCCCGGGCGCGTCCCTGACGACGGTGTGGAAGGTGACGTCCCCCGCGGCGGCGCCGGGCGAGGTCACGGCGTCCGCCACGACCTCCGCGTTCCGTTTCACCGCGCCCGCACGGTTCACCCCGCTCCCGGCCCCGCCCGCCCGGGACTCCTACCTCAGCGACCTGCCCTGGGTCTCCGCCGCCAACGGCTGGGGCCCCGTCGAACGGGACCGCTCCAACGGCCGCAAGGAGGCGGGCGACGGCACCCCGATCGCCTTCGGCGGCGTGACGTACGCCAAGGGCCTCGGCGTGCACGCCCCGTCGGAGGTCGTCTACCACCTGGGCGGCCGCGCGGCCCGCTTCACGGCCCTGGTCGGCATCGACGACTTCTCGAAGCAGCAGTCGTCCGCCGGCGCCACCCGCGCCGTGGTCCGCGCGGACGGCCGCACCCTGCACACCACCGCGACCCTGACGGCCGCCGGCGGACCCGCGTCCATCGACCTCGACGTCACCGGCGTCCGCCTGCTCCACCTCGTGGTGGAGGATGCCAACGGCAGTTCCGCCTTCGACCACACCTCGTGGGCCCGCGCCCACGTCACGGTGGTCTGAGCCCCTCCGTCAGTACCCCGAGGAGTGGGCGGACAGCCAGGCGGTGTGCCGGGCCCGCATCCGGTCGCGTTCCCCGGGGGTGGGCAGGACGACGTCCGCGCCGCCGTCGTACGGGTGGTGGATGCGGGTGAGCCCGGGGTCGGTCACGAAGACCCCGGGCAGGGTGTCGTCCGCGACGGCGCGGAGCAGCGGGTCGATGCAGCCGCGCCGCCAGGGGCGGCGGTCGGCGTAGAAGTACCAGCGTGTGGGGTCGTCGGCGTCTTCGGTGTCGTCCAGGGTGGTCCACAGCGTGCCCTCCGGGTGGAGGGCGGCGCGGTGGGCCGACCACTGCGTCGGCTCGGCCGGGTCGGCCCAGTCGGTGGTCACCACGTACGCCTCGCCGCCCGCGAAGAGCTCGTCGAGGACGGTGTTGTACCGGTCGAGGAGGACCGCGTACTCGGCCTCGTCCTCCGCGTAGCGCTTCGACTCCGGCAGGCTGTGGAACCGCACCCAGCGCTCCCCGTAGACCCTCTTCAGCTCCCACGGCAGGACCGGCCCGGCGGGCTTGTGGGCCTGCCAGAGCCGGGTCAGGTGCTCGTGCGCCGGGTCGGGGAGCGGGCCGGCCGCCGGCCCGCCGGTCACTCTCCGGGGGCGGCGGCGACGCCGATCGGGCAGGAGACGCCCGTGCCGCCGATGCCGCAGTAGCCGCCCGGGTTCTTGTCGAGGTACTGCTGGTGGTCCGGTTCCGCGGGCCAGAAGGGGCGCTCCGACGCGGGGAGGACGGCGGTGGTGATCTCGCCGTGCCCCGAGGCGGTCAGGACGCGCTGGTAGGCGGCGCGGGAGGCCTCGGCCGTGGCCTGCTGGGCGGGGGAGTGGGTGTAGACCGCCGAGCGGTACTGGGTGCCGACGTCGTTGCCCTGGCGGAAGCCCTGGGTGGGGTCGTGGGACTCCCAGAACAGCTTGAGGAGGGTCTCGTAGGAGACGAGCGCGGGGTCGAAGACCACGCGGACGACCTCGGTGTGCCCGGTCAGGCCGGAGCAGACCTCCTCGTAGGACGGGTTCTCGGTGAAGCCGCCCTGGTAGCCGGCCAGGGTGGTCCACACCCCGGGGGTCTGCCAGAACTTGCGCTCCGCGCCCCAGAAACACCCGAGGCCGAAGTCGGCCACTTCCAGGTGCGCGGGGTACGGACCGGTCAGGGGGTTGCCGAGGACGGTGTGGCGCTCGGGCAGGGAGAACTGCGGCTGCGGGCGGCCCTTCAGGGCCTCCTCGCGGGTGGGCAGCTCGGGCGTGCGGCGGTACGAGAACATGGATTCCCTCCTTGTAGTCCTGACAACGGCGGGGGGCGGGCCGGGATTCCCCGCCCCGCCCCCCGCCCCCCGCGCGGCGGGTCAGTCCTCCAGCTCGGTGACGCGGACCGCCCAGTTCCGTGCGTACAGGTAGCGCTCCTTCGGGTTCCCCGCGTAGTACCAGGGCATCGCGCCGATGTGGCCGTCGACGTGCCGGAACTGTTCGACGGCCTCCGCGTCCCGGTCCTGCCAGAACAGCAGGTAGGCCAGCACGTGGCGCAGCTGGACCGCCCGCGGGTCGGCCGGGTCGGCCGCCGCGAGGTCGGCGAGGGCCTCGTCGACGGCCGTGCGGATCTCCGGCCGGGGGTAGAAGTCCTCCGCCTTCAGGTCGTCCTCGTACGTCTCCTGCTCCACGTACGCGATCAGCGGCAGCAGCGACAGCAGGTCGCCGGGCGCCGCCGCGGCGGCGGCGTCGCGGGCGAAGGCGAGGGAGCGCTCGTGCGAGCCGCGCCACTTGCGCGCCCAGTACTGCATGGCGTTGGTGTGGGCGCTCAGGCCCTTCGGGTCGCGCGAGACGATCTCGGTCCACAGCCGCTCGTACCGCTCGTGCGGGTACATCAGGCCGAGCGCGACGGCCTGCTCCACCATGTACGGGACCGGGTCGGCCGGGTCGGCGAGTTCCTGGGCCGCGTGGACGGCCTTCTGGGCGCCGCGCAGCAGGTCGTGGAAGACGTCGAACTGTTCCGCGGAGGTGTGGCGGGCCCAGGCCGACCCCCGGACCTCCCACGCGACGAGGACGGCGTTGTCGGCGTGGACGGTGGCGGCGGACGGGTCCTGCGGGCGGGCGGCGCGCCAGGCCAGCAACCAGGCGTCGTCCTCGACGGCGGCCTCGGCGAGGGCGCGGACGCGGTGCCAGCGCTCCTCCCAGTCGGTTCCGGCGGCTTCGAGGTGGGCGGCGCCCGCCTCCCAGTCCCCGGCCCGTACGGCGGCCAGGGCGGCGGTCCGTTCGGCCGGGACGGGCGCGGGGTGGTCGGTGTCGAGCCGGTCCTCCGGTACGAAGCCGAGGGCGACGACCCGCTCCGCCTCGTCGGCCTTCGCTTCGGCCTTGAGGCCTTCGGTGCGGGCGCGCAGTTCCGCTCCGGCGGCTTCGAGGCCTTCGATCTTCTCGGTCAGCTTCCTGGCCTTGCGGATCACGTAGAAGCCGCGGGCGACGTAGAGGGCGCCCGCGAGGAGCAGGGTGGCGAGGACGAGGAGGACGATCACGGGGCGAGCACCAGCTTCCGCAGCGGTTCGGTGTCGCACGGGTCGGCGACGGCCGCGTCCAGGGCGGCCTCCAGACGGTCCTCGAAGTCCCCGGCCGGGTAGCGCAGTTCGGCCGAGTCGGACCAGGACAGCTGCCAGCGGGCGGTGCCGCGGGCGGTGAGCTCGGTGGTGACGAGCTGGTTCAGGGCCCGCCGGACGGCCGGGCGGGCGAACTCGCGGGCGGCGCGGCCGGTCGCGGCGGCGGCCTGCTCGGACTTCGGGAGGCGCTCGGCGAGCCGCCAGCGCAGCTGCGGGTCGGCTTCGATCGCGTCCAGCAGCGAGGCCAGGCCGTCGCCCGCGCCCTCGGCGGCGACGGCCTCGCGGATGTCCTGCGAGCCCTGGCCGACGTAGCGGGTCATGCTCTCGTGGACCAGGTCCGCCCAGTCCAGCCGCTTGAGCGCGAGGGCCTCCGGGGTCAGGACGAGGGGCTCCAGAGCGGCCATGGCCGCGTCCGCGTCGGACAGCAGCTCCAGCGACGGGCGGGTGGCCTGGCCGGTGCGGCCGTCGTCGGGGAGGGCCTCGATACGGGCCACGCGCTCGGCGAGCGCGGGGTGGGAGTCGTACGGGGAGGCGGGCTCGTCGGAGAGCTCGGTGCGCAGCTCGTCGAGCTCCTCGGAGCGGGCGTCGAGGAGGTGGCGGAACCCGCCGAAGACCTGGCCTGGCAGGGGCAGCAGGCCGGCGTTCACGCCGAGGGTGGCGTAGGAGCCCATGTAGAAGGAGTGGGCGGAGCCGAGGGCGTTGAGTTCGCGCAGCGCGGAGGCGGTGGAGTCGCGGCCCGCGACGCGGACGGCGGCCAGGTCGGCGGCGAGCTCCTGGCGGCGGGAGGCCGTGAGGGTGGCGCGCATGTAGAACTTGGCGTAGGCGGTGTAGATCCCGGCCATGGCGCGGTAGGTGATGCCGTCGCCGCTGGTGTCGACCTCCTTGGCCTTCTTGCCCTTGGCGATGCGCTTCTCGGCCTGCTTCTCCTGCCGGGCGCGCTCCTTGGCCACCTTCTTGTCGGCCCGGTCGTTGAAGTGGCCGATGGTGCGGATCAGCTGGGCGCGGCCGCGGGCGATCAGCGGGGTGAGGCGGGTGTCGAGGTTGGCGTAGTGGCCCATCTCGTGGGCGAGGACGGCGCGCAGCTGCATCTCGTCCAGACCGCTCATCAGGGGCAGGCCGAGGTAGAGGCGGCGGGTGCCGGGCAGCAGGCCCAGCATCCGGGCGTCCTCGGCGACGGCCGCGTTGACCTCGTCGATCAGCAGGATCTCGTCGGGGGCGCGGGTGCCGACCTGGGCGGCGATGTCCCGGACGGCCTGCCACAGGGCGGGTTCCTGCGCCTCGGTGACGGGGATTCCGGGCAGCGGCTCGGACTTGGGGGTGCGGAGCATGAACATGCCGCGCACGATCGGGATCGCGAGGACCACGCAGACGATGAGGATCTTGCCGGCGACGGCGCCGTGCAGCCAGGTGCCGTTGGCCCAGGCCAGGAGGCCGAGGACGGCGAGCAGGACGACGCCGAGCAGGTAGAAGCCGGCGAGCAGGACGAGCGCGCGCAGCGCGCGGAGTGAAGCGCCCATAAGGACAGGTCCCCCCAGGGGATGAAGAGGTGGTGCGGGTGGTGAAGGGTGCCGGAGACGGCCGGTGCCGGGTGTGCGGCGGGGAGGCCGCGGGCGGGTCAGCCGCGGCGTGCGCCGTGGGCGGCGCGCCCCCGGGCGAGGTCGAACGCGGCCACGGGACCGGCGTCGTCGGTGTTCCAGGGCGCGGCGCCGCAGTGGGGTCCGAGGGCGCGGAACTGGTCGAGCGCCGCGGCGTGCAGTCCGGCCTCGCCCAGGCGGTGCGCGAGCCGGTGGCGCACCCGGGGCAGTCCCTCGTGGCCGGCGGGTACGGTCTCCAGCCGGCGGGCGACGTCGGTGAGCACGGCCCGGTTCCGCTCGGAGCGGGCGGTACGGGAGGCGCGGGAGCCGCGCAGTTCGTCCAGCGCGAGGAGGTAGACCCCGGGCAGGAGGCTGCCGGCGGGGGCCTGGGCGACGGCCCGCTCGGCGAATTCGGTCATCAGGTCGTCGGAGCCGTGCCACTTCGTGCACCAGTACTGCATGGCCTGCCAGTGGGCGGCGGTGTGGTGCGGGGCGCGGCGGGTGAGGTTGCGCCACAGGTCACCGAACTGGCTGTGCGAGTACGACAGGGCCCGCGCGGCCGTGATCATGACGACCCAGGGGGCCGGGTCCTCGGGGGCCAGGTCGGCGGCGCTGCGCGGCGGCCACCGCGGCGGGCAGCTGCGCCATGAACCGGCTCATGTCCGCGTCCGGCACCTCGCGGGCGACGGCGGAGCCGCGGACCGCCCAGGCCCGGCTGACCAGCAGGTGGGCGTGCACGGTGGCGGCGTCGCCGTCGGCGGGTTCGGCGGCGCGCCAGTCGGTGAGCCAGCGGTCGTCGGCGCCCGAGAGCCGGATCAGCAGCTCCAGCCGGGTCCAGCGCTCGTCCCAGTCCGTCCCGGCCGCCCGGACGTGGGCGGCGGCGGGCCGCCACTCGCCGGCGTGGGCGGCGGCGGCGACCCGGCCGCGCTCGGCCGCGCGGGCCGGGTCCCCCTCGGGGCCCGCGGTGAGCGGGTCGAGCCGTTCGCGGGGGAGGAGGCCGAAGGCCGCCGGGTCGAAGCGGGTACGGGCCCAGCGGGTGGCGAGCGCGCGGGCGGCGCGATTGACGATCACGGCCGGAATCATGCGGCCTGATCCTCACTTACGGCAACTTTATTGGCCAACGATCATCGAAGGGTTGCCGGGAGACCTCCCAGGCCGTTCCCCAGAGACCTCCCCGGCCATCCCGGAGAGACCTTCCCAGGTCAGTGCGGCAGCGTCGCCGGAGACCCGCCGTTCGCCTCGTACCCCGCCACCGCCAGCGCCCGGTACACCGCGTACGTCGCCGCCGGGTCCGGAGCCGTCGACCACGGCAGCGCGCCGACGTACCCGTCCACGTGCCGCACCTGCTCGATCGCCTCCGCCCAGCGCTCCATGTTCACGAGGAACACCAGCAGCAGGTGCCGTACGTGCGCCAGCATCGGGTCGTCCGCGCGCGCCGTGCGCACCGCGTACATCGCCCCCTCCACCGCCCGCGTCACGACCGCGCTCTGGTAGAAGCCCTGCACCAGATTGACCTCGGGCAGGTGCTCGTACACCGCGAACAGCGGCAGCGCCGCCAGCAGCGAACCCTGCGGGGCGCGGGCGGCGGCCGCGTGCGCGAACGCGTCGGCCTTCTCCCGCGAACCGTGCCACTTCTCGCACCAGTAGTGCAGCGCCGCCAGGTGCGCGCCCATGTGCTGCGGCGCCACGTCGATGATCTTCGCCCAGAGGGCGTCGAACTCCGCCTCCGAGTAGCCCAGCGCCCGCGCGACCGCCAGCTCCGTGATGTGCGGGACCGGGTCGCCCGGGGCCAGCAGCGCCGCCTTGCGGCACGCGTCCCGGGCCTCCTCCAGGATGATCCGGTGGTCGGTGGAGCCCACGCCGCCCGAGTGCCGCCACGCCTGCTGCACCAGCAGCTCCGCGTGCACCTGCGCACCGCCCGCGTCCTTCTCCGCCTCCAGCCGCCAGGCCTTCAGCCACTGCGCCCCGCCCCCGGGCTGCCGTACGAGCTCCAGCGCCGCCGCCCCGCCGAAGGACTGCACCCGCTGCCAGCGCTGCTCGCCCTCCTTCGGGGTCCCCGCGAGCAGGGCCGAAGCGGCCTGCCAGTGACCGCTGCGCTGGACGTTGCCCAGAGCGTCCATCAGGTCCTGGTCGGGCCCGGGCACCCGGATGTCCAGCTGCTCCTCCCGTACGAAGCCGTAGTCGGACGGGTCGGCGGCGTCGGGGCTGCCGGGCGCCACCCGGCGGATGCCGCCGCCGTAACCGCCCCGCGCGCGGCGCACGATCGGCATCGCGACGGCCACGACCAGGACCACGGCCATCAGGACCAAGAGAATCTCCATACCGCCAAGCGAACCAGACGCACGGGGGCTAAGGCCAATGGTCCGGCTCCCGGACCCCGCTCCAGGTCAGGAGGCCAGGTCAGCGGCCCGTCGCCCACCCGTCAGGCCAGGAGAGGACCACGGCCCGGACGGGGCATAGCATCTGCCCATGAGCGACGACAGCCACGAGCACCAGAGCTTCGAGACCCGCGCGATCCACGCGGGCAACTCGGCGGACCCGCTGACCGGCGCGGTCGTGCCCCCGATCTACCAGGTGTCCACGTACAAGCAGGACGGCGTGGGCGGTCTGCGCGGCGGCTACGAGTACAGCCGCAGCGCCAACCCGACCCGTACCGCGCTGGAGGAGAACCTCGCGGCGCTGGAAGGCGGCCGCCGCGGCCTCGCCTTCGCGTCCGGGCTCGCCGCCGAGGACTGCCTGCTGCGCACCCTGCTCTCCCCGGGCGACCACGTGGTCATCCCCAACGACGCCTACGGCGGCACCTTCCGCCTCTTCGCGAAGGTCGTCTCCCGCTGGGGCGTGGAGTGGTCGGTGGCCGACACCTCGGACCCCGCGTCCGTGCGCGCCGCCCTCACCCCGAAGACGAAGGTCATCTGGGTCGAGACCCCCTCCAACCCGCTGCTCGGCATCACGGACATCGCCGTGGTCGCCGACATCGCGCGCACGGCCGGCGCCAAGCTGGTCGTCGACAACACCTTCGCCTCCCCCTACCTCCAGCAGCCCCTCGCGCTCGGCGCGGACGTGGTCGTGCACTCCCTGACGAAGTACATGGGCGGCCACTCCGACGTCGTCGGCGGCGCCCTGGTCACCGCGGACGAGGCCCTCGGCGAGGAACTGGCCTACCACCAGAACGCGATGGGCGCGGTCGCCGGGCCCTTCGACTCCTGGGTCGTGCTGCGCGGCATCAAGACCCTGGCCGTGCGCATGGACCGGCACGCGGAGAACGCGGGCAAGATCGTGGAGGTGCTCAAGCGCCACCCGAAGGTCACCCAGGTCCTCTACCCGGGCCTGCCCGAGCACCCGGGCCACGAGGTCGCCGCGAAGCAGATGCGCAACTTCGGCGGGATGCTCTCCTTCCGCGTCGAGGGCGGCGAGGAGGAGGCCGTGGCGGTCTGCGGCCGCACCAAGATCTTCACCCTCGCCGAGTCCCTGGGCGGCGTCGAGTCCCTCATCGAGCACCCGGGCCGGATGACCCACGCCTCGGTGGCCGGCTCGGCCCTGGAGGTCCCGGCGGACCTGATCCGCGTCTCCGTCGGCATCGAGAACGCCGACGACCTCATCGCGGACCTGACCCAGGCCCTCGGCTAGTCCGTACCCGGTCCCCTTCGCCCCTGGAGCGCTACCAGCCCTCCAGGGGCGGGGAGATGCCGCTCGGCGGCGTCACCCACGGCCGGGTCAGCGAGGCCCACACCGTGAAGGCCACCGCCGCCGCGAACAGCAGCGACCAGCCCAGGCGGCGCAGGGCCCGGCGGCGGCGCAGCAGCCGCCGGCCGTGCGTGGCGGCAGCCGCCGCGAGACCGGCCGGAACGACCGGATGCGGACCCTCCAGCAGCGCCCTGACCTGGGCCTCCTTACGGTCGAGGGAGCTCATGCGGCCCCCCGCCGGGATGCGCTGTCGGCCCCGTCGGCCGGTCCCGGGCCCCCGCCGGCCCCCGCGCCCGGCCCCGCCCGCATGATCGCGACGGCCCGGTTGCAGACGGCCTCCACCCGCTCGGGCGGCAGCCCCAGCTGGGCGGCCGTGACCTCCTCGGCGACACCCTCGTAGACCCGCATGACCAGCACGAGCCGCTCCAGCGGGCTCAGCCGCGCCAGGACCCCGGTACCGCCCGGGTGCCGCCAGGCCGTGCGGGCGTACGCGGCGCACAGCTCCTGCCGGGTGTGGTCGTACGGATCGTCGCCGCGCAGCCTGCTCCAGTGCGCGTACGTACGGGCCAGCGCCCCCGCGAGCAGCCGGCGCGCCGCCCCGGTCTCGGACGGGGGTTCCGCCGTCAGCAGGACCGCGACGTGCAGCAGCCGCCCCGCCGCGCCCGCGACGAAGGCCTCGAACTCCGGGTCGCGCCCCGAACGCCGGTCCACAGCCCACATACTGCGGCCGGTGCCACCACCCCGGTCAAGGGGTCGGACGGACCCGGATCGCCGCGCGGGCGTCCGGGGGACGCCAGGGGCTCAGGAAGCCGGACCGCCCTCGACGGCGGCCGCCATCAGCTCCGACAGCGACAGGTTGAAACGGGTCAGCAGCGTCGTGAAGGACTCGCGCTCCTCCTCGGCCCAGTCCTCGGTCACGCGCGCCATCAGCTCGCGCCGCGAGGACCGCACCTCCTCCAGGCGGGCCAGCCCGCGCGGGGACAGCGCGAGGACCACGGCCCGCCCGTCCTCGGGGTGCGAGGTCCGCTTGACGAGACCGCTGTCGACGAGCGGGGCGACCTGCCGGGTGACCGTCGACGAGTCGATGCCCATCCCGCCCGCGAGGGCCTTGACGCCCATCGGGCCTTCCAGGTCGAGCCGGTTCAGCAGCAGGTACGCGGCGCGGTCCATCGAGTTGCGCGCCTGTCCGACGCCGCCGAGACGGGTCTGCTCCGCCCGCCGGGCGAACACCGCGACCTGGTGCTGGAGCGCGTCGAGGAGACCCGCTCCGGCGGGCGCTTCGGCCGCCGTGGGCAGGTCGGAACTGGCCGGGATGGAGGGCATGGCCGTGGGCTCTCTTCGCATGGGGCCGACAAGGATGGGGGACAGAGTACGCGGCCGTGCGGCGGCTCGTACGCCGCGTACGAGAACTGGTACGGCCCACGGGCCCGGCCGCGCCGGGGCCGTCCCGGATGGCGAGATTTCGCCCCTTCCGCCCGTGCCCCGCGGCGGCCCGCCTAACCCGTGCCGTCCGGCCCCGCCCGGCCGGTCCCGGCCCCCGGCCGTCCATGAGCCGTGACCTGCGGGGGCTGCGAGACTGGCCGTATGAACTACCGCGTGCCCCAGCCCGTCCCCCAGGTCATGCTCGACGACGTCCGCGGGGCCCAGAAGATGCTCTCCGGCGTTTCCCGGGTCACCCCGATGGAAGGCAGCCGGCACCTCTCCTCGCTCACCGGCTCCCCGGTCCACCTCAAGTGCGAGAACCTCCAGCGGACCGGTTCCTTCAAGCTGCGCGGCGCGTACGTGCGCATCGCGGGCCTGCGCCCCGAGCAACGGGCGGCCGGGGTCGTCGCCGCGAGCGCCGGCAACCACGCGCAGGGCGTCGCCCTGGCCTCCTCGCTCCTCGGGGTCCGCTCCACGGTGTTCATGCCCGTCGGCGCCCCGCTGCCGAAGGTGGCCGCGACCCAGGAGTACGGCGCAGAGGTCCGCCTGCACGGCCAGGTCGTCGACGAGACCCTCGCGGCCGCCCAGGACCACGCGGACCGCACCGGGGCGGTGTTCATCCACCCCTTCGACCACCGCGACATCATCGCCGGCCAGGGCACGGTCGGACTGGAGATCCTGGAGCAGTGCCCCGAGGTCCGCACGATCCTCGTCGGCATCGGCGGCGGCGGACTCGCCGCGGGCGTCGCGGTCGCCGTGAAGGCCCTGCGCCCCGACGTCAAGGTCATCGGCGTGCAGGCGGCGGGCGCGGCCGCGTACCCGCCCTCGCTGAAGGTCGGCCACCCGGTGTCGGTCGACAACCCGGTCACCATGGCCGACGGCATCAAGGTCGGCCGCCCCGGCGACATCCCCTTCCACATCATCGGCGAGCTCATCGACGACGTGCGCACCGTCTCCGAGGACGCCCTCTCCAGCGCCCTGCTCCTGTGCCTGGAGCGGGCGAAGCTGGTGGTCGAGCCGGCCGGCTGCAGCCCCGTCGCGGCGCTGCTGAGCGAGCCCGAACTGTACGGTGCCGGGCCGGTGGTCGCCGTCCTGTCCGGCGGGAACGTCGACCCCCTGCTGCTCCAGCGGATCCTGCGGCACGGCATGGCCGCCGCGGGCCGCTACCTGTCGCTGCGGCTGCGGGTCGCCGACCGGCCGGGCGCCCTGGCGGGCCTGCTCGGGGTGCTGTCCGAGCTGGACGCGAACGTGCTGGACGTCAGCCACGTACGGACCGACCCGCGCCTCGGGCTCACCGAGGTCGAGGTGGAACTGCACCTGGAGACGAAGGGGCCCAAGCACTGCGCGGAGGTGGCGCGCTCGCTGCACGGGGCCGGGTACACGGTCATCGGCTGACACCCGCGGGCCGGAAGACGGGTGGCCAAAAAGGCGTGGCACGGCTCGATATGACGCGTACCGTGAGGGGCGCCGGGCGCGGCTCGTCCGGCGCCCCTAGGATTTGCGTAGGAAAGTCCTGATTTTCCGGCCCGAAACCATCTGGCCTGATTGCTCTGGGAGAATCCGTATGCCAGGCGCCATCTACGCCGAAGGACTCGTCAAGACCTTCGGTGACGTACGGGCACTGGACGGCGTGGACCTCGACGTCCCCGAAGGCACCGTGCTGGGCCTCCTCGGCCCCAACGGCGCGGGCAAGACCACGACCGTGCGTGTCCTGACCACCCTCCTCCAGCCCGACAGCGGCCGGGCCGTCGTCGCCGGGATCGACGTCCTCAAACATCCCAACGAAGTCCGCCGCTCCATAGGCCTCTCCGGCCAGTTCGCCGCCGTCGACGAATACCTCACCGGCCGCGAGAACCTCCACATGGTCGGCCAGCTCTACCAGATGAGCGCCAAGCAGGCCAAGGCCCGGGCCGTCGAACTCCTCGACCGCTTCAACCTCGCCGAAGCCGCCGACCGCCCCGCCAAGACCTACTCCGGCGGCATGCGCAGGCGCCTCGACCTCGCCGCCGCCCTCGTCGTCAGCCCGCCCGTCATGTTCATGGACGAACCGACCACCGGCCTCGACCCCCGCAACCGCCAGGCCCTGTGGGACGTCATCGAGGAACTCGTCGCCGGCGGCACCACGCTGCTCCTCACCACCCAGTACCTGGAAGAGGCCGACCGCCTCGCCCACGACATCTGCGTGGTCGACCACGGCAAGGTCATCGCACGCGGCACCTCCGACCAGCTCAAGGCCCGCACCGGCGGCGAACGCGTCGAGGTCGTCGTGCACGACCCCGGCCACATCACCACCGCGCGCGAGGTCCTCGCCGGCTTCGGCAAGGGCGAGGCCACCGTCGAGGCGCACACCCGCAAGCTCACCGTGCCGGTCTCGGGCGGCGCCAAGCTCCTCGCCGAGGTCATCCGCGAACTCGACGGCCGGGGCGTCGAGATCGACGACATCGGCCTGCGCCGGCCCACCCTCGACGACGTCTTCATCTCCCTCACCGGCCACGCGGCCGAACTCAAGGCGGACGAGAACGGCGACGGCCGGGCCCCCGGGGCCGGCCCCGACGCCCCGGCCGCCCCCGCGACCGACGCCAAGGGCCGCAAGGCGACGCGCAAGGAGGCCGCGCAGTGACCATCACCTCCCCCACGCGGGAACTCGCCGCCCCCCGCCCGCGCGGCGGCCTCGCCCAGAGCGTCAAGGACTCCCTGGTGATCGCCAAGCGGAACCTGATCCGCATGACCCGGATCCCCGAGATGGTGCTGTTCGGGCTGATCCAGCCCGTGATGTTCGTGATCCTCTTCACGTACGTCTTCGGCGGCTCCATGCAGATCGGCACCAGCACCGACCCGGACGTCTACACGAACTTCCTCATGGCCGGCATCTTCGCGCAGACCGTCACCTTCGCCACCGCCGGCGCGGGCGCCGGCATCGCCGACGACATGCACAAGGGCCTCATCGACCGCTTCCGCTCCCTGCCCATGGCACGCGGCGCCGTCCTCACCGGCCGCACCATCGCGGACTCCGTACAGACCGCGCTGACCCTGTTCGTCCTCGCGATCGTCGCGCTGATCGTGGGCTGGCGCCCCGGCTACGCGGAGCCGACCAACATCGGCAAGGTCCTCGGCGGCTTCGGACTGCTGCTCCTGCTGGGGTACGCCTTCACCTGGATCGGCGCGCTCATCGGCCTGTCCGTGCGCACCCCCGAGGCGGCCACCTCCGGCGGGCTGATCTGGCTCTTCCCGGTCACGTTCATCTCGAACGCGTTCGTGGACACCAGCAACATGACCCCCTGGCTGCGCCACATCGCGGAGTGGAACCCCTTCAGCGCCACCGTGCAGGCCTGCCGCAAGCTCTTCGGCGACCCGGGCCTGTCCACCTCCGACGCCTGGCCGATGCAGAACCCGGTCTGGGCGTCGCTGATCTACTCCCTCGTGATCATCGTCATCTTCCGCACGCTCGCGGTCCGCAAGTACCGCTCGGCGGCGGTCTGAGACACCGGCACCGCGCTCACGACCTCGCGCGCGCACGACAGAGCCCCCGCCCGGACGGATCCGGACGGGGGCGCTCGCGGGAAGGGGTGATCAGCCGTTGAAGGGCTTGACGGCCAGGATCTTCACGGTGGCCTGCTTGCCGTTCGGCAGCTCGTACTGCGCGTCCTCACCGATCTTCTTGCCGTTCACGCCGCTGCCCAGCGGGGACTGCGGGGAGTACGTCTCGAAGTCGGACGACGCGTACTCGCGGGACGCGAGCAGGAACTCCAGGGTGTCGTCCTCGTCGCCGTCGAAGGCGATCGTCACGAGGGTGCCGGGGGCGACCACACCGTCCGAAGCGGGCGCGGTGCCGACCTTCGCCTTCTCCAGGAGCTGCGTCAGCTGGCGCACGCGGAGCTCCTGCTTGCCCTGCTCCTCCTTGGCCGCGTGGTAACCGCCGTTCTCACGCAGGTCGCCCTCCTCGCGGGCGGCTGCGATCTTCGTGGCGATCTCCGTGCGTGCGGGACCAGAGAGGTAGTCCAGCTCGGCCTTCAGCTGGTCGTACGCCGCCTGGGTCAGCCAGGTGACGCTCTCGCTCGTCTGGGTCACGGGTGCTCCTCGTCGGTACAGGGGACTACAAAGCCGCCAGCGGCGGGCGAAACCACGAGCCTAACAATTCGGGAAGAAAAGGGGGAGGACACCATGTGTATGAAGTGTGTCATTGCGCTCCGGACGGACGCCGTCCCCGACCACGCCGCTCCCGCCACGGGAGTGCTCGCACCGCTCGGCGCGGGACGTCGTCACCCCCAGGATATCGGCGCCCCCGCCCGGGCGCGGCGCCGAAGGCGCGGTCCCCGGATCAGCCGGCGGACGGCCCCGAGGCGGCCTGGCAGCCGACCAGCTCGACCGTCGTCGCGCGCCCGGTGGTCTTCAGGGTGACGAGCTCGTCCACCCGCGTGTCGCGCTGCCCGAAGGTGAAGTCCGCACGGCCGACCTCGCCGTGCTGCTCGTCCTGGGAACTGAGGGTGCAGACACCGGTCACCGAGGACTCCTTGCGGACCTCCAGGTGCACCTTGACCTCGGAGTCCGACACGATCTGGAACTTGATCACCTCGGCGCTCACGCTCTGCCCGCCGACGTAGTCCCAGCCGATCCACCCGACCACGGCCAGCAGCCCCACGCCGAGCACCGATCCGACCACCTTGAGCTTGCGGTCCGAACGCTCGTCCTCGGACCGGCCGTACCGGCCCGAGGGGACCCCTTCGCGCACCGCGCTCATGATCGTTCCTCTCGGCGGGGAGGGGTGGGTCACCCCTGGAATTTTCAGTGCCCCCGTTCGGTCACTATAGGAGTCGTCCCGCGCGCCGAATCACAGAGGATCCCGCCTTGACCGAGCAGCTTCGACTGATGGCCGTCCACGCCCACCCCGACGACGAGTCGAGCAAGGGCGCGGCCACCATGGCCAAGTACGTGTCCGAGGGGGTGCCCGTCCTCGTCGTGACCTGCACCGGCGGTGAGCGCGGCTCCGTGCTGAACCCCAAGCTCCAGGGCGACAAGTACATCGAGGAGAACATCCACGAGGTCCGCGCCAAGGAGATGGACGAGGCCCGCGAGATCCTCGGCATCGAGCAGGAGTGGCTCGGCTACGTCGACTCCGGCCTGCCCGAGGGCGACCCGCTGCCGCCGCTGCCCGAGGGCTGCTTCGCCCTCGCGGACGTGGAGGAGGCGGCGGGCGAGCTGGTGAAGAAGATCCGCGCCTTCAAGCCGCAGGTCATCACGACCTACGACGAGAACGGCGGCTACCCGCACCCCGACCACATCATGACCCACAAGATCACGATGGTGGCCTTCGACGGCGCGGCCGACACCGAGAAGTTCCCCGAGGCCGAGTACGGCCCCGCCTACCAGCCGCAGAAGCTCTACTACAACCAGGGCTTCAACAAGCCGCGCACCGTCGCCCTCCACGAGGCGCTCCTCGCGCGCGGCCTGGAGTCGCCGTACGGGGAGTGGCTGGAGCGCTGGAAGGAGTTCGAGCGCACCGAGCGCACGCTGACCACGCACGTGCCCTGCGCCGACTTCTTCGAGATCCGCGACAAGGCGCTCATCGCGCACGCCACGCAGATCGACCCGGACGGCGGCTGGTTCCGCGTCCCGATGGAGATCCAGAAGGAGGTCTGGCCGACGGAGGAGTACGAGCTGGCGAAGTCGCTCGTCGACACCTCCCTCCCCGAGTCCGACCTCTTCGCGGGCATCCGGGAGAATGCGTAGCTATGAGCGCTACGCAGTCAGCCCTGACCCAGCTCCTCCCCCTGGCCGGCGACACCTTCGACAAGAACAAGGTGACCCCCGGAATCCTGGGCTTCATCGTCTTCGCGGCCCTCGCCCTCGGCGTGTGGTTCCTGATGAAGTCGATGAGCCGGCACATGGGCCGGGTCAACTTCCAGGAGGCCCCGGCGCCGGGCGCGGCGCCCACGCCGAAGGACCCGTCCACCCCGGACCGCACCAGCTGACACCCCCCGTGTGAACGCCGCCCCGCGGAGCCCGGGCAGGCCCGTCCCCGGACGGGCCTGACGGCCGGGGCGGCCGTTCCGGACGGGGCATGACACCGGGGCTGTCCCGCACGGGCCCTGACCGCCGGGGCGGCGCCCCGCCGGTGAGCCCGAGCGAGGGCGGGGGCCGCGCCCCCTGGGCCTGCGGGAGGGCCGGCGTGCACGCCGTGGGCGGCCGTACCGCCGGCCCGCCGAGTACGCGGTACGGCCCGCCGGTCACGCCGGGAGCGGCGGTACCGGCACCCCCATGACCTCCCGGGAGCGGAGGTTCGGGACCATCCCCAGCCGCCACGCCTGCCAGCCCTCCGCCGGGTCCACGCCCCGGCCCAGGATCACCCCGTACGTCTCCAGGCAGTCCTCCAGCCGGCCGTCGCGCAGCGGATGCGGGGCCGCCACCAGCCGGCCCACCTCCGCGCGCGCCTCGTCCGCGCCCGCCCCACCCGTGCCCGCCGCGCCCGCGTACGGCAGCAGCGTGCACCGCAGGAAACGGGCCCAGTCCTCGCCGCGCAGGTCCCCGTACGAGGCGAACAGGCCCGCCGCCTCCTCGCACAGCCCCAGCGCCTGCGCGGTCCGCGCGTTGCCCGCGTCGACCACCGCCAGCTCCAGGCAGGTCCACGCCTCGCCGTGCGCGAGCCCGATCCGCCGGAAATCCGCCCGCGCGTCCACCAGCAGCTGACGGGCGAAACCCGAGTTCTTCAGGTTCCCCGTCTGCGCCGCCCGCTGGTCACGCGTGACCCGGCCCGAATGGTGCCGGGCGTACGCCAGCCCGTACACGTCCCGCATCCGGGAGAACATGGTCCGCGCCCGCTCCAGCTCCCGCACCGCCCGGTCCCGCTCACCGCCCTCCTCCAGCGCCTGCCCGAGGTAGTACAGCGTCCACGCCTCCCCCCGCGTGTCCTCCGCCAGCCGGTGACGCGCCAGCGCGTCCCGCAGCCGCTCCTGCGCCGGCCCCGGATCCCCGTCCACCACCCGGGCCCGGCCCAGCTGCGTCAGCGCCCACGCCCGGCCCCGGTCGTCCCGCGTACGCCCGTACAGCTCCAGTGCCCGGCCCAGCTCCGCCTCCGCCCGCGGCACGTCCCCGAGCCGCAGGTACACCTGACCCAGCTGGAAGTGCGCCCACGCCTCCCCGTGCACGCTCTCGTTCTCCCGGTGCAGTTCCGACGACCGCTCCAGCAGCGCCAGCGCCTCCGCCAGGTGCGCCCGGTCGCGCTCCACCGCCGCCAGCGCGTGCAGCCCCCACGCCCGGTCACCCGCCAGCTCCGGCGCCTCCTGCAGCGCCAGCGCCTCCCGGATGCGGGCCGCCGCCTCGGGCAGGTTCCCCTGGTGGTGCAGCGTGATGCCCAGCGACACCAGGGCCATCCCCGCCCCCGCCTCCTGCCGCGCCTCCTTGTACTGGTCGACCAGGGAGCTCAGCGACGTACGCGCCTTGTCCAGCTCGCCCAGCTGACGCGCCGCGATGCCCGTGCGCCACTGCACCGAACGCGCGAGCCGCCCCTGGTCGGCCGGCGCCGGCTCCTCGGCCCCGGCCGGCCGGGCCCGGCCCACCGCCCGCGTCAGCTCGTCGATCTCACCCAGCCGGTACAGGTCCCCGCGCAGCAGACAGAAATCGCACAGCGCCCCCAACAGGTCCAGGACCGCCTGCTGGTCCACCCCCTCCGCGTGCCGCAGGGCCGCCGTGATGAAGCTGGACTCCTCGTCCAGCCAGCGCAGCGCCGCGTCGAGGGACGCGAAACCGTGCCCCCCGAAGTGGTTCGCCCGCGTGGACATCTTCCCGTCGACCATCCGGATCACCGCGTCCGCGAGCTGCGCGTAGTCGCGGACCAGCCGCTCCTGCGCCGCCGCGACCTCCCCCCGCTCCTCCTCGGCCGCCAGCCGCGCCGCCGCGTACGCGCGCACCGCGTCGTGCATCCGGTACCGCTCCCCGCGCACGAGGTCCAGCAGCCCCGCATGCGCCAGCTCCCGCAGCAGCCGCCCCGCCTCCGCCCGGTCCGCGCCCGTCAGCGCCGCCGCCGCGGCCGCGCCCAGCGAGGCCCGCCCGGCCAGCGGCAGCCGCCGCAGCAGCCGGCGCCGCTCCTCGGGCAGCCGTACGTACGCCAGGTCCAGGGCGTGCTCCAGCGAACCGTCCCCGCTGTCGGTCGCCCGCGCCGCCCCGAGCGGAGCCAGCACGCGCAGCGCCAGCGGCAGCCCCGCCCCCAGCTCCAGCAGCCCCGCCTCCGCCGCCGGCCCCGGCGCGGCCTCGCCCGCCGCCCGCGCCCCGGACCGCAGCATCTCGGCCGCCTCCGGCCCCGCCAGCCGCACCACCGGCAACTGGTGCACCCACGCCGCCAGGTCCCCGGGCAGCTCCAGCGGCTCCCGCGCCGTGACCAGCACCAGGCTCTCGGAACGCTCCGGCACGAGCGTGCGCACCTGCGCCGCGTCCACCGCGTCGTCCAGCACCACCGTCACCGGCAGCCCCCGCAGGTGCTGGTGGTACAGCTCGCCGAGCCGGCGGACCTGCTGCTCCGCCGAGGCCCCTTCGCGGAACAGCAGCTGCTCGCGCGGGGCGCCGAGCCGGTTCAGCAGGTGCAGCAGCGCCTCCCGGGTGGGCAGCGGGGCCTCCGAGGGCGCCGACCCGCCCCGCAGGTCCACCAGGCAGGCCCCCCGGAACTGGTCCCGCAGCGCGTGCGCCGCCCGCAGGGCCAGGGCTGTCCGGCCGGATCCGGGCTCGCCGTGCAGCACCACGACCACCGGCCGGGTCTCGGTGCTGGCCCGCGCCGCCTGCACCCACTGCGCGATCCGGGTCAGCTCCGTGCGCCGGCCCGTGAACAGGGCGCCCGAGTCCGGGAGCTGCCCGAACGACTGCTCCAGCATCCCGCGCCGCCGCGCCTCCGCGCTCCGGTCCGTCCCGCGCAGCGGAGCGGCCCCGCCGGCGGGCTGCTTCCCGAGTCCCGTCCGCCCGGGTCCGGCCCCGGCGGGTGCGGCCCCGCCGGGTGCGGTTCCACCGGGTCCGGCCGCGTCACGCCCCGCCCCACCGCGCCCGACTCCGGCCCCGGCGGGGGAGGTTCCGCCCGCCCCGGCCGCCGCCCCAGGTCCGGTTCCGGCGGAACCGCCCGGGCCGAGCCCGTTCCCGTTACCGCTCCCGCTCCCGCCCGCCGTCCGGGTACCGGCACCGGCCCCGGCACCGGCCCCGGCACCGGCCCCGAGCCCGTTGCCGTTCCCGCCCGGGTCTCCGGCACCGGCGCCCACCCCGCCGTCGGCCCCGGCTCCGGCGCGCGGGGGGATCCGTACCGCCGTCGCCAGGGCGCGCTGGTGCTCCAGGAAGGGACGTATGCCGCGCACCTCCAGCGCCGACAGCCATTGCAGACGCAGCTGTTCGGGGCCGCCCGGGCGGCCCGCGGCCCCGGCCCGCCGGTTCGCGGCCGGGACGTGCACCGCGGTCACCTTCGCCACGGTCGTGGCCGCCCCCGCGACGCCCACGACGAGTCCGGCCCCGAGCGCCGTCCCGGAGGGAACGCCGAGGGCCAGGTCCGCGCCCGCCGCCGCGACCGCGGCGACCGCCGTCACGAGCAGGGCCGTCGAGGTGCTCCCGCTCCGGAAGGCCTCTCCGAGGGTCCGCTGCCCGGCCGCGGCCTCGTCCAGCGCCCGGACGTACGCCGCGTACTCCTCGCCCGCCACGGCCGCGAGCCCGTCCAGGGCCTCCAGCCCGCGCCGCAGCAGCGCCTCCCGGTCGGCGGCGGAAACGGGCGAGCCCGCCACGCCGCGCCGGGCCTCCTCGTCGACGGCCCGGGCCAGCAGACCCTCGGCCTCGACACGATGGCTGTCCCGCATCGGCATCCTCCTCGCAGAGCTCCGCAAACGTGCGCCAAGTGTCCTGCGGGACGGTCGGGAGCGCGAGTGAATCTGAGCTAGTTCAGAGGGAGTTGACGCCGGGGCGATCACATCGGACCCGTTCGCACCCGGCTTCGGTCTTCACCCGCCCCGTGATCGAGCCGGGGCGGAAGGGGGGCCGGAGCCGGGACCGCTCCCGTGGGGTGCCGGTGTGGAAATGGGCCGATCGGATCAAGGTCGCACCGGCGGCCCGACGGCCCCGTAACGAGGCACGGACCGAGCGGTGCGGCAGGATGGGCCCATGCCGAACCGCCTCGCGAACGAGACCTCGCCGTACCTGCTCCAGCACGCCGGCAACCCCGTGGACTGGTGGCCGTGGTCGCCGGAGGCCTTTGCGGAGGCGCGGGAGCGGGGCGTTCCCGTGTTCCTGAGCGTCGGGTATTCGAGCTGCCACTGGTGTCATGTTCTCGCCACCGAAAGCTTCGAGGACGAGCTGACCGCCGCGTACATGAACGAGCACTTCGTGAACGTCAAGGTCGACCGCGAAGAGCGCCCCGACATCGACGCCGTCTACATGGAGGCCGTGCAGGCCGCGACCGGGCAGGGCGGCTGGCCCATGTCCGTGTTCCTCACCGCCGACGCCGAACCCTTCTACTTCGGCACCTACTTCCCGCCCGAGCCCCGCCACGGGATGCCCTCCTTCATGCAGGTGCTCGAAGGGGTGCGGACCGCGTGGGTCGGGCGGCCCGAGGAGGTCGCCGAGGTCGCGCAGCGGATCGTACGGGACCTGGCCGGCCGTCAGCTGGACTACGGGAAGGCCGGCACGCCCGGTCCCGAGGAGCTCGCGCACGCCCTGCTCGGCCTGACCCGCGACTACGACGCCGCGCGCGGCGGGTTCGGGGGCGCGCCGAAGTTCCCGCCGTCGATGGTGCTGGAGTTCCTGCTGCGCCACCACGCCCGTACGGGTTCCGAGGGCGCCCTGCAGATGGCCGCCGACACCTGCGAGGCCATGGCCCGGGGCGGCATCTACGACCAGCTCGGCGGCGGGTTCGCGCGGTACTCCGTGGACCGCGAGTGGGTCGTGCCCCATTTCGAGAAGATGCTGTACGACAACGCGCTGCTCTGCCGGGTCTACGCGCACCTGTGGCGGGCCACCGGGTCCGATCTCGCCCGGCGGGTCGCGTTGGAGACCGCCGACTTCATGGTCCGCGAACTGCGCACCGACCAGGGCGGTTTCGCCTCCGCCCTCGACGCCGACAGCGAGGACCCGGTCAGCGGCGAGCACGTCGAGGGGGCGTACTACGCGTGGACGCCCGCGCAGCTGGCCGAGGTGCTCGGCGCGGAGGACGGGGCGCTGGCGCAGGCGTACTTCGGGGTGACCGAGGAGGGCACCTTCGAGCACGGGACGTCGGTCCTCCAGCTGCCGCAGGAGGGCCCGGCCCTGGACGCCGAGCGGCTCGCCGGGATCAAGGAGCGGCTGCTGGCCGCCCGCGCCGGCCGGCCCGCGCCCGGGCGGGACGACAAGGTCGTGGCCGCCTGGAACGGTCTCGCGGTCGCCGCGCTCGCCGAGTGCGGGGCGTACTTCGAGCGCCCGGACCTGGTCGAGCGGGCCACCGAGGCCGCGGACCTGCTCGTACGGGTCCACATGGACGGCAAGGCCCGCCTGGCCCGCACCAGCCGGGACGGGCGGGTCGGTCCGAACGCCGGGGTGCTGGAGGACTACGGGGACGTCGCCGAGGGCTTCCTGGCGCTGGCCGCCGTGACGGGCGAGGGGGTGTGGCTGGAATTCGCCGGCTTCCTCGTCGACCTGGTCATGGCCCGGTTCACCGCCGAGGACGGTTCGCTGTACGACACCGCGCACGACGCCGAGCAGCTCATCCGGCGGCCGCAGGATCCCACCGACACGGCGGCGCCGTCCGGCTGGACGGCCGCCGCCGGGGCGCTGCTGTCGTACGCCGCGCACACCGGTTCGGAGCCCCACCGCACGGCGGCCGAGCGGGCGCTCGGGGTGGTGCACGCGCTCGGGCCGCGCGCCCCGCGCTTCATCGGGCACGGTCTGGCGGTCGCCGAGGCGCTCGTCGACGGGCCGCGCGAGGTGGCCGTCGTGGGTCATCCGGAGGATCCGGCGCGGGCCGCGCTGCACCGGACGGCGTTGCTGGGGACGGCTCCCGGGGCGGTGGTGGCGGTCGGTCCGCCGCGCGCGGCGGACGGCAGCGGAGGCGAGTTCCCCCTTCTGGCCGAGCGCACACTGGTGCACGACCTTCCGACGGCGTACGTGTGCCGCCACTTCGTCTGCGCGCGGCCTACGACCGAACCGGTCGAGCTGGCCGAGCAGTTGGGCACGGTTCGTCCCTGAAGTACCCGGAGTACCGTCAATTCCGGTTGGCATACATCAACTCGGAAACGTGGTTTTTATCTGGGCAGTGCCTCCGCTTCATCTTCCCTGCCTAATCTCATGGCTTCGGGAGAAACCGAGACCGCGCACTGGGGGGTGCGCGACAGGGGGAAGCGGAGGCGGTGGGCCGGGGGGCCCGCGCGTCGCCTCCGGGGGTTCCGATCGCCGCCTGGGGTTGCGGCATGTCTGTGGGGGACAGTTTGTACACGTCTGTGTTCATTTCTGCCATTTCACTGGCGCTCTTCTGGATGGCCGCGTTCACCCTGTGGTGGCAGATGCACGCGTGGCGCACGCCGGAAACGCTGGCCTCTACGCGCTTCGACCGGCCCGACGGCGGCGGCCGGCTGGCGTTCTCGCTGCTGCTGCCGGCCCGTCACGAACAGGCCGTCCTGGAACACACCATCGACCGGCTGCTCGAATCGGGCCACGCCGACTACGAGATCATCGTGATCGTCGGCCACGACGACCCGGAGACGGCGGCGGTCGCCGAGCGGGCCGCGGCCGGGGCGCCGGGCCGCGTGCGCGTCGTCGTCGACCACCACGAGACGAAGAACAAGCCGAAGGCCCTCAACACCGCCCTGCCGCACTGCCGGGGCGACGTCGTCGGCGTCTTCGACGCCGAGGACCAGGTCCATCCGGAGCTGCTCTCGCACGTGGACCACGCCTTCCGGGCCACCGGGGCGGACGTGGTCCAGGGCGGGGTCCAGCTCATCAACTTCCACTCCAGCTGGTACAGCCTGCGCAACTGCCTGGAGTACTTCTTCTGGTTCCGTTCCCGGCTGCACCTGCACGCCGAGAAGGGCTTCATACCGCTCGGCGGCAACACGGTCTTCGTGCGGACCGAGGTGCTGCGCGAGGCGGGGGGCTGGGACCAGAACTGCCTCGCCGAGGACTGCGACCTGGGCGTGCGGCTGTCCTCGGTCGGCAAGAAGGTCGTCGTCGCGTACGACTCCGACATGGTCACCCGGGAGGAGACCCCGGGCTCGCTGATGAGCCTGCTCAAGCAGCGGACCCGCTGGAACCAGGGCTTCCTCCAGGTGTACCGGAAGAAGGACTGGCAGCAGCTGCCCGGGCGCGGGCAGCGCTGGCTGGCCCGCTACACGCTGATGACGCCGTTCATGCAGGCGGCTTCCGGGGTGATCATCCCGGTGAACTTCGCCGTGGCGGTCCTGCTCGACGTACCGGTCGGGGTCGCCATCATCACCTTCCTCCCCATGATCACGGCGATGGTGACCTTCGTGTTCGAGATCGTCGGCCTGCACGACTTCGGCCGTCAGTACGGCCTGCGCGTGCGGTTCGTGCACTACCTCAAGCTCGTCGTCGGCGGCCCGTTCTACCAGGTGATGCTGGCCGGCGCCGCGATCCGCGCGGTATGGCGCGAGCAGCGCGGCCGCAACGAGTGGGAACTGACCAGCCACACCGGCGCCCACCTCACCGGGGCGACGGCTTCCACCGCGATCCGAGAGGACAGCCACCAGTGACCGCCACCCTGCCCACGGCCACTGATCCCCAGCCCGGCGCGGCCGGCACCGCGCCCGCGCCCGGAACCGCCACCGCCACGACCGCCGCCACCACCGCGACCGCCGCCGCCCCGCCGCGCGTCCCCGCCCAGCGCAGCCGCGGCGGCCTGGGAGTCCGGCCGCCCGCCCCGGCCCGCCCGCTCGTCCGCTTCCGCTCCTCGCGGCCCGATCTGCTGCTCTGCGGGACCCTGCTGCTGGCGATCGTCCTCGTCCAGGGCTGGAACATCACCAACTTCCCGACCCTGAGCGACGACGAGGGCACGTACCTCGCCCAGGCGTGGGCCGTCCAGCAGGGCGAGGGCCTCGCGCACTACACGTACTGGTACGACCACCCGCCGCTGGGCTGGATCCAGGTCGCGGGACTGACCTACCTGCCGTCCCTCTTCGTCCCCGGGTCGATGACCGTCGCGCCGATGCGGTTCTCGATGCTCGCCGTCTCCGCGGCGAGCTCCGTGCTGATCTACGTCCTCGCCCGCCGCCTGTGGCTGCCGCGCTGGGCGGCCGGACTGGCGATGGGGCTGTTCGGGCTGTCCCCGCTCTCCGTGGTGCTCCAGCGGGAGATCTTCCTCGACAACCTCGCCGTCCTGTGGATGCTGCTGGCCTTCTGCCTCGCCGCGTCCCCCAGCCGCCACCTGTGGCACCACTTCGGGTCGGGACTGGCGGCCGCCACCGCAGTCCTGACCAAGGAGACGATGCTGGTGGTGCTCCCGGCGCTGCTGGTGACGATGTGGCGTCACAGCCACCGCGACACCCGCAAGTTCGCCGTCACCGGAGCGGTCACCGCCTGCGCCCTGATAGGGCTCTCGTACCCGCTGTTCGCCCTCCTCAACGGCGAGCTGCTGCCCGGCGCCGGGCACGTCTCCCTGATCGACGGCATCACCTACCAGATGGGCCGCCCCGGCTCCGGCTTCATCCTCGACCCCGGTTCCGGTTCGCACGGCGTCTTCCGGTCCTGGCTCTACTACGACACCGTCCTGCCGCTCGGCGGACTGGCCGGCGCGGTCCTGCTGCTGGTCACCACCCGCTGGTCGGTCACCGCCCGCGCGCTGGCCGGCCCCGCCCTGGCCGCCGTGATCCTCGCGGCCGTCGCGATGCGGCCCTCGGGCTACCTGCCCGCGATGTACGTGATCCAGGCCCTGCCGTTCCTCGCCCTGGTCCTCGCCGCCGCCGCGGCCAGCGTCACCCACGCCGTCCTGCGCCGCCGCCGCGCACCGGGCGAGCGGCGGGCACGGGTGTACGCGCGCCGGGCGCTGGTCGGCGTACTCGCCGCGGCCGCGGCGCTCTACGTCCTGCCGCGCTGGTACGAGGGCAACCGCACCGCGCTGACCGTCGACGCCAACGCCCCCTACCGGCAGGCCGCCGCCTGGCTCGGCAGCGAGGTCGCCGACCCGGCGAACACCCGCGTCCTCGTCGACGACGCGCTCTGGCTCGACGCTGTTCACCACGGATTTGAACCCGGACCGGGCGCCATCTGGTTCTACAAGGCGGACCTCGACCCGGCCGTCACCAAGACCCTGCCGCGCGGCTGGCGGGACATCGACTACGTCGTCTCCTCGCCGACCGTGCGTCGTGACGCCACGGACCTGCCCACCGTGAAGGCTGCACTGGAGCACTCGACCGCGGTGGCCGTCTTCGGTACGGGCGAGGACCGCATCGAGATCCGTCGCACCGACCGCGAGAGTGGGAGCTGAACCACCATGAGCGAGGACCTGTGGCCCCCGCACGCCCTGGACGCCCCGCACGTTCCGGATGACGCGGAGGCCCCGGCCCCACGGGCGTGCGGGACCGGCAGCGTCACCCTGATCATCCCGACGTTCAACGAGTCCGGGAACGTCGCGGAACTCCTGAGACGACTCACGGCCTCCCTGCCCGCCCGTCCGCCCTGCGAGGTGCTGTTCGTCGACGACTCCACCGACGACACCCCCGCCGTCATCGAGAAGGCCGCCGCCGGCTGTCCCTTCCCCGTCACCGTCCTGCACCGCGAGCGCCCGGACGGCGGCCTCGGCGGAGCCGTCGTCGAAGGGATCCAACGGTCCGGCTCGGACTGGATCGTCGTCATGGACGCCGACCTCCAGCACCCGCCGCACCTGGTCCCCGAACTCGTCGGCGAGGGCACCCGCACCGGCGCCGACCTCGTCGTCGCCTCCCGCTACATCAGCGGCGGCAGCCGGGCCGGGCTCGCCGGCGGCTACCGCGTCGCCGTGTCCCGGGGCGCGACGTGGCTGGCCAAGGGCCTCTTCCCGCGCGCCCTGCACGGGATCAGCGACCCCATGAGCGGCTTCTTCGCGATGCGCCGCACGGCCGTGACCGCCGACGCCCTGCGCCCCCTCGGCTACAAGATCCTGCTGGAGCTCGCCGTCCGCTGCCGCCCGGCACGGACCGCCGAGGTGCCCTTCGTGTTCCAGGACCGGTACGCGGGGGAGTCCAAGTCCACCGCCCGCGAGGGCCTGCGGTTCCTCACGCACCTGGCCGCCCTGCGCTCGGCGGCCCCGCTCGCCCGGATGATCGGCTTCGGTCTGATCGGGCTCTCCGGGTTCGTCCCCAACCTGCTCGCGCTGTGGCTGCTGACCCACGCCGGGATGCACTACCTCCCGGCCGAGATCGTCGCCAACCAGGCCGGGGTCCTGTGGAACTTCCTCCTCATCGAACAGCTCCTCTTCCGCGACCGCCGCCACCGCCACTGGGCCGACCGGCTCGGCCGCTTCGCGCTCCTCGCCAACGCCGACCTGCTGCTGCGCATCCCGCTGATCGCGCTCTTCGTCGGACGGCTCGGCCTGGACGTCCTGCCCGCCACCGCCCTGGCCCTCGTCACCACCTTCGTCCTGCGCTTCGCCGCCACCGAAGCGCTCGTCTACCTGCCGCGCGGCTCCCGCGCGGCGACCGTCACCAGGAGCTGAGCCGCACCGAAAGGACACCCCTCATGCGAAGGAAGATCCGCCGGAGGGCAGGGCGCCGGGCCGCCCTGCTCGCCGTCGGGGCGATGACCGCGGGCCTGCTGCTCACCGCACCGCAGCAGGCCACGGCCGGACCGCCCAACCTGCTCAGCAATCCCGGGTTCGAGACGGCCGGCGCGGCCGGCTCCGACATGCCGTCCTGCTGGTCCAAATCGGGCTGGGGCGACAACGACTTCACCTTCGCCACCGTCGCCGACGCGCACACCGGCACCAAGGCGATGAAGGTCTCCCTCACCCGCCGCGTGGACGGCGACCGCAAGGCGCTGGTCACCGAGAACACCACCTGCGCCCCCACCGTCGTGCCGGGCCGCCAGTACGACCTGTCCGCCTGGTACAAGTCGAACACCCCGGACGTGTCGGTGACCGTCTTCCGGCACGACACCACCGCCGGCTGGCAGTACTGGACCGACCTGCAGAATCCGCCGGTCAGCGCCGCGTGGGCGCGCACGGAGGTCCGTACGCCCGCCGTCCCGCCGAACACCGACAAGATCGCGTGGGGGCTGTCCGTGTACGGGGTGGGCTCCCTGACCACCGACGACTACGCGCTGGAGGAGGTCGGCGCCGTCCCGCCCCAGCCGGCCTGTACGGGGACGGCCGAGCAGTGCGCGAAGGGCGCGTGGGAGGTGATACCGGCGCAGAACCCGGTGCGTTCGATGCACGCCGTCGTCCTGAAGAACGGCAAGGTGCTGCTGATCGCGGGCTCCGGCAACGACATCGCCCAGTTCAACGCGGGGACCTTCACCTCCGCCGTGTACGACCCGGTGGCCGGCACCTTCAAGACCGTCCCGACGCCCGTGGACATGTTCTGCTCCGGGCACGTGCAGCTGTCGGACGGCCGGGTGCTCGTGATGAGCGGCAACAAGGGATACCCCTCCGCGGACGGCACGGTCGGCTACCAGGGCCTGAAGGACAGTTACGTCTTCGACCCGGCGACCGAGCAGTACACGAAGACCAACGACATGAACGGCGGCCACTGGTACCCGTCCGCCACCGTCCTCGGCAACGGTGACGTCATCTCCTTCGGCGGCCTCAAGGAGGACTCCACGGGCAACGTCACCGCGGAGAAGTTCTCGGCCGCGCAGCACAAGTGGCTGCCGATGAACCAGGTCAACCAGACCTGGTCGTACTGGGGCCTGTACCCGTCGATGATCCTCATGCAGGACGGCCGGCTCTTCTACTCGGGCAGCCACACCTTCGGCAACGGCACCCCCGGCACCGGCGCCTCCGTCTACGACTACGACGCCAACACCATCACCGACGTGCCCGGCCTGCGCAACAAGGACCAGCGCGACGAGTCGGCGAGCGTCCTGCTGCCCCCCGCCCAGGACCAGCGGGTCCTCACCGTCGGCGGCGGCAACAACGAGACCAACCCGGCCGCCAACCGGCTCACCGACATCATCGACCTCAAGCAGCCCGCTCCCGCCTACACCGCGGGCCCCGACCTCCCGCAGGGCCTCGTCGACACCGGCGCGGGCAAGCGCCCGCAGACCGGAGCCGAAGGCAAGATGTACGTGTCCGCCGTACTGCTGCCCGACGGGAAGGTGCTGGAGACCGGCGGCGGCCTCCACGACCGGGCCGACCCGGTCTTCGAGGCCTCCTTCTTCGACCCCACGAACAACACCTACCAGGCGGGCCTGGCCGCCGACCCGATCCCGCGCACGTACCACTCGGGCGCGTTCCTGCTGCCCGACGGCCGCGTCATGTCCGTCGGCGACAACCCCGGCAACGGCACGTACAACCACGCCGTCTCGGTCTACACCCCGCCCTACCTCTTCAAGGGGCCGCGCCCGCGGCTCACTTCGGTGATCGACACGCAGTGGGTGTACGGGGACACGCAGCGGATCACCGTCGACCGGCCCATCGCCAAGGCGGAACTGATCCGCCCGGCCGCGGTCACCCACTCCTCCGACCCGAACCAGCGGTTCGTGGACCTGCCCATGACCGTGGTCAACGGCACCACCGTCGACCTCAACGTCACCAGCAACCCCAACCTGGCGCCGCCCGGCTGGTACATGCTCTTCGGCGTCGACGCGGCCGGCGTCCCCTCGGTGGCGACCTGGGTCCACCTGGGCGGCGCCCCGGCGCTCGCGGCCCGCGGGGAACAGCCCGCCGCGCACGAGCACACCTTCGCGAACGAGCTCGGCGCCCCGAAGAAGAACCCCGCCCGGCGGGACTCGGTGCCCGTCGCGCCGAGCGTGGCCGGCTGCGACCGGCACTACGGAACGGCCAGTGTGTGCGTACCGACCCGGTTCCCGGCGGAGGTGAAACCGACGACGAAGGCCCGCTGCGAGTGGCTGGCCTCCCACCGGTACCCGAAACGCATGAAGGTCAACGGCAGCGACCCGCTGCGCCTCGACCAGGACGGGGACGGTCACACCTGCTGAACGGCTCCGGCCCCCGGCGTGCTGCCGGGGGCCGGAGTCGTACGCGCCGTCGGGCGTCAGTGCTGGTAGGCGGCCAGGGAGATGCCGACGTAGTGGGCGACGAAGGCGGCCAGGGTCAGCGAGTGGAAGACCTCGTGGAAGCCGAAGAAGCGCGGGGAGGGGTTGGGGCGCTTCATGCCGTAGATGACGCCGCCGACGCTGTAGAGCAGCCCGCCCACGATCACCAGGACGAGGACGGCGATGCCGCCGGTGCGCATGAAGTCCGGGAGGAAGAAGACGGCGGCCCAGCCCATGGCGATGTAGCAGGGGGTGTAGAGCCAGCGCGGGGCGCCGACCCAGAAGACGCGGAAGGCGATGCCGGCCGCGGCCGCGATCCACACCGCCCACAGCAGGGTCCGCCCGGTGGACGGGGGCAGCAGCAGGACGGTGAGCGGGGTGTAGGTGCCCGCGATGATCAGGAAGATGTTGGCGTGGTCGAGGCGGCGCAGGATGGCCTCGCCGCGCGGGCCCCAGGTGCCGCGGTGGTAGACGGCGCTGACGCCGAAGAGCAGGCAGGCCGTGAGGATGTACACCCCGCAGGCGACGCGCGCCTCGGTCGTGTCGGTGAAGGCCATCAGTACGAGGCCCGCGACGATCACGGCGGGGAACATGCCCAGGTGGAGCCAGCCGCGCAGCAGCGGCTTGGCTTCCAGGGCGGACTCGACGGCCTCCGCGGCCTGGGCGACCGGGGAGGCCGTCGAGTCCGGGGCGGCCTTGACGGCCGGAGCGGGCTCGGCGGCCGGGACGGCGGCGTCAGAAGTCATGGCCAACATGCTACCTACGGGTCCGTAGGTTTCCGTCAGTCCTCTTTACGGAAGATTGACGGACGTGGCGATGCTCACGTGAGAGGCCCCCTGGACATATGGGCACATGCACCGGATGATCAGATGAGTGCGGTCGGCACCGGATGAGCGGAGCGCGAAGCGTCCGGGTCGCAGCCCCCACGGGGCAACACCAAACAAACCCCTCAACAAGGAGCAATCGTGGCGCGCGACAACGCGGCTCCCACTTCCATCCCGACGACTCACCAGGAACTGATCTCCTGGGTGGACGAGATCGCCGCCCTGACCCAGCCGGACCGCGTCGTCTGGTGCGACGGGTCCGAGGCCGAGTACGAGCGCCTGTGCGAGGAGCTCGTCACCAAGGGCACGTTCACGAAGCTCGACGAGACCAAGCGCCCGAACTCGTACTACGCCGCCTCCGACCCCTCCGACGTCGCGCGCGTCGAGGACCGGACCTTCATCTGCTCCGAGAAGGAGGAGGACGCGGGCCCGACCAACCACTGGAAGGCCCCGGCGGAGATGAAGGACATCTTCGCGGGCGAACAGGGCATCTTCCGCGGCTCCATGAAGGGCCGCACGATGTACGTCGTCCCCTTCTGCATGGGCCCCCTCGGCTCCGAGCTCTCCGCGATCGGCGTCGAGATCACCGACTCCGCCTACGTCGCCGTCGCCATGCGCACCATGACCCGCATGGGCAAGGCCGTCCTCGACGAACTCGGCACCGACGGCTTCTTCGTCAAGGCCGTCCACACCCTCGGCGCTCCGCTCGCCGAGGGCCAGGAAGACGTGCCGTGGCCCTGCAACACCACCAAGTACATCTCGCACTTCCCCGAGACCCGCGAGATCTGGTCCTACGGCTCCGGCTACGGCGGCAACGCCCTCCTCGGCAAGAAGTGCTACGCCCTGCGCATCGCGTCCGTCATGGCCCGCGACGAGGGCTGGCTCGCCGAGCACATGCTGATCCTCAAGCTCACCCCGCCGCAGGGCGAGGCCGCCGGCCCGAAGTACATCGCCGCCGCCTTCCCCTCCGCCTGCGGCAAGACGAACCTCGCCATGCTGGAGCCCACGATCCCCGGCTGGACCGTCGAGACCGTCGGTGACGACATCGCCTGGATGCGCTTCGGCGAGGACGGCCGCCTCTACGCGATCAACCCCGAGGCCGGCTTCTTCGGCGTCGCCCCCGGCACCGGCGAGCACACCAACGCCAACGCCATGAAGACGATGTACGCCAACACCGTCTTCACCAACGTCGCGCTCACCGACGACGGCGACGTGTGGTGGGAGGGCATGACCGAGGAGTCGCCCGCCCACCTCACCGACTGGAAGGGCGACGACTGGACCCCGGAGTCCCCGACCCCGGCGGCCCACCCCAACGCCCGCTTCGCCGTCCCGGCCTCCCAGTGCCCGACGATCGCCCCCGAGTGGGAGGACCCCAAGGGCGTCCCGATCTCCGCGATCCTCTTCGGCGGCCGCCGCGCCTCCGCCGTCCCGCTGGTCACCGAGTCCTTCGACTGGAACCACGGCGTCTTCATCGGCTCGAACATCGCCTCCGAGAAGACCGCCGCCGCCGAGGGCAAGGTCGGCGAACTGCGCCGCGACCCCTTCGCCATGCTGCCGTTCTGCGGCTACAACATGGGCGACTACATGGCCCACTGGGTGAAGGTCGCCGCCGACAAGGACCAGGCCAAGCTCCCGAAGATCTACTACGTGAACTGGTTCCGCAAGAACGACGCGGGCAAGTTCGTGTGGCCCGGCTTCGGCGAGAACAGCCGCGTCCTGAAGTGGATCGTCGGCCGCCTCGAAGGCACCGCCGAAGGCGTCGAGACCCCCATCGGCATCCTGCCGACCAAGGACTCCCTCGACCTCGACGGCCTGGACCTGCCGGCCGCCGACCTCGACTTCCTCCTCACCGTCGACAAGGAGGTCTGGCGCGAGGAGGCCGCCCTGGTCCCCGAGCACCTGAACACCTACGGCGACCACACCCCGAAGGAACTGTGGGACCAGTACCACGCGCTCGTCGAGCGCCTGGGCTGACCCGCCCGCCCCGCCACTGCCGGGGCCGACGAACGTGGGAGCCCCCGACCAAGCGGTTCCCACCGCTGCACACCGACCCGTCTGGTCTGTCAGGAGCGTCCGCGCTCTTCCAGATAGGTCGTGTGCGTCTGCTGACGGCGGGCCTCTGCTTCGCGGAGGTCCGCCGTCAGGCGTTCCGCCTCGTCGTACAGCACCGACACCTGCCGCTCCAGATGCCGTTCCGGCGGCTCGCCGCCCGCCGCCAGCCGCGTCCACCACCGCGTCCGGCTGTACGTGTCCACGCACTCCGGCACGTCCCCGCGGATCGCCCGCGACAGCGCGTGCACCGCCTCCGGATCACCCGCCAGCACGTCGGTCACCCACCCCGGCGCCAGCAGCGCCCCGTACAGCTCCGTCAGCTCGCCCAGCTTCGCCCCGGCCTCCGCCGGCAGCTCGACCTCCGCCAGGTACTCCCGCAGCCGCCCGAAGTCCTCCCGCAGCACCCCCAGCTGCTCGGCCGGATCCGGGACCGGCGGCAGCGGCACCCGCTCCGGCGGGGCGATCAGGGCCCCCGCCCCGTACAGCCCGGCGACCACCACCGGCCAGTACGCGCCGGCCGCCCCGGCCAGGGCGAGCCCCACCCCCAGCACCCCGCAGGCCGAACCGGCCAGGTTCTTCTTCGACTCCAGGTAGCCGAGGACCCTACTGGTAGCCACGGATCTCCTCGAAGGCGCCGTCGAGCGAGCCGTTCCCGTCGGTCGCGTCGAACAGCCGCCCGCCGGTCAGCTCCGTGATGTGGGTCAGTTCCTTGCGGTCCGAGTCGCCGAACAGCACCGCGAAGACCGGCGTGTGCCGCTGGCCTTCCGGAAGCCCGGCGTAGAAGGAGTCGAAGTCCTGCACCTTGTCCCCGCTCTGCCCGTCCGTCATCAGGACGATCGAGGTGAACGCGTCCGCGTTCCCCTGCCCCAGGTGCTGGTACGCGGCCTTCAGACTGCCGTACACGGCCGTGCCCCCCTCCGGCCGGAGGGACGCCACGTCACCGCGGATCGCCTCCAGGGAAGCCCCCGGACCACCCGGCTCGACGACGTGCGTCAACACCTTCTTCACCTTGTCACCGAAGGGCAGCAGCGTCACCTCCTCGCGGTCCCGGAATCTCTCCCCGGTTCCCGAACTCCCCGTCCCCGTAAGGTCGGTGAGCGCCGACTTCAGCCGCCCGATCCGGTCACCCTCCGCCATCGACCCCGAGGTGTCCAGTACGTACACCGTCCGCGACGGCCGCCGCAGCTCGTTCTCGTACGAGGCCAGCAGCCCGTCCGCGACCGCCCGCGAACCGGGGAAGGGCAGCTCCCGCCGCACCGAGGCGTCCAGCCCCGCCGCCGGAGCCACCCCGGCCGCCACCGGACGCCGGAACGTCCCCTCGGTGATCGCCTTCTGCGCCCCGGCACCCCGCAGGTACTCCGTCAGCGCCCGGCCCGACTCCCGCGCCCCCTCCGGGGCCGAGGTCAGCAGCGTCAGCGGATAGTGCGCCGTGACCACCCCGTCCTTCGGCCGGATCACCGTCAGCGGCTCCTTAGCCCGGTCGTTCATGGACATCAGCACCGACTCGTAGTTCACCAGCGCGTCCACGTCGTCGCGCTTCTGATAGGCCGTCACCAGCCAGCCCGAGGAACCCGACGTCAGCTTCTGCCCGTTGAAGAACCCCTTCAGCCGCGGCCGCGCCGCCCGCACGTTCTCCTCCGTCAGCGCCGCCTGCGCCCCCGACAGCCCGGAAGCCACCGACACCAGCGCGGAGAAACCGGAGTTGGAACGCACCGGATCCGTCATCCCGTACGTCAGCTTCCCTGCGGCCACCGCCTCCTCGACCGCCGACCAGGTCACCTCCTGCGGCTTCCACCCCAGCCGGGCCAGCGCCTGCGGCTTCACCCCGACCGCCACCGGCGAGGACATCACCGGCGTCTCGTTGGCGAGCTTCGCGGCCGCCTCCGGCCGCAGCCGCAGATAGTCGTTGGACGACAGCCAGATCGCGTCGTACCGCCCGTCCGCCTTACCCGACGCGACCTGCTCGACCGCGTCGAGGGTCCCCGACCAGGTGAACTCCACCGACACCCCGGTCGCGGCCTTCGCCGCCTTCAGCACCGGCTCCATGTCACCGAGCTCACTGGACGCCAGCACCCGCAGCCGGCCCTCCTTGTACTCCGTCCGCTGCGGCCCCCCGGACCCGCCCGGCCCCCCGGAGGAATCCCCGGAGGTACAGGCCGAGGCCCCCAGCAGGGCCGCCGCGAGCGCCACCGCCGCCGCCGCCCGTCCGCGCAGGCGCGCCGCGCGCAGGTGTCCCGCTCGGGGGCTCATCGTTCTCCGCCTTCCAGGGCGCTCGTCGTACGGGTACGGGACAGGTACGCCGACGCCGACCGCAGCTCCCCGGTCAGGGACTCCACCGTCGCGGCCATGTTCTCGGTCGCCTGCACCTTGAAGGAGTCGATCGCGTCGAGCGTCTTGTAGATCTGCGCGAAGGCCGTCCGCAGCGTCTCCGCCCCGACCGCCGGATCCGCCGCGATCCGCTGGATCTCCCCGCTCTGCGTCGCCAGCATCTCCGCGTTGCCCCGGATCAGGTCCTCGGTGGTCCCCCGCAGCGCGTTGACCTGCTCGGTGACCTGGCGCTGGTGGTCCAGCGCCGAAGCCAGCATCACCGCGATCCGCAGCGCCGAGACGGTCGTCGTCGCGGCCCGGTCCACGCCCTTGATCAGCTCGTCGTTGTTGCGCCGCACCACGTCCATCGCCAGATAACCCTGCGCGCACACCGCCAGCTGGGTCAGCAGGTCCTGGTGCTTCTGCCGCACCGGGAACAGCACGTCCGCCCGCAGCACGTCGGCCGCCTGCGGATCCGTGTGCCCGGCCTCGGCGATCCGCTGCTCGACGGCCGCGTCCAGGGCCTCGGTGAGCACCGCGTACTCCTGGAGCTTGCCCATCGTCTCCCAGAGCCGGGCCCGCTCCGTGTGCAGGGCCGCGTTGTCACGGCGCAGCTCGTCCTGGCCGCCGCGCAGCGCCCCGACGATCCGGTTGAGCGTCGCCTGCGAGGAGGCGTACCGGGCCACGTGGTCCCGCAGCCTGTTGCCGCCCGGCAGCCGCGACAGCAGCCGGCGGGCCCCCTTCGCGGGCGCGTCCCGCGGGTCGAGGTCCTCCACGGTGCGGCGCAGCTCCACCAAGGAAGACGCGACCCGGGCCTGGGCGTCGCCGCCGCCGTCCGAACCGAGCGAGCGCACGGCCCGCTCCAGCATCCGGTTCGACTGCTGCGCGGCGCTGCGGACGTCGGCGGAGCCGAGGCCGGCGATCTCCCCGATCCGCTGCGCGAACTCGGGGGAGCGGGCGTCGATCGCGGCGAGCGAACCGACGTACTCCCCGGCCCGGCGGGTCATCTCCTCGCGGACGCCGTCCTGCAACGGGACGAGACCGGCCGCCTGTTCCCGGCGGACGGGGGCGACGGGCCCGGGCGCGGTGAGGACGAGCGGGCCGTTCTCGGGCGGTGTCAGTGTCATGGCGTGTCCCCCTGGCCCTTGGCGCGGGCGGCCAGCGCCATCAGGACCTTGACGGTCGGTGCGCCGACCTGCCGGATGCCGGTCAGCCCCGGGTTGAGGTAGCCGGAGTGCGGCGCGGTCGCCGCGGTGAACTCGGCCACGCCCTCCTGCGGGCGGAAACCGTGGCGCACCGTCAGCCCGCGCAGCTTCGGGTCGGTGGCCAGGAGCGTGCCGAGCTCCCGGGCCCCCTCGCTGATCGGCACGAAGGTGTGCGGGGAGTTGACGGTGGTGTCCGGGTAGAGCACGACCATGTCGGCGGCTCCCCCCACCGCCTGCTTCTGCAGCAGCAGCGAGGCCACCTGCGATTCGTACGCCAGGATCAGCGGTTCGCCGCTGCCGCTGATGAACGCCCGGAAGGGGTCGTCGGTGCTCTGCTCCAGCGCGCCCTGTACGGAGATCAGCTTGCGCAGCAGCGGTGCGGTCCGGGCGATCCCCGCGTCGTCGGCGACCACACTGTTGCCGTTGGCGACGTTGGAGGTGGCGGCGATGAACAGGGCGCCGGAGTTCGAGGTGGCGGGGTCGGTGGTCTTGATGAACACCGTGCCGGTCAGCTCCGCGTGGGCGGCGGAACCGGGCAGCTGCTGCCAGGTCCGGTCCTCACCGGCGGCCTTCAGGTACGGGCCCATCAGGAGCGTGCCGGAGTTCTTCCCGGTCATCTTCGCGAGCCCGTTGTCGGCGAGCACCCGGGCCGCGTCGGCCCGGGCGATGACGACGAGCGGGGAGAAGAAGGGCCGGGTCGTCTGCGCGCCCTTGACCCCGGCCGCGGCCTCGATCTCCTGCGCGGGTTCACTGCTGCTGGGGAAGGCGAAGTCGAATTCCTTGAGGGCGAGTTGGTCCATCGCCCAGGAGCCCGAAGTCTCCGCCTTCACGGTGTAGCCCTTGTCGGCAAGGGCCTTGACGACGTCAGGGTCGCGGAAGAAGTCGGACTTCTCCGATCCGATGACGCCACGCACGGTCTTCGTTGCCGTGCCCTCTGCTTCGCGGCTCCCGATGACGATGACGGCGATCACGCCGCCGATCAGGAGGACCGCCAGAGCGATTCCCAGGATGCGTCTCACGGGTGCAGCGTGCTCGCGGAAACCCACATTCCGCGACGGGTTGAATGAACGTCGGGTGTCCAGGCGGTCCCACTTCGAAATGCTGTGTGGGCCCGTGGGTGCTGGTGGGCCGGGCGGGGCGGCGGGAGGATCGTCCCATGGGTGCGACGGCATTGAAGTGGCAGGGCTGGCTCGTCGGCCTGGTGGGGCTGGCCGGTCTGCTGGTGTTCGCCCCGCTGGGGCTGTACGTGTGGGCCAGCGGCGGGGACCGGGACCCCGCCGCGCCCCCGCCGGGCCCCGTGGTCCAGGACGTACGGGTCACCGCGTGCCGCGTCGATCCGGTGAGCCGGCGGGTGGTCGGCGTCGTCGAGGTGACGGGCCGCCCGGACGCCGGGCCGGGAAGCTACGTCGTCACGGTGGAGTTCCGCGACCGCGAGGAAGCCGGCGGCCGGGCGGCCCAGGCCCTGGTGAAGATCCCCGGCGTGGCCCCCGGCGCCACGGAACGCGGCGAAGCCCTCGGCCCGGTCTGGCCCCCGGCCACGGTCCCCTGGTGCGGAGTCGCGGCGGCGGAACCCGCCCCGGAGACCCGCTAGTCCTGCTGGTGCCGCTGGTCCGGCTGGTCCCGTGGGTCCCGTGGGGCCTTGTGACATATTCCGGTTGCCGTCCGGCCCCGGCCACGCTCCAGGCAGCAGGATCACGTGCATGGACAGCCAGACCTTGTACACGGAAATCCAGGCCCTGACCGACCGCGCCGAGATCGCCGACCTGTTCGACCGCTATCTCCGTTCCCTCGACGACCGCAAGTTCGACGGGTCGTGGGCGGCGGCGTACTTCACCGAGGACGCGAGCACCGAAACCCCCGCGGGACACGTGCGGGGACGCGAGGCCGTCCTCGACAACGTCCGCACCGCCCTGAGCCTCTTCGACCGGACCGTGCACTTCGGATCCAACTACGTCATCGAGGTGGACGGCGACCGCGCGACCCTGCGCGGCAACCAGCTCAGCACCCACGTACTCGCCGGCGACGGAGGGCTGTTCCTCTCCGGCGGCCGCACGGACAACGAACTGCTGCGCACCGGCGCCGGCTGGCGGCTCCACCGCGCGGACCTGACCATCACCTGGACGCAGGGCAACCCGCCGACCCTCCCGCCCGAACTCACCACTCCCTGACCCCGCCCCCGGCACACGAAAGGCCCGCCCCCCTGCCGGTAACCCCGGAAGGGGGACGGGCCCTGGCAGCGCGCCGCGGCTAGGCGGGGCCTGCCAGCGGCGAGGCGAGACCGGTGGCGGTCCAGCGCTGTGCGTTGCCCTGGTGGCAGTCCCAGAGCTGGAGGGGGGTCCCGTTGTCGATGCGGGCCTGAGCCACGTCGAGGCAGCGCCCGGACGCCGGGTTGTAGAAGCCGCCGGTGGCGGTGGGCAGCCACTGCTGGTTCCACGCGCCGGGCGAGCAGGGCCACAGGATGACGGACGAGCCGTTGGCGGTGCTGCCGCCGCCGATGTCCAGGCACTTGCCGGCGATCCGGAGCTCACCCGCGGCGGTGACGTCGAACTTCTGGGCGACGCCGCCGTTGGACTGGTTGCAGTCCCAGAGCTGGATCTTGTTGCCGTCGGTGTCCCTGCCGAATTCGTTGTCGGCGCACTTGGACTCGCTGAGCGCCGAGACCAGGGTGGTGCCGACGGCCGTGGGAACGGTGGAGTGGTTGTAGACGGCCAGGTTGCTCAGCCGGCCCGTCCCGTAGGAGTTCGGCAGGCCCTGGTGCTTGTAGCGGCCCAGGACGAGGGGGCCGGTGGCCTTCCACACGTTGGCCTTGGCGTGGTGACCGGTCCCGGCGAGGGTGCCGTTGACGTAGAGCGCGATCAGACCGGTCTGCTCGTCGAAGGTGGCGGTGAGCTGGGTCCAGACGCCCGCCTGGACGCGGGCCGCATCGTTCATGACGAGGGTCTGGTCGTAGTCCCAGTTGTCGTCGTCCTTCTTCGACATCGCGAAGTGCCAGGTGCCGTCCTGATCGTGCCAGAGCATGAAGCCGCTGGCCCGCAGCCCGTCCTGACCGAGGAGCACCCCGGGCTTGTCGGACTTGGCCCAGGTGGAGACGGTGAAGCTGCGGGTCGTGTCCACGACGGGACCGGCCGTGGACACGGTGCCGGAGACGCCGTCGAGGGCGAGGACCTTCGTCGCGCTGCCGGCGACGGTGTCGTCCGCCCAGGTGGCGCCGGACGTGCTGAGGGTGCCCTGGTGGCGGCCGCGCAGGTCGGCGGCGGTGGTGCCGGTGCCCTCAGACAGCTTCCACTGGGAGGCGGGGACGCGCGCGTCGCCCATGGTGTGGCCGCCGCCGAAACCGGTGACCTTGCCCGCGGTGGCGACGCCGTTCCAGGTGATCAGCCGCTGCCGGTTGTCGAGGGCCCACAGGTCGGGAGTGCCGTCCGCGCTGGTGTCGCCCGAGGAGCTCAGGACCGGGTGGGAGGCCACGCCGACCCCGTAACCGATCTTGGTGCGCTTGGAGTGGTCGCCGAGCGCGGCCGGGTTCCCGGCGACGTTGGCGTACTGGTAGAGGTCGCCGGTGCTGTTGTCCCGGGCCCAGAGGTCGGGCAGGCCGTCGCCGGTCGCGTCGCCCGGCGCGATGAGGGAGAGGTTCTCCCAGCCGGAGGTGCTGAGCACGAGCACGACGGGGTCGCGCAGCGTGCCGGTCGCCCCGGTGCCCTGGAACAGCACCAGCGAGCTCTTCGAGCCGTCGTTCTCCACGGTGAGCAGGTCGTTGCGCGGATCGACGCCCGCCTCGGGCAGGGCGTCACCGACGGCGACGAGCTGCTTGACCCGGGTCCAGTTCTCCACGTACGCGGTGCCGCAGGGTCCGCCCGTGGCGGCGACGGTGCAGTCCTCCGTGTAGGGGCGCTGCACGGTCAGCGCCTTGGCGGCGTTGTAGTAGAGCCCGCCGTTGGCGGCGAGGCCGCCCTGGGTGAGGGAGTTGCGGTACAGCTTGAGCTGGCCGTCGCGGTGGACCCACAGGTCGTCGATGCGGATGCCGTTGCCGCCGCGGTGGGTGGTCAGGGTGCCGTTGCCCCAGCCCTTGCCGCCGGGGCTGTTGGCCACGTCGGAGGCGATCGCGCCGCCGGCCGCCGGGTCGACGGCCGTCGGGTAGACGATCAGGTCGCCGTTCTGGGCGGGCGCGACGAAGTCGACGCGCTCGTCGCCGGTGATGTCGCCGAGGGTGGTCTTGGCGTTCGGGTTGTCCGGCACGTAGAAGGCGTACGTCTGCTGCTGGGAGCGGTTGCCCGCGCGGTCGACGGCCTGGACGCGCAGGATGTTGGTGCCCCAGGTCGTCGGGGTCAGCGGGATCGCGGCGCCGCCGTCGCCCGCGGCGTCGATCCGGTTGGCGCCGCCCACCGGGATCGCCGAGTTGAAGGCCCACTCGTAGTACAGGACCCCGCTGACGGTGTCGGAGGACTTCACCTTGAAGGTGCCGGCCTGCCCGATGTGCCGCGCCGAACCGGGCAGCGTGCCCGACGGCGGGTACTCGGACGAGGTGACGACGGGTGCGGACGGGGCCTGGGTGTCGACGCTGAAGGTGCAGCCGCTCGCCCAGGCGGAGGCCATCTCACCGTCACCGCCCTGGACGCGCCAGAAGTAGGTGTGTCCGTCCGTGAGGTTCGTCGGGTGCGCGGACACCCAGTGGGTGCCGTTGCCCGCTCCGATCCAGCCGCTGCTGTACGCGACCTCGCCCCCGGCGGTGTCCACCACCTGGAAGATCGCGTCGTTGCCCTGTTCCTGCGGGTCGCCGATCCATGCGCCGATGCTCATTCCGGCGTAGTTCGTGGCGCCGACCCAGCCGCAGCCGTTCCCGTTCGCGTTCTGCGGGGCGGGGAAGGTGCCCAGGTCCCACGGGGTGTAGGGAGGCTGGTTGTACTCGATGTACAGGAAGGGCAGGTTGCTGCGGTCGCGGGTGAACCGCTTGAACGAGTTGTTGCTCGTGGACCGGGACTCGTTCGAGGCGAAGAGGCCGTAGGTGATGCTGCCGCGCCAGGCGTTCCCGGCGAGGTGGTCGCGTACGTCCCACTCACCGCGGGTGGTGGAGCCCTTGCAGCCGGGTCCGCCCGCACTGTTCAGGGAGGTGGTGCGCAGGACCTCCCAGTCGCGGGGCTGCGTGTTCCAGGTGATGTCGGACAGCAGCGGTTCGGTGGAGTGCAGGTCCACCTCGTACGTCTTGCTGCACGTGGCGTCCGCGGCGTACGACTGGGTCGCGAAGAACGAGGCCTTCTTGATGGCCATGTTCTGCAGGTTGCTCGTGTCGAGCTGGACGTAGTAGCGCTCCAGGCCCGTCTTGCTCCGCCAGCGCTGGTAGCCGACGCCCGGGTCGAACTCGTTGCCGTAGTCGTCGTAGTTGACCGTGCCGCTGTACGCCTCCTGGACCCACGCCCAGTGCTGGGTGCCGCGGTTGGTGGGCTGCCAGGCCGGGTCGATGAACACGGGGTAGGCGGTGCCGGGATCCGTCAGGAACGACCGGTCGGGGGTCAGCGCCACCGAGTCCTTGCCCAGGTCGGCCCGAATCCGGGCCACCTTCGCGTGTGCGCCCGGGCCGTCACTGTCGGAGGACGGCTTGGCGGCCTCCTCGTTGTGGGAGGCGGGGGCGGCCTGGGGGGTGCTCCTGGCCGACTGGGAGAACGCGCCGGCCTTGGGGGCCTTGGCGAGGGGCGCCCGCGCGGCGGCGCCGGAGTCCCACATGGTGGGGGTGGGCGCCTGGAAGACCGCGCGGCCCGAGGCGTCCGCGGCCTTGAGGTTGCCGCCGGCGTCGGCGGACACGGTGACGCCCTGGCCCTTGAGGCCCATGGTCAGCTTCGAGAGCTTCGGGTGCGCGGCGGCCTCGGCGGACTTCACCACGAGGATCTGGGAGATGCCGCCGCCCTGGTCGGCGGTCACCTTCAGGTCGGTCCCCGGAACCACCTCGCGGTAGACGGCGCTGTCACCTTCCAGCACCGGCTCGGGCAGCGGCTCGGGCCAGGTCAGCGCGAGTTGCTTCCCGTCCTGCTCCAGCGTGGCGAGCGGCTGCGTGCCGCCGCCCGACAGGGTCAGACCGCTGACGGTGGCCTTCGGGCGGAGCGTGCCGTCGGCGTTCTTGACGAGCGTGGCGTCCAGGTCCGCCCAGGTGCCGTTCCGCTTGGTGCGTACCGGCGCGACGTTGCGGGTCAGGCCCAGCGTGCCGTTCGGGTTGGCCACCACCGTGTCGGTCTCGGTGGTCGCGGCCGGTACCGGGACGGGCTTGCCCGTCCGCTTGGCCTCCGCGAGGGCGGCGCTCTCCGCCTTCTCGCGCTCGGAGGCCGGGCGTTGCGGCGGTGTCCCCTTGCCCCGCTCGGTGCCCTTCGCGCCCGTGGTCCCCGCCGCGCCTGTCGGCCCCACCGCGCCCGGCTTCTCCGCGGCGAGGGCCGCGGGCCCGGCGCCGACCGAAGTGACGGACAGGGCCAGTGCGATCAGCCCCGCGAGCGCGACCGGCCGTCTGACCGGCCGCCGTCTTCTCTGTGTGCCCCCCACGCAAACTCCCCAATTGGTGTTGTGGCTGCATCTGGCGCGAACGCTAACAGCACTTCCGGGCCATCAAGGGGAATCTCTCATTCGGAATTAATCCTTCCCGTGGAGGTTTTCCGCGAATCGTGACCAATCGATAGAACAGATCCAGCCATGGCCCAAGACGTTCGCTCTTTTCCGGCCTTATTTTTCGCTTCAGAAGCCTTTCAGGAAGCGGCTTGTCCGGATTTCTTCGGTCTTTTGGTCATTCTCAAGGGGCTACTCTCATGCCCCAATTGATCCACTCGGCGACCGTGGGGGGCGTGCCGTGTCGGCACCAGATGGGCCCCGGGCGATGAAGAGACGCCCGGCAACAAAACGAACAATCATAATTCCGCTTCTCGTGTCCCTGTCGCTCCTGGCAGGCGCCGGAGCGGCACAGGCTGTGGAATCGAAACCGAAGGACTCGCGGCGCTGGTCGCCGGAGAAACTGAGAAAGCTGGATTCCGTTTCCGGGAAGAAAGCCGGAAAGGCGGACCCGAAAATTCCGAAGGGCGACGGCGCCTCCGCCTGGACCCCGAAGGACGTGTACTGGCCGACCGCGACGCAGACCGAGGTCGACCTCGGCGCCACCGCGCCGGCCGCCCGGCGGGGATCGCTCTTCACCGCACCCGCACTCCAGGGCGCACCGAAGGCACCCGCCGCGGACCCGAGCCGCGCGGGCGACGCCCCCGTATGGGTCAAGCCCGCACCGGCCGCAGGAGCACCCCGCACCGGCAAGGCAGCGGTCCAGCTCACGGACCGGGCGGCCGCCGAGAAGGCAGGCGTCCAAGGGCTGCTCCTCGCCGTCCGGCCGGCCGCGGGCGCGGCGGAGGCCGGACCGGTCGAGGTCGCCGTGGACGTCTCCCACATCGCGGGAGCGTTCGGCGGGGACTGGCTCTCGCGGGCCCACCTCGTCACGCTGCCCGAGTGCGCGCTGACCACGCCCGAGCGCGAGGAATGCCGCAAGCAGACACCCGTCGCCACCGCCAAGAACGGCGACCGCGCCGGCCTCCTGTCCGCCGAGGTGACCCTCAAGGCCGGGGCGCCCGCCCAGGGCATGCGCCCCAACGGGCTCACCGCCGCACCCGCTTCCGCGGCGGCTGCCGGGAGTGCGACCGTTCTCGCGGCGACAGCAGCCCCCGGCGGCAGCGCCGGCACCTACGGGGCGACCAGCCTGGCGCCCTCGGGCACCTGGAGCAGCGGCGGCAACGCCGGCGGATTCACCTGGTCCTACCCGGTCGCCGTCCCCGACGGCCTGGGCGGCGGCAAGCCGGCCGTCTCGCTCTCCTACAGCTCCCAGTCGGTCGACGGCCGCACGGCCGCCACCAACAACCAGGCCTCCTGGATCGGCGAGGGCTGGGAGTACAGCCCCGGCTTCGTCGAGCGCAGGTTCAAGCCCTGCTCGAAGGACGGCCAGGCGGGGTCGGGCGAGTCGTGCCTCTCGGGGCACAACGCGACGATCTCTTTGAACGGCAAGTCCTCCACGTTGGTTCGGGACGACGCATCCGGGGCCTGGCGCTTGGAGAACGACGACGCCTCCAAGGTCGAGCGACTGACAGGCGCGACCAACGGCGACAACAACGGCGAGCACTGGAGGGTCACCACCGCCGACGGTACGCAGTACTACTTCGGAGCGGGGCGCAAGCCGGGCAGCTCCACCGCACCTGCCACCAACTCCACCTGGACCACTCCTGCCTACGGCAACAACGAGGGCGAGGAGTGCAACAAGCCCACTTTCTCCGCGTCCTGGTGCCAGCAGGCCTGGCGCTGGAACCTCGACTTCGCCGTCGACCCGCGCGGCGGCGTGGCCACGTACTGGTACGACACGGAGACCAACCACTACAAGCGCGATCCGTCTGCGGCCACGCCGAACGGCACGATCACCCCGTACATCCGCGGCGGCAACCTCAACAAGATCACCTACGGTTCGAAGCTGTCCGACGCGGACACCGTGAAGCCGACCGCCCAGGTCCTCTTCACCACAGCCGAGCGCTGCCTGCCCGACGCCGGATTCGACTGCGCCCCGGCCAAGCTGACCAAGGCGAACGCCGCCAAGTGGCCGGACGTCCCGTTCGACCAGCACTGCGCCGCCACCGGTACCTGCGAGAACTACTCCGCCACCTTCTGGACCACCAAGCGCCTCACCAAGATCACCACACAGGTCCTGAACGGCACCGGAGGCTACGACAACGTCGACTCCTACGACCTGAAGCACGAGTTCCCCAACCCGCAGGACGGCACCGCGCCCGCTCTGTGGCTGGCCTCCGTCACCCGCACTGGGACCGACGGGGCAGCCTCTGTCGCCATGCCGCCGGTCACCTTCACCGGTCAGCTGCTGAATAACCGCGTGGACTCCAGCAGTGACAACAAGGCGCCGATGAACCGCCGCCGCATCATGGCCATCACGTCGGAGACCGGCCACATCACCGATGTCGGCTACGCCGATACCGAGTGCGCGCCCGGCGCTGGCCTGCCCACGTCGCAGGACTCCAATACCAAGCGGTGCTACCCGGTCTACTGGAACCCCGATGAACGCAGCCCCAACGATCCGACCCTGGACTGGTTCCACAAGTACGTTGTCAACCGTGTGACCGAGCGTGACCCGTTCGGCGGATCCCGACCGAAGGAGGCCCGGTACGAGTACGTCGGTGGCACGGCCTGGCACCGCGACGACGACGAACTGACCGAGGACAAGCGCCGCACCTGGAACCAGTTCCGCGGCTACGAACAGGTCATCACCCGCACCGGCACCGCCCCCGACGTGGTGGCGAAGTCCGCGTCCTTCTACCTGCGGGGCATGGACGGCGACGTCAAGGCGGACGGCAGCAAGCGCTCCGTCACCTTCACCAGCCTCGCCGGCAACGCGGTCAAGGACGCCAACCCCCTCGCCGGCAACCTCCGCGAGAACCAGACCTTCGCCTCCGACGGAGGTGAACTCGTCACCGTCTCGCAGTCTGAGCCCTGGCTCTCTCCGGTCACCGCGACCCGCACCCGCGGCAGCAAGCTCCCGGCGCTCACGGCACAGTTCGTCCGTGGAGGCTCCGCCAAGGACAAGGCGCTTCGCGCCGACAAGACATGGCGGACCACCTCGAAGACCACCGCCTTTGACCCGACGTTCGGCATGGCCGTTTCGGTCCTCGACCAAGCGGATGGCCTTCCCGACACCTGCACCACCACCACTTACGCGCGCAACACCGCTGCCTGGATCGTCGACCGTGTTTCCGAAACCGTCCATGTCCGGGGGAACTGCCAGACCGCCCCGACCGAGACGACCACGTTCGGCCGTGACCGTGTTTTCTACGACGGTCAGCCGCACGGAACCCTCAATGGTGCCGGCCAGGTCACCAGCACCGAGGAGCTCGACCGCTTCGAGGGCGGCCAGCCGAAGTTCACGGTCAAGTCGACCGCCTCATACGACATCTACGGGCGCGTGATCAGCGCGACGGACGCCGCGGGCGCCACGACGACGACGGCCTACGAGCCCGCCACCCACGCGCGCCCCATGACGATCAAGGTCACCAACGCCAAGAACTGGACGACCACCACGCACCTCCATCCCCTGCGGGGCGTCGCGGTCAAGACGATCGACCAGAACAACCGGACGACCGAGTTGACCCTTGACGGGATCGCGCGCATCACGGCCGTCTGGCAGCCCGGCAGGGCGCGGGACCAGAGCGCCAGTACGGTGTTCACGTACGATCTCACCAACACCGGCACCAGCTCGGTCACCACCCAGTCCCTGCGGTCGGACGGGTCATACGCGACGTCCATCAGCATCGTCGATGCGCTGGGGCAGCAGATCCAGGTCCAGTCCGACCCGCAGAACGGCGCCGCCAAGAGCCGTGTGATCGCCGACACCTTCTACGACAGCTACGGCCGTGCCTTCAAAACGAACGAGGCCTACGTCAACGCCGACTCGGAACCGGTCAAAACGCGCTTCATCGCCAACGAGAACATGGTTCCGTCCCAGAACATCACGAACTACGACGGCCTGGGCCGAGTGGTCGCCAAAATCTTCGCCTCTAAGGCGCAGGAGCAGTGGCGCATGACCACGTCATACCCGGGAGCCGACCGCACGGACACCGTCCCGCCGAAGGGCGATACCGCCACCACCGTCATCACCGACGCCCGCGGGCGCAAGACCGAACAGCGCCGCTTTCGGACGGCCGACCCCGCGGGGGACCATGACGCCACCCGCTACGCCTACAACATCTCGGGCGAACTGGAGAGGATCACAGACCCCGCCGGCAACACATGGTCCTACGAGTACGACCTCCACGGACGCCAGATCCGTGCAGTCGACCCGGACAGCGGAACGTCCACGGTCACGTACGACGCTGCGGATCGTCCAGTATCCACAGTGGATGCCCGAGGGACGAAGGTTGTCACCAGCTATGACGTTCTCGGACGCCCGGTCGCCCGCAACCTGAACGCGGTAGACGGGACCAAGCTGGCGACATACGAGTACGACACTCTGGTATCCGGCCAGCCCACTGCCTCCACACGCTGGGTGGACGGCAAGCCCTGGCGGCACGAGACCACCGGATACGACACCGGCTACCGGCCCACCGGGACCAAGCTCACGGTCCCCAGCGGCGAAGGGGCCCTCACCGGCAGCTACGCCGCATCCACCACCTACGACTCGATCACCGGCCTCGAGCGCCGAACCGTCCTTCCTGCCGCAGGAGGCTTGCCCTCCGAGCGGTTGAACACTGGGCGCAACGCGAGCGGGCTTCCGGTTTCCTACGGTTCGGACAGCGTCAACTACGTCAACTTCACCGACTACAACGAGTTCGGCCAGGTCCAGCGCACTACCTTCGGCGACGACCCGAAGCAGGCGGCCTTCACTCACGTCATGGACCCGGCAACCGGCCGGATCCTGAGCACGCAGTTCGCCAAGCAGGACACGGGCACTGCGGTCGACATCACCGAGTACACGTACAACCCGGCGGGTGATGTCACCTCCGTCAGCAACACTCAGGGCGGCACCGCTCGCGACACCCAGTGCTTCACGTACGACCACCTGCGTCGTCTCACCCAGGCGTGGACCGACACCGGTGCCACGTCGACCCAGCCCGGCCCGTCCGTGCCCGGCATCGGGGGCTGCTCCAACGCCGCGCCCCAGGCCGGTCAGATCGGCGGTCCCGCGCCATACCGTCAGTCCTTCAACTACGACGTGACCGGCAACCGCACTTCCTCGACCGACCATGACCCCGCGGGCAACGCGGCCAAGAACACCACCACCACCCTCACCTACCCGGCTCCCGGTTCCCCGCGGCCTCACGCCCCGACCTCCACCACCCGCACGACGGGCAGCGGTCCGGCGGTCATCTCCGATACGACGTACGACGCCTCGGGCAACACCGTGACCCGGAAGGACGCCGTGGGAACCCCCCAGTCGCTGACCTGGACACCCGAGGGCAAGCTCGAATCGGTGACCGCCGGCGCGGGCACCTCCACGTACCTCTACGACGCGGAGGGCAACCGTCTCCTGCGGAGGGACCAGGGCAAGACCACTCTCTACCTCGGCTCGACCGAGCTCACCCTGAACACCACAGCCAACACCGTGACCGGCACCCGCTACTATTCCGCACCCGGCGGTGCCACCATCGTCCGCACCTCCGCAGGCACCGTCTCGTACGTCGCGGCCGACCACCACAACACCGGCACCACCAGCATCGACGCGGCAACCCTCCAGGTGCAGCGCCGAGCGACCAAGCCCTTCGGCGAGAACCGCGGAGCCGCGCCGTCCGCATGGCCGGGCGAACGCGGTTTTGTCGGCGGAGTGCAGGACAGGACTACAGGACTCACTCATCTCGGAGCACGCGAGTACGATCCGGCCGTGGGCCGATTCCTCTCGGTCGACCCTCAGCTGGCGGTCGACGACTCCCGCCAGCACAACGGCTACCAGTACGGCAACAACAGCCCCCTGACCGAATCGGACCCCACGGGCGAAGCCCTGCCCGAGTGCCGCAGCGGCATGTACAAGTGCACCAACGGCTCTAACCCGTACGACTACGGCCACAACTACGAGAAGGAGGTCGCCGCCGCGGGTGGCACCCTGGCCCCCGCGTACGTCAGTCAGAAGAACGCCTGCAGGCATGACCCTGATTGCGGACGGAACCGGTCGCGAGGCGGTAGCCAGAGCTCGACAAGTCCGTCGAGTTCGAAGCCGGCCCCCCATTACTGCGATGGCTGCCGTCCCCTTCTGCCGAAGATGCCCAAGGGCGTGAACGTACCCAACGGCGGCAAGGACGTCTTGTACTCGGACACCGTCATGACGTCCCAGATGGCCTGGACCGACTTCTCGACCGGCGCCAACGTCCGGTATGTCGCCGAGGACCAGGAAATGACCTTCACGTATACCTACGCCGCCATGTACGCGGCCATGGAACAGTTCGCGGACAAGTTCGGCTGGTCCGCCTCGGTGAAGGCGAGCGTCAAGGCGGGGATTCCACTGGTGGTCGATGGACAGCTGGAAACCACCCTCGGCCTCAATGGCGATTACACCTGGACGCAGTCCGACACCAAGACGAACACGGCGACAGCGGCTGAGGCCAGCAAGATGAATCTGAAGAAGGGGGAGCTGTTCGGCTACGTCCCCTCGGGAACCCTCCGGCAGTACCAGACGGTGTACACCCATGCGGACGGCAGGACCACGACGCAGACGTGGGGAACGTTCGACGTGCACACCTGGCAGGGGCACAAGTTCTCCAGCGAGCCGCAGAACCAGATCAAGTTGGACATCACGGTATGCAGCCAGATGGGAACATGCGGATGATGACCTTCGGGGCCAGGGCGGGTCTGTACCTGGCAGCGGCCTCAGTCCTGCTCTCGGCCGGCTGCGGCACGCGCCAGGAGCGGATGACCACTGAGCCGGTGCCGGCGGCCTCGTTGCCGGCGCCCGCCTCTTCGGCAGGACAGTCCGACCTGGCCCCGCTGGAGGCGGCCCTCGCGAAGCAGGCAGGTGCATCCGGATCCGCACCCACGGGCAGAGGGTTGAGCCTGGCCCGGCGGGTCGGCAACTCCGCTTCGTACATCTGGGAGACGAGTGAAGGGAAGGTCTGTTTCGCCCAAGGAGCCGTCAAGGGCGCCGCTGTGCACGAAACCGCATGCGTGAACGCCGCGAAGACGACGGTCGAGGAGCCCGGTTCGCGTCTGGACACCTTCTTCGGCCCCGGTGACGGCTTCTCGGAGCCCTACATTGTGTTCGCGGCGGCTCACGGCGCCAGGGTGAAGTCCGTGAAGTATGAGAGCAAGGAGGCTTACTGGGTGCTTGTCAGAAAGCTGGATCCTCGAGCGACGGGACGCGACGTCTACTACGTGGCACTTCCTGACGGTCACAAGGGATGGATCGACGTGACGCTGGAACAGCCTGACGGCGCAACGGTGGCGGACCGTCTTCCGGTCACCATGGGCAAGGCGCCCTCCTAGCCCCTTTGGTGCAAAAACAGACGGCGGGGGCACCCACTGGGTGCCCCCGATCGTCGTCGTGTACCCGGTCTCACGCCGGGTTCGTGGCGCCCGGTCCGGAGCCTCCGCGGCCCCGGACCGGGGCCGTCAGTGGGCGCCGGCCAGGTCGACGGAGTCGAGGGCGGCGGCGTGCGCGTCCATCTGCTGGGCGGCGAGGATCGCGGCGGCGGTGTCGGCGCGGGACGCGGCGACGACGAGGGCGCGGGCGGCGAGGTCGTGGGCCCGGCGGTGCAGCGCGGCGGCGTCGGCGGCGGGGCCGTGAGCGGCCCGGGTGGGCCGGGACCCGCGCAGCCGGGCCACCTGGTCGGCGATGCGCGCGGCGCTCTCGTCGAGCCCGAGCTCGTCGGTGACGACGAGCAGCGCGGAGAGGTGTCCGGCCAGCTGCGTGTCGAGGGCTTCGCCGCGACTGCTGTGCGGGTAGTCGGTCCGGTTGCCGCCCATGCGGTGGACGACCGGCTTCGTGCGGATCGGCTCGTACATGAGGAGGCCTCCTGCGTGGTCAGGAGACCATCCTACATTGGATCCCGTCTAAAGTTGAGCTGAATCCGGAACTGTGGTCCCGGGCGGCCCGCTACGGCTGGCCGTACCCGTCCAGGAAGTTCCCGATCCGGGTCACCGCGTCCGCCAGGTCCTTGGCGTTCGGCAGCGTCACGATCCGGAAGTGGTCCGGCTCCGGCCAGTTGAAGCCCGTACCGTGCACGACCATGATCTTCTCGGCCCGGAGCAGGTCCAGGACCATCTGCCGGTCGTCCTTGATCTTGTAGACGGACGGGTCGAGCCGCGGGAAGGCGTACAGCGCGCCCTTCGGCTTCACGCACGTCACGCCCGGGATCTGGGTCAGCAGGTCGTAGGCGACGTTGCGCTGCTCCAGGATCCGCCCGCCCGGCAGGACCAGGTCCTCGATCGACTGCCGGCCGCCGAGGGCGGTGGCCACGGCGTGCTGCGAGGGCATGTTCGCGCACAGGCGCATGTTCGCGAGGATCGTGAGGCCCTCGATGTACGAGGAGGCGTGCTTCTTCGGCCCGCAGACCGCCAGCCAGCCGGACCGGAAGCCGGCGACGCGGTAGTTCTTCGACAGCCCGTTGAAGGTGAGCGTCAGCAGGTCCGGGGCGATGGCGGCCGTGTTGGTGTGCGTGGTGCCGTCGTAGAGGATCCGGTCGTAGATCTCGTCCGAGCAGACGACCAGGTCGTGGCGCCGGGCGATGTCCGTCAGCCCGCGCAGCATCTCGTCGTCGTAGACGGCGCCGGTCGGGTTGTTCGGATTGATGATCACGATCGCGCGGGTGCGGTCGGTGATCTTGCGCTCGATGTCGGCGAGGTCCGGCATCCAGTCGGACTGCTCGTCGCAGCGGTAGTGCACGGCCGTACCGCCGGCCAGCGAGACGGAGGCGGTCCACAGCGGGTAGTCCGGCGCGGGGACCAGCACCTCGTCGCCGTCGTCGAGCAGCGCCTGCATCGACATCTGGATCAGCTCGGAGACGCCGTTGCCGAGGTAGATGTCCTCGACGTCCAGCTCGATGCCCTTGGTCTGGTAGTGCTGCATGACCGCGCGGCGCGCGGAGAGCAGCCCCTTCGCGTCCCCGTAGCCGTGGGCGGTGCCCAGGTTGCGGAGCATGTCCTCAAGGATCTCCGGCGGGCACTCGAAGCCGAAGGCCGCGGGGTTGCCGGTGTTCAGCTTGAGGATGCGATGACCTGCCGCTTCGAGCCGCATCGCCTCTTCGAGGACGGGTCCGCGGATCTCGTAGCAGACATTGGCGAGTTTCGTTGACTGGATCACCTGCATGACGGGAGCTTACGGGGCTCCGCGCCGCCCCGCTCTGCCTTTCGAGCGGGACCCGAGGGAGGGAAATGTCCCGTTTCGCGCGATGGGAGGGTGGCAACCCGCTCCACCCTTGGAAACGGCGGCCACGCCGTCGCTACGACCTACGGAATGGGTGGGGCGGGCGGAGCGCCCGAAGGGGGTGTTGCGCTCGTCACGCTGGGGGAGTGGGGTGGCGGGTCGGGGTCGGGGGCGGGCGGTGCTCCCTTGATGGGGTCGGGTGTGTGTCGGGGGCTGCCCGTCAGTCCACTGTCCTTCCGTTTCGGGCCGGTCCCTCAAGGGCGCTCACTTCGTTCGCGTCGCTTCGCGATGGCCTTCGGCCACCCTTGACCGACCGGCCCGAAACGAAATGCCAAAGACTGCCGGGAAGCCCCCGAAGGAGGGCAGGGGGGAACGACTGCCCAAAGGTTCCGTCAGCGATGAGACGACGGGCCGGGGGTCGGCATGCCGGGCACACGGCCCCCTCGCGGCCCCTTCCGGGACCGGGCTCCTGGCTTACCCACCCGAAATGACGACCAGATCAGCCTGGGGCGCCGTCAGGCGCATCGGATCGCTACGCGCTTCTCTCGGCTTAGCGTCTGGCGACCGTCTGGGGCTGGACATAGACCGCCCACACGCCCCACCCATGGCCCTTGACGTGCGGCTTCCGCCCGCCTGCACTCCTGCGACGCCAACCCCCGGCAGAAAAGACCCCAGACTGCCCGTGAAAGTGACCACGGCCGGTCGTCGGCCGCTGAGACGGCATCGGGCCCAGATGCCTCCTGCGGCCTATGTCCAGCCCCAGACGAGCCGCTGCCGCTGAGCCGAGAGGAGCGCGTAGCGATCTCACGCGCGCCTGACTGCACCCCAGGACGTCCTGGTCGTCATTTCGGGTGGGTAGGGCTCGGGTGTGGTCCCGGAACGGGCCGGGAGGGGGCCGTGTGCCCGGTCGGGCGGCCCCCGGCCCCTCGGCTCTTCGCTGACGGAACCTTTGGGCAGTCGTTCCCCCCTGCCCTCCTTCGGGG
>NZ_JBEXPG010000052.1:0-63001 GCF_040611935.1 Streptomyces sp. NPDC006512 | reverse complement strand
GCGGACAACGCTTCCCACTCCAGATCCGACAGTTCATGACGACGCACCATGCGGCACATGATCCCCCATCAGAACCCTTTGAAGACAGTGCCTAGGACGGAGCCCCGGGCTCCGCGGCGTCGGAGACCCGCTGGAGCAGCCCGTACGTGAACTCCGCCACGCGGGGCCGGCCCGACGCCGTGAACGCCAGGCGCCACCGGGTCGGGGCGGTGCCCTCCATCGGCCGCACCGGGGCGAAGGCCCGCGCGACCTCGTCGACCGTCGCCGACCAGGGCCGCAGGTCGGCGGCGGTCTCCAGGACGGGTCCCGGCGCGCCCGGGGCCCGGACCAGCCACTCGTTCCACACCGCTCCGTCCGGCGCGGCCAGCACCTCGAAGCGCAGCCCCGGCCACAGCGGGACCGGCCACAGCAGGGCCTCGCACTCCAGGTCGCCGATGGTGCGCGGCGCCACGGATTCCGGCGGCCCGAGCACGGACCGGTAGCGGGCGAGGCCCCCGCGGGACCGGGGCGAGCGCACCATCGCCTGCCAGCGCTTGTTGGCCTCGCGCTGCTCGGCGAGGGTGGCGCCCAGCCGCAGCCGGGCCTCTTCGGCGAGGTCCGGCTGGAAGTCCGCCATCCTGCGCAGCAGGACCAGCTGGAACGCGGCGGGGCCGAAGGGTCCCCGGGCACCGGGATGCGGGTTCGCGGTCATGGAGGCAAAGATTCCACACAGGATCCTTACGAACCCGCGATGCGGATGTTGCGTCCGACCACGTAGCCTGCGGGCGCCATGGACTACTGCCACGCCTGCCAGCGGCACCTCAACGGCGCACTCGCGTGCGCCGGCTGCGGGACTCCGGCCGCCCACCTGATATCCGCCGCGCCCGCCGCGGGGGCAGTGCCCCCTGCCGTGCCGCCCGGCTCCGTCGCACCGGCCGCGCTGTCGGAGGTGTACGCCGATTCGCTCGTGGTGCTGTCCGGCCCCCACGAGGGCCGGGCCGGTACCCGCCGGCGCGCCGAAGGCCGGCGCCGGACCCGCCGGACGGTGATGTCCGTGGGCCTCGGGCTGGTGCTCGCGGCCGGGGGTTCGATCGCGTTCGCCCGGATCGTGACCGACGACGAGGGCGCCGACCGGGCCGCGCAGGTGGTCCTGAAGGACGACACCGAGCAGCAGCAGGCCGTCCCCGCGCCGGACCTCTCCACCGGGGCGGCGCCGTCGGCCGGGACCGGCGGGGCGGGTACCGGGACGGCGAAGGCCACCGCGAGCGCCACGAAGTCGGCCGGGCCCTCGGGGTCGCCGAGCGCGTCCGCGTCCGCGCCGGGGGCGGAGGCCTCCGCCTCGGCGAAGCCGGGGTCCTCGCAGAGCGCCACCGGGGGCGGTGCGACCGTACGGCCTCCGAAGCCGGGGCAGCCCGCGCCGAGCACCTCCGCGACGACCAAGCCCCCGCAGCCGACGCCCACGAAGACCAAGCCGGGCAAGCCGACCCCCAAGCCGACGCCCACGGAGGACGACGACTGCTGGCTCTTCTGCTGGTGAGCAGGTGAGCAGGTGAGCCGGTGAGCCGGTGACCCGGTGCGCCGCCGGGCGACGGCGGGCCGCCGGGTGCCCGTGAGCCGCCGGGGCCTCAGCCCAGCATCCGCCTGAGCAGGTCCCGCAGCGCCGTGCGCTCGTCCGCCGACAGTCCCGCCAGCGGCTCGCGGGCGAAGTCCAGGGACTCGCGCAGCCGCTCCGCCGTCTGGAGCCCCTCCTCCGTGGGCGCGGCCAGCTTCACCCGCCGGTCGGCCGGATCCGGGCGGCGTTCGACCAGGCCACGGGTCTCCAGCCGGTCGATGATGCCGGTCACGTTGGACGGCTCGCAGCGCAGCTTCTTCGCGATCCGGCGCATCGGCAGCGGCTCCATGGACAGCAGCGCCAGTACCCGGGCCTGGGCGCCGGTGAGCTGGTGGCGCGCGGCCGCGTCCTCGTACTCCATGTGGTAGCGGGCCACGACGTCGCCGATGAGTTCGACGACCTCGAGGGTCACTGGGTCTGTGCGACGGCTGGGCATGGAACCAGCGTACCCATTTACTTGACAACATGAAATATCCAGCTGCATGGTTGTTTCATGTGGTGAAGCACTTTTCCGGTGCGGAACCGTTGCGACACCGTCTTTTTCCCCTTTCAGGTCATCAGGAGCGCCGCATGTCCCAGATCCCTGCCGTCAGCCGCGAGTGGCACCTCGTCCGTCGCCCGCAGGGCTGGCCCGTCGCCGAGGACTTCGCCCTGCGCGAGGTGCCGGTGTCCGCCGAGCCCGCCGCCGGCCGGATCCTGGTCCGCAACCTCCACATGTCCGTCGACCCGTACATGCGCGGCCGGATGAACGACGCCAAGTCCTACATCCCGCCCTTCCAGCTCGACGAGCCGATGCTCGGCGGTGCGGTCGGCGAGGTCGTCGCCTCCGCCGCCGAGGGCTTCGAGGTCGGCGACCACGTCCTGCACCACCTGGGCTGGCGCGAGTACGCGGACCTCGACGCGACGTACGCCACCAAGGTCGACGCCTCCCTCGCCCCGCTCTCCGCCTACCTCGGCGTGCTCGGCATGCCGGGCCTGACCGCCTACGCGGGCCTCTTCGAGGTGGCCTCCTTCAAGGAGGGCGACGCCGTGTTCGTCTCCGGCGCGGCCGGTGCGGTCGGCAGCCTCGTCGGCCAGTTCGCCAAGATCAAGGGCGCCTCCCGGGTGATCGGCTCCGCCGGCTCGGACGAGAAGGTGACGCTCCTCACGGAGAAGTACGGCTTCGACGCCGCCTTCAACTACAAGAACGGCCCCGTCGCCGAGCAGCTGCGCGCGGCCGCCCCCGACGGCATCGACGTCTACTTCGACAACGTCGGCGGCGACCACCTGGAAGCCGCGATCTCCTCGCTGAACGTCCACGGCCGCGCCACCCTCTGCGGTGCGATCGCCGGGTACAACGACACCGAGGCCGCACCGGGCCCGCGCAACCTGATGATGGTCATCGGCAAGCGCCTGCGGCTCCAGGGCATCCTCGTCGGGGACCACGCCGGGCTCCAGCAGCAGTTCGTCCAGGACGTGGCCGGCTGGCTGCGCTCCGGCGAGCTCCGCTACGACGAGACGGTCGTCGAGGGCGTCGAGAACGCGACCTCGGCGTTCCTCGGAATGCTCCGCGGCGAGAACACCGGAAAGATGATCGTTTCCTTCACCGGTTAGGCTCACTCCACACCGTCGTGATCGTGGGCGCGCATCACGGCGATTCATCTGGAGGATTTCCTTTCATGTCCATCACGCAGACCGACGTCGCGTACACCGCTGTCGCCACCGCCGAGAACGGCCGTGACGGCCGCGTCGCCACCAACGACGGCAAGCTCGACGTCGTCGTGAACCCGCCGAAGGAGCTCGGTGGCAGCGGCGAGGGCACCAACCCGGAGCAGCTGTTCGCCGCCGGCTACAGCGCCTGCTTCCAGGGCGCCCTCAGCGTCGCCGCCCGCAACGAGAACCTCGACGTCACCGGCTCCACCGTGACCGCCGAGGTCGGCATCGGCAAGAACGACGACGGCTTCGGCATCATCGTCAAGATCTCCGCCACGATCCCCAACGTGGACGCCGCCACCGCCAAGGACCTGGTCGAGAAGGCCCACCAGATCTGCCCGTACTCCAAGGCCACCCGCGGCAACATCACGGTCGAGCTGGCCGTCTGATCCCCGCTGCACGCAGTGAAGGCCGCACCCCTCCCGGAGGGGTGCGGCCTTCGCCGTAAACTGGCCCCATGCGTGATCTTGCGGGGGGCTTCCGGTACTTGCTGGCCGGACAGCGATGGGTGTTCGGGCACGGCCGCTGGCTGGGATTCGGCCTGCTGCCGGGCCTCGTCGCGCTGGTGCTGTACGTCGGCGCGCTGATCGGGCTGTTCCACGGCGCCGACGACTTCACCGCCTGGGCGACGCCCTTCGCCTCGGACTGGTCCTCACCCTGGCTCGGCATCTTCCGCGGCACCCTGACCGCGCTGGTCTTCGGCCTCGGCCTGTTCCTGTCGGTGATCACCTTCACCGCGGTGACCCTGCTCGTCGGCCAGCCCTTCTACGAGTCGCTCTCCGAGCAGGTCGACCGGACCGAGGGCGGCGAGGTCCCCGAGTCGGGGCGCTCGCTGTGGGAGGACCTGTGGATCTCCGCCCGGGACAGCCTGCGGCTGCTCCTGCGGGTGGTGCTCTACGGCATCGTCCTGTTCGCCCTCGGCTTCGTCCCGGTCCTCGGGCAGACCGTGGTCCCGGCGATCGGCTTCTGCGTCTCCGGCTTCTTCCTCACCCAGGAGCTCACCTCCGTCGCCCTCCAGCGGCGCCGCGTGGACCTCGACGAGCAGCTGACCCTGCTGCGCGGGCGCCGCGCGCTGGCCCTCGGCTTCGGCGTGCCGCTGGTGCTGGTCTTCCTCGTCCCGTTCGTCGCCGTGTTCCTGATGCCGGGTGCCGTCGCGGGGGCGACCCTGATGGCCCGCGAACTGGTCGGCGCCGACGAGGACGCCGAGCCGGAGGGCCGGCCGTCCGGCCGGCCGGACGGGGAGGCCGGACCCGGCGAGGCCCAGGCGCCGCCGGCCGGCGGCTTCGGCCCGCCGCCGCCCTCGTACGCGTAGGGGAGCGGGCTACGCCGCCCCGCGCCGCAGCAGCGTGATCGCCCCGGTGGTGTCCTCGCCCGCGTGGGCGGCCGGGTCGGCCTCCAGGCGCTCGCGGATCAGGTCCAGGTACGGCGTGATCAGCTCGGCGCTGACGCCCTGCCCGGCGGCGGTCGTCAGCAGGGTCGCGCTCGCCGCGACCTGCATCGCCAGGCTGGACTCCACCCCGGAGGTGAAGTCCCGGGAGGTCAGCCGCTCGGCGGCGTTCCCGACGAAGAACCCCATCGCGCCCAGCCACTCGGACAGCAGCGGGGACAGGCTCGCGGGGGAGATGTCCTCGCCCTCGATCAGGGCGTAGGCGTGCGAGATCCCCGCGAACAGTCCGTACATCGCGCTCAGCAGCGCCACGTCGTGCAGGGCCGCGTGCCCCGGGTCCTCGCCGACGAAGCGGGCTCCGGCGGGGACCTCCAGAGTGGCCCGGTGGGTGTCGAACAGGGCGCGCGAGCCGCTGTAGAAGACGTAGCCGCCGGTCTCCGGGGCGCCGATCATCGACGGCGTGCCCATGATCCCGGCGTCCACGAACCGGGCTCCGCGGGCCTCGGCCCAGGCGGCCCGCGCGCGGCCCTCGGCGGGCGTGCCGGTGGTGAGGTTGACGAGGTCCTTGCCGGTCAGGTCGATGCCGTCGAGGGTGGCGTCGATGGTCTGGTCGTCCAGCAGGCAGAGCACGATCAGGGTGTTCGCGGCGACCGCTCCGGCGGGGTCCGCGGCGACGAGGGCGCCTGCGGGGGCCAGGGCCCCGGCCTTGGCGGCGGTGCGGTTCCAGACGGTGAGCGGGTGCCCGGCGGCGAGCCAGGTGCGGGCGAGGGCGGTGCCCATGGCGCCGAGGCCGAGCAGGGTGAGCGGGGTCTTCGTCGTGTGCGTGTCGGTCATGGCGTTTAGCCTGGTCGCGGGCGGTGAACCGCTCAAGTACGCACTTTGGAGTGGGTGGTTACCCCAAGGTGAGCGAGCAGCTGGGGAGGGGTGCGCGATGGCGCTGACGCGAAGGCCCGGGGCGGATCACTGTGGGATCGCCGCGGCGATGTCCGTGATCGACGGCAAATGGAAGGTCTCGCTCCTGTGGGAGCTGGACCAGCATCCGGGGCGGCGCTTCGGCGAGCTGCGCCGGCTGGTCCCGGGGGTGTCGGAGAAGGTCCTCGCCGCGCAGCTGCGCGAGCTGGAGACGGACGGGATCGTCCACCGCGAGGTGTACGACGAGGTCCCGACGCGGGTGGAGTACTCGCTGACCGCGCTCGGCCAGGAGCTGAACACGGCCCTGGAGGCACTGGGCGCCTGGGGCACCAAGCACCTCCTGCCGGCGCCGGCCGCCGCCTCGGCCTGACCGCCTCGGCCTGACCGCCGCGGCGACCGCGCCCGCCCGGCCGCCGCCCGTCACCGGGCGGCGGCCGGGCGCGCCGTGCGGCGCGAGCGGGTCAGCCGGCGGCCGTGTCGGGGATCTCGGCCGTCACCACGCCCTCCCGCTCCGCGTCCGCCTCGGCCAGCAGCGCCCCGCCCGGGGCCCACACGGCCGAGCGGCCGCAGCCCGTCCACGGCCCCGCCGGGCCGACGTGGTTGGCGAGGACGACGTACAGGCCGTGGTCACGGGCGATCCCCGGGTACACGGCCGCCCGCTCCGCGATCCCGTCGCCCGTTCCGTACAGGGAGCTCGCCAGGTGCACCCGGCAGCCGTCCGCCGCGGCCCGGCCGGCCAGTTCCGGGAAGTGGTTGTCGTAGCAGACGCCCAGCGAGAAGCGGATCCCGCCCAGTTCGAAGCGCCCGTCGCCCGTACCGGGCCGGAAGGCCTCGTTCTCCTGCCGGTAGAGGTGCTGCTTGGCGTACGTGGTGAGGTGCGTGCCGTCCGCGCCGTACACCGTCGTCGCGATGAGGGGCCGGCCCCCGTCGGCGGCGGGCAGCGCGACCCCGACCGCGGTGGCGACGCCCGCGGAGCGCAGCGGGTCCAGGCGGGGGTCGTCGGCGGCGGTCCACAGCCCCGGGTCGGCGGCGAGCGCCGCCAGTTCGTAGCCGGTGAGCGTGAACTCGGGGAACACCACGAGGGCCGCTCCCTCGTCCCGGGCCCGTCCGGCGAGGACGGCCGCCCGGGCGGCGTTGGCGCCGACGTCGGCGGGGACGCAGCTCAGCTGCGCGGCGGCGATCCTCACCCGGCGGCCTTCGCCGCCCTGACCACCTGCGGCACGGGCCGTACGGTCAGCGACTCGACCAGGACGTGGTGGTCGGAGAAGGGCGTGTCGGTCACCGTGCACCCCTGTCGGAGTTCACTGCTGAACAGGTAGTCGATCTTCGCGCCCGATCCGTGCGTGGCCCGCCCGGTGCGTGCGTGTCCCGTCTGGTCGCACTCCCGGTAGCCGCCGTCGAAGTCGGGGTTGGTGGTGTAGAGGCCGGCGGGCCACACCCAGGCGTCCTTGTCGTTCGGGGAGTCGGGGGACAGCGCGTTGAAGTCCCCGCCGAAGACCGTCCTGGGGAACGTCTTGACGACCGCCTTGATCTCCTTGAGCTGGTCGTCCCGGTAGTCCCAGGTGGGGTGGTCCGGGTTGCTGCCCAGGGGCGAGAGGTGGACGTTGCACAGGCGGACCTGCGACTCCGCCGACGTCGCGCACTGGAAGGGCCGCTGCTGGCCGACGTACGGCTGCGTCGTCGGGTACTCGCGGGGGTCCCTCATCTGCCCCTTCAGCACGATCGCGGTGCCGATGCGGTCGGCCCGTCCGGTGTCCTCGCCGCAGCGGCTGTTCCACTTGCCGGACGCGCCCTGGGACCACTGGTACGGGGCGAAGCTCTTCGTCCACTCCGGGCCCAGCTGGGACATCAGGGAGGTGAGGTCGTCCTCGCACACCTCCTGGAGCAGGACGGCCCGCACGCCCTGGTCCCGGACCTGGCCCTTCACCACGTCGATCTTCTGCTGGGGGGTGCCGGTGCCCTCGCAGTGCCACGTGGAGCGCTGCGAACCGCACATGTTCCAGGACATGACCTGGAGGGGAGCCTCGGCGGCGGTGGCCGACGGCGTCCCCAGCCCGGCGGCGAGCAGCAGGGCGGCCAGCACGCCCGCGCTCCGCCTCGACGTTCCGGATACGTTCATGAAAGTTCCCCGTTCCCGAGGGGTCCGCTCGCCGACTTGTCCGCCGGCGTGTCCGTCGGACCGCTCGCCGATCAAGGTATCCGGCCGCCCTGCCAGGTCAGTTGGCGGGTTCCGTTCCCCGCAGCAGGGTCAGGAACGCCTGGAACGCGGCCGGCATGTCCACGGACTCGGGGGCGAGCAGCCACTGGTACTGGAGGCCGTCCATCACCGCCGTGAGCAGCGGGGCCGCCTGTTCCGGCGTCAGGCCCGAGGGCAGCCGCTCCCCGAACTCGGCGCGCAGCACCGCCGCCATCTCGCCGCGCACCTGCGCGTAGCGCTGCGTGAAGAACTCCCGCGCCGGGTGACCGTCCGTCACGCTCTCGCCCAGCAGCGCCGAGAAGGTCTGAACGATGCCGGGCCGCATGGCGTTGTACTCGACCAGGGAGGCCAGTAGGTCGAGGCGCCAGGCGCCGCCCGCGACGCGCGAGCCGCCCCCGGTGTCCCAGCGGTCGCGTTCCTCCAGCACCGCGACCAGCAGGGACTCCTTGGTGGGGAAGTAGTGCAGCAACCCCTGCTGGGTCAGGCCCACGCGCTCGGCGACCGCACCCAGGGCAGCCCCCCGGTAGCCCCGCTCCGCGATCACCTCGACCGCCGCGCGGACGATCTCGCCGCGCCGCTCCTCGCTCCTCGCCCTGGCCATCGCCGGCACTCCTTCCGTTCTCGCCCGCCAGCAGGACCGTACGGCATCCCAATGTCACGAATCCATCACGAACCCTACCGTTCACCAGGCAACGGGTCCACGATGGGGCGACCGCACCGCACTCAGCGAGGAGTTACGGCCGTGACCGATGCCGCGCAGACCCGTGATCAGAGCCGAGACCAGACCCCCGACCGGGTCCGCGAGGACGCCGTCGAGGCGGCGCTCGGCAAGCTGGACCTCGATGCCAAGACCCGCCTCCTGGGCGGCCAGGACATGTGGTCCCTGCCCGCCCTCCCCGAGATCGGACTGCGGTCGCTGGTCATGTCCGACGGGCCCGTGGGCGTCCGGGGCGTCCGCTGGACGGCCGACGACCCGTCGATCGCCCTGCCCTCCCCGACGGCCCTGGCCGCGTCCTGGGACCCCGTCCTCGCCCGCCGGGCGGGCCGGCTCCTGGCCCAGGAGGCCCGCCGCAAGGGCGTTGACGTCCTCCTCGCGCCCACGGTCAACCTGCACCGCTCCCCGCTCGGCGGCCGCCACTTCGAGTGCTACTCCGAGGACCCGTACCTGACCGGCGAGATCGGCAGCGGCTACGTCAACGGGGTCCAGGACGGCGGGGTCGGCACCACCGTCAAGCACTTCGTCGGCAACGACGCGGAAACGGAACGCTTCACCGTCGACTGCGCGATCGCCCCGCGCCCGCTGCGCGAGCTGTACCTGGCGCCGTTCGAGGCCATCGTCGCCAACGCCCGCCCCTGGGGCGTCATGACCTCCTACAACCAGGTCAACGGCACCACGATGACCGAGAACGCCCACCTGGTGAACGAGGTCCTGCGCGCCGAGTGGGGCTTCGACGGCTACAACGTCTCCGACTGGATGGCCGCCCGCTCCACCACCGGCGACATCCTCGGCGGCCTCGACGTGGCCATGCCCGGCCCCACCACCGTCTACGGGCCCGCCCTCGCCGCGGCCGTCCGGGACGGGGAGGTCCCCGAGTCCGCCGTGGACGCCGCCGTGCGCAACGTCCTGCGCCTCGCGGCCCGCGTCGGCGCCCTGGAAGGCGCCCCGCCCGTGGTCACCGAGGTGCCGGACGCCGTCGACGGACAGGCCCTGGCCCGCGAGATCGCCGCCCGCGGCTTCGTCCTCGTACGCAACGAACGCGGCACGCTGCCGCTCGCCGCCGGCGACGGCCGCACCGTCGCCCTCCTCGGCGCCGCGGCCCGCGACGCCCGCGTCCTCGGCGGCGGCAGCGCCACCGTCTTCCCCGAGCGGGTCGTGTCCCCCCTCGACGGCCTCACCGCCGCCCTCCCGGAAGGGACCCTGACCTTCGCGGTCGGCGCCGATCCCAGCGAGGAACTCACCCCCGCCGGCAAGGGCTTCGAACTGCGCGCCGTCTGCCGCGACGCCTCCGGGGCCGTCCTCGGCGAGGGCAGCCTGCCGAGCGGCCAGGTCCAGTGGATCGGCGACGACCTGCCCGCGGGCGCCGCGTACGAGACGATGGCCACCATCGAGGTCACCGGTACCTTCACCCCGCGCGAGAGCGGCGAGCACGCCTTCGGCACCCGCGGACTCGGCGCCTTCGCCCTCACCGTCGACGGAACGCCCCTGTGGGAGGGCGTCCAGGAGATGGGCGACGAGGCCGACCCCTTCGAGGCCTTCTTCGGCGCCCCCAGCGAGCGCGCCCGTCTCCCCCTCGCCGAGGGCCGGCCCGTCGAGGTCTCGCTGACCTACCAGGTCCCCGACACCAGCACCCTCCCGCTCAAGGCGATCATGTTCTCGCTGCTCCACCTCGGCCCGCGCCGGGACGCCGACGAGCTGATCGCCGAGGCCGTGGAGGCCGCCCGGGCCGCCGACACGGCCGTCGTGGTCGTCGCCACCACCGAGCGGGTCGAGTCCGAGGGCTTCGACCGCAAGGACCTCACCCTGCCCGGCCGGCAGGACGACCTCGTGCGCGCCGTCGCCGCCGTCAACCCGAACACGGTCGTCGTCGTCAACGCCGGCTCGCCGGTGGAGCTCCCCTGGCGCGAGGAGGTCGCCGCCGTCCTGCTGACCTGGTTCCCCGGGCAGGAGGGCGGGGCCGCGCTGGCCGACGTGCTCCTCGGGGACGCCGAGCCCGGCGGGCGCCTGCCCACCACCTGGCCCGCCGCGTTCGCCGACGCGCCCGTCACCGAGGTGGTCCCCGCCGAAGGACGCCTGGAGTACGCCGAGGGGCTCCTCATCGGCTACCGCGCCTACGAGGCCCGCTCCGTCGTGCCCGCCTACCCCTTCGGGCACGGCCTCGGCTACACCGACTGGTCCTACGAGTCCCTGGAGGCCACCCCCGAGAGCGTCCGGGTCCGGATCACCAACACCGGCACCCGGCCCGGCCGGGAGGTCGTCCAGGTCTACCTGGCACCCGTCGCCGACACCGTGGAACGCCCCGCCGCCTGGCTGGCCGGCTTCGCGGGCGTCGAGGCCGGGCCGGGGGAGAGCGTCGAGGCCGAGATCACCCTGCCCGCCCGGGCCTTCCAGATCTGGGACGAAAAGACGGGCGCCTGGCGGCGGATCGGCGGCGGCTACGAGGTCCGCGCGGGCGGCTCGTACACCGACACCCGCCTGACGGCCGCGCTCGACCTGGCGTGAGCCGCCCCGGCCGGGGCAGGAGCGACCTGACGGCCGGACACGAACCGCCGCGCGACACGCCGGAAGGCCGAATGGCCTGAAATCGTCCCCGCTGCGGCCCCGGAACGGACCGGGGGCGGGCCCTGACACCCGCCTCCGGTCCTCCGCGTCAACGCGGCGGCTCGGCCGCCGTCACCTGGCGGTGCGCCAGCTCGGCCAGCCGCGCCTGCCCGTCCTTCCCCGGGTGGAACCAGTCCCAGCGGCTCAACTGATCCGCCGAGAAGGGGTACTGGAACACCGCGCCGCCGTCGTAACGGCACAGGGCGTCCTTCGCGCAGACCTCGCGCAGCGCCTCGTTGTACTCGACCACCCGCGCCCGCACCTGCTCCCGGCGGGCCGTCGCCCCCGCCGTGGCCGACAGCGGCTCGGCCAGCATGGACTGACAGATCCCCAGCTTCCAGATCTGCCGGACCATCGGACTGTCCTTGCCCTGCTCCCACAACCGCTGGAGGTCGGGCACCGAGGACACGTACACCTGGGAGGAGGGCGAAGCCGTCCGCAGTTCCTTCAGGGCCTTCTCGAACCCGTCGCGGAACTCCGCGACCGGAGTCATCGACGAAGCGGTGGGCCGGCAGGCGTCGTTCGAGCCCACCATCACCGTGACCAGGTCGGGCTTGTGCGCGGCGGCCGCCGTCAGCTGCACCGGCAGGTCCGCCATCCGTGAGCCGGTCACCGCGTAGTTCCAGCTGCGCGCGGGCACCTCCGCCTCCCCGAGCAGCCGCGCGGCGAGGGAGCGGACCGCGGGGTCGTTCCCGGTCGCCCAGGACACCTCGGGACAGTCCGCCAGCACCGAACAGGCGTCGAACCCGCGGGTGATGGAATCGCCGACGGCGGCGACCGACGCGGGCGCGGTGTTCCAGCGCGGCGCGGCCTGCGCCCCCCGCTCGCCCTCGGCCTCCGGAACGCCCTCGTCACAGCCGGTGACGAACGCGGCCAGGACGGCCACCGCCAGGCCCGCGCCCGCGAAGGCCCGGCGCGCGCTGCGGCGCGGAGCGGTGGTGCGCATGGGGTGGTCCCTCCCTCGTCGCCCCGCGTCCTTCCGGGGGCGTCCTGCTGAGTGAATGCTCTGTGTTTACCGGCCTCGGAGCGACCGTACGTCACACCATGACCCCTGGCGCACGGTAGCTTTTTCCCGTGGCGTTTCGGCCGCAAGTGCCGGTGCGCAATGTCAAATAATTTCCGTTACATTACATCACGTCACATACTGTCCGTTTTCTGGAGTTTATTCCCGACCTCGTCCCACACTGGAGGTCCCGGTGACGACACGTGGAGTTCTGTACGTGCATTCCGCGCCGCGCGCGCTCTGCCCGCACGTGGAATGGGCTGTTGCGGGCGTGCTCGGGGTGCGGGTGAACCTCGACTGGATCCGGCAGCCCGCCTCCCCCGGCACCTGGAGAGCCGAGTTCTCCTGGCAGGCCGAGGCGGGCACCGCCTCGAAACTCGCCTCCGCCCTGCGCGGCTGGCACCTGCTCCGCTTCGAAGTGACCGCCGAACCCTGCCCGACCGCCGAGGGCGAGCGCTACAGCTCCACGCCGGAACTCGGCATCTTCCACGCCGTCACCGGAATGCACGGGGACATCCTCATCCCCGAGGACCGGCTGCGCGCCGCCCTCGCCCGGTCCGCGCGCGGTGAGACCGACCTGGAAGCGGAGATCGCCAAGCTCCTCGGCAAGCCCTGGGACGACGAGCTGGAACCCTTCCGGTACGCCGGCGAGGGAGCCCCGGTCCGCTGGCTCCACCAGGTCGTCTAGGACCGGCGGCCCCCCCGCACGCGAAGGGCCCCGCCCGGCAGCTGCCGGACGGGGCCCTTCACGTCGTACGGGGTCAGACGGTGCGGAACGCCAGGGTGACGTTGTGGCCGCCGAAACCGAAGGAGTTGTTGATCGCCGAGATCGGACCGTCGACGGGCAGCTTGCGCGGCTCGCCGCGCACGATGTCCGCGTCGATGTCGTCGTCCAGCTCGTCGACGTTGATGGTCGGCGGGGCGATCCGGTGGTACAGCGCCAGGACGGTCGCGACCGTCTCGATGCCGCCCGCGCCGCCCAGCAGGTGACCGGTCATCGACTTGGTCGCGGAGATCGCGATGTGGTCGAGGTCGTCGCCCAGGACCTTGCGCAGGGCCTTCAGCTCGGCCGTGTCGCCCTGCGGGGTCGACGTGGCGTGCGCGTTCAGGTGCACCAGCTCGGACGGGTCGAGGTTGGTGTTGTCGAGCAGGTTCTGCACCGCGGCCGCGACGCCGCGGCCCGTGGGCTCCGGCTGCGCGATGTGGTGGCTGTCCGCGGACAGGCCCTGGCCCAGCACCTCGCAGTAGACGCGGGCGCCGCGCGCGGCGGCGTGCTCGGCGGACTCCAGCACCACGACGCCCGCGCCCTCGCCGAGGACGAAGCCGTCACGGCCCTTGTCGTACGGGCGGGAGGCCTTGGTGGGGTTCTCGTTGTTCTTCGACATCGCCATCATGTTGGCGAACGCGGCGATCGGCAGCGGGTGGATCGCCGCCTCGGTGCCGCCCGCGACGACCACGTCGGCACGGCCGGTACGGATCATCTCGACGGCGTAACCGATGGCCTCGGCGCCCGAAGCGCACGCGCTGACCGGCGTGTGCACACCGGCGCGGGCGTTGACCTCCAGGCCCACGTTGGCCGACGGGCCGTTCGGCATGAGCATGGGGACGGTGTGCGGGGAGACCCGGCGCACGCCCTTTTCCTTCAGTACGTCGTACTGGTCGAGCAGGGTGGTGACGCCGCCGATGCCGGAGGCGATCACGGTGCCCAGGCGCTCGGGGACGATCGTTTCGTCCTCGCCCGCCGGAGCGGTGTAGCCGGCGTCGGCCCAGGCCTCACGGGCGGCGATGACGGCGAACTGCGCCGAGCGGTCGAGCTTGCGGGCCAGGGGGCGGGGGAGTACCTCGCTCGGGTCCACGGCGGCCTGCGCGGCGATACGGACCGGGAGTTCGGCGAAGCGCTCGCCCTCCAGGGGCGTGACTCCGGACCGGCCGGCGAGCAGGCCTTCCCAGGTCGAAGCGCTGTCGCCACCCAGCGGAGTGGTTGCGCCGATACCGGTGACGACCACGGTGCGATTGGTCGGGCTCACAGGAATTCTTTCTCCACGTCTCAGGGGGTGCTGAATTGTCACGGCGCCACCGCCAGGTGGCGACAAACGCTCGGCAGGCTTTAGGCCTGGTTGTTCAGGATGTACGAAGCGGCGTCGCCGACCGTCTTGAGGTTCTTGACGTCCTCGTCCGGGATCTTGACGTCGAAGCGCTCTTCGGCGGCGACGACGACCTCGACCATGGACAGGGAGTCGACGTCCAGGTCGTCGGTGAAGGACTTGTCGAGCTGGACGTCCTCCTGCGGGATGCCGGCGATCTCGTTGACGATCTCCGCGAGACCTTCGACGATCTCTTCCTGGGTGGCGGCCATGTGGCGCTCCTTCTCTAGCTGAATGGGTTGAGCAGGACCGGAACGGATTCCGGTCCTAGGGGAGGGTAACGACCGTCGCGGCGTAGACGAGTCCCGCCCCGAAGCCGATGACGAGCGCGGTGTCGCCGCTCTTCGCCGCTCCGGTCGCCAGGAGCCGCTCCATAGCGAGCGGGATCGAGGCGGCCGACGTGTTGCCGGTGGTTTCCACGTCACGGGCGACCGTGACGTGCTCCGGCAGCTTCAGAGTCTTCACCATCGAGTCGATGATCCGCATGTTCGCCTGGTGCGGAATGAAGACGTCCAGGTCTTCGGCGGTGATCCCGGCGGCGTCGAGCGCCTGCTGGGCCACCTTCGCCATCTCGAAGACGGCCCAGCGGAAGACCGCCTGACCCTCCTGCGTGATGGCCGGGAACTTCTCCCCGCTGTCCTTGCCGAGGTACTCGTCCCACGGCACGGTCTGCTTGATGGTCTCGGACTTGTCGCCCTCCGAACCCCACACCGTGGGGCCGATGGCCGGCTCGTCCGAGGGGCCCACGACCACGGCACCCGCACCGTCGCCGAACAGGAAGGCCGTCGCGCGGTCCTCCAGGTCGGTCAGGTCCGAAAGCCGCTCGACACCGATGACGAGGACGTACTGCGCCGACCCCTCGACCACCATGCCCTTGGCGAGGGTCAGGCCGTAGCCGAAACCGGCACAGCCCGCGGAGATGTCGAACGCGGCCGGCTTCACCGCGCCGATCCGGTGCGCGATCTCCGTCGCCACGGCCGGAGTCTGCTTGAAGTGCGAGACCGTCGAGACGATCACGGCACCGATCTGCTCCGGAGAGATCCCGGCATCGGCCAGCGCCTTGCCGGAGGCCTCCACCGACATCTGGGCGACCGTCTCGTGCGGTCCGGCCCAGTGCCGCGTCGCGATGCCGGAACGGGAACGGATCCACTCGTCGGACGAGTCGATCGTCTCCAGGATGACCTCGTTGGGCACCACACGGGTCGGGCGGTAGCCGCCGACGCCGAGGATGCGGGCGTACGGGGAGCCCTTGGCCGGCTTGATCTTGGACATGCTGTGTGGGCTCCTTCTCTCAGGCCGCGTGCCCGGCGAGGAGCTCCGCGGCCTTGTCGAGATCGTCCGGGGTCTTCAGGGCCACGCTCGGCACGCCCTTCAGCGCGCGCTTGGCCAGACCCGTCAGCGTGCCGCCGGGGCACAGTTCGACGATCCCGGAGACGCCCAGCGAACCGAACGTCTCCATGCACAGGTCCCAGCGGACCGGGTTCGCCACCTGGCCGACCAGACGGGCGACGACGTCGGCGCCCGATTCGACGACGAGGCCGTCCTTGTTCGACACGTACTTCAGCGTCGGATCGGCAGGGGTGAGGGCCTGGGCGGCCTTCGCCAGCTCGGCCACCGCGGGGGCCATGTGGTGCGTGTGGAAGGCGCCCGCGACCTTGAGGGCGACGACCTTGATGGAGCCTTCGGGCTTCTCCGCCACCAGAGCGGCGATCTGCTCCGCGGTGCCGGCGGCCACGATCTGGCCCGCACCGTTGATGTTGGCCGGGGTCAGCCCCAGCTTTTCCAGGTGGGCGACCACCACGTCCTGGTCACCGCCGAGGACGGCGGCCATGCCGGTCTCCGTGACGGCGGCGGCCTCGGCCATGCCCAGACCACGGGTACGGACGAACGACAGCGCGTCCGCGTCGGACAGTACGCCCGCGTACGCGGCGGCGGTGATCTCACCGACACTGTGGCCCGCCACGGCACCGAAGGCCGCAGGGGAACCGAGGGCGGAAGCGGACAGCAGACCCGCTGCCACCAGCAGCGGCTGTGCCACGGCCGTGTCGCGGATCTCGTCCGCGTCGGCCTTCGTGCCGTAGTGGGCAAGGTCGAGCCCGATGGCGTCGGACCAGCCGGCGACGCGGTCAGCGGCACCGGGCAGTTCGAGCCAAGGAGTCAGGAAGCCGGGCGTCTGAGCGCCTTGGCCTGGAGCGACGAGTACGAGCACCCTCACACTCTCTCTTGTGGATGGTCTCCGCCGCCCGTGGGGACAGGGACGAAGAACCGTCGGGGTAATTGTTGATGTCCGACAAAAGTCTAGGACTGCGGATCTCCGTCGGCCAGACGCCCCAGGATCAGGGCGATTCGCAGCGTGAACGCCGAACGAACATCGGAGGGTGACCATCCGGTGACGTCGGTCACACGTCGGAGCCGGTAGCGCACCGTGTTGGGGTGCACGAACAGCATCCTGGCGGCCCCCTCCAGGCTGCTCGCCTGCTCCAGGTAGACGCTGAGCGTCTCCAGCAGCGCCGACCCCGCCTCCTCCAGCGGTCTGTAGATCTCCTCCACCAACTGCTCCCTGGCCGAGGGATCGGAGGCGATCGCGCGCTCGGGCAGGAGATCGTCCGCCAGCACCGGGCGGGGGGCGTCCTGCCAGGCCGTGCAGGCCTTCAGGCCGGCGGCCGCGGCCTGGGCCGACTTCGTCGCGTTCAGCAGGTCGGAGACCACCGGACCGGCCACCACCGGACCGGCCGCGAACGGCCCGATCAGCGACTTCGCCACCTGCATCGGGTTGTCGCTGCCGCCCGCGATCACCACGAGGCGGTCGCCCAGCACCCCGGTCAGGACCTGGAGCTTGTGGTGGCGGGCCGCCCGGCGGATCGCCTCGACGGTCAGCTCGCTGTCCCCGTCCGGCGCGGTGCCCAGTACGACGCACACGTGCTCCGGCGAGTTCCAGCCGAGCGCGGCGGCCCGCGACAGGGCCCCCTCGTCGGCCTCGCCCGACAGCACCGCGTTCACGACGAGGGACTCCAGGCGGGCGTCCCACGCCCCGCGCGCCTCGGCGGCCTGCGCGTACACCTGGGCGGTCGCGAAGGCGATCTCCCGGGCGTACACCAGCAGCGCCTCGCGCAGGATCGACTCGTCGCCGGGGGCCGCCACCTCGTTGATCGCGGTCTCCATGACCTCGATCGTCGTCCGCACCATCTCGACGGTCTGGCGCAGGGTGATCGCCCGGGTCAGCTCGCGCGGAGCCGTCCCGAAGACGTCGGTGGAGATCGCCTGGGGGGTCTCGGGGTGCCGGAACCACTCCGTGAACGCGGCGATGCCGGCCTGGGCTACCAGACCGATCCACGACCGGTTCTCCGGGGGCATCGCCCTGTACCACGGCAGGGTCTCGTCCATGCGCGCGATGGCGTTGGCGGCGAGCCGGCCGGAAGACTTCTCCAGCCGGCGCAGCGTCGCGGCGTGCGGGTGGGCCGGATGCGCGGGACGGGTCTCGGGGGACTGCTCACGTTCGGGTTGGGGCACGGGACAAGACTGCCTTATCGGCGCCCCGGCGCGGACTCCGGTCTCGGGCCCCGTCCCGTGCCGGGGGCTACGGTGGCCTCCATGATTGATGTACGCCGCGCCGCAGACCGGTACGCGGGAGGGGATCCGGGTGCCGGGATCACCACCCGGCACGCCTTCTCCTTCGGGTCCTTCTACGATCCGGACAACATCCGCTTCGGCCCGGTGCTGGCCTGCAACGAGGAGAGGCTCGCGCCCGGTGCGGGCTTCGACGAGCACCCCCACTCCAACACCGAGATCGTCACCTGGGTGGTCGAGGGCGAGCTCACGCACCGGGACGGCGTCTCCACCCGTTCGGGGCTGGTGCGGCCCGGTGACGTCCAGCGGCTCGGCGCCGGTTCCGGGGCGCGGCACGTGGAGCGCAACGACGGAGCCGTCCCGCTGCGGTTCGTACAGACGTGGCTCGCGCCGCTCGCCGGCGGCGGGGAGCCCTCGTACGACGTGGTCCGCGGCCTCGCCGACGGCACCCCGTACGAGGTCCCGGCGGCCGGCGCGGTGCTGCACGTACGGCGTCCGGGCGCGGGCGAACGGATCCCCGTACCGGACGCCGACCGGGTCTACCTGCACGTGGTCCGCGGGGACCTGCGGCTCGACGGGGAGGAGCTGGGCCCCGGGGACTCGGCGCGGATCACGGCCGAGAAGGGCCTGGAGATCACCGCCGGTTCCCCGGGGGAACTGCTGATCTGGGAACTGCCGCTCTGACCGGCTAGCCCCGGAGCTCCGCGAGGACCGCGTCGGTGAAGGGGGTCCAGGCCTCCGCCGCCCACGGGCCGAAGGCGCGGTCCGTCAGCGCGACGCACGCCGCGCGGGCGTCCGGGTCCACCCACAGGAAGGTGCCGGACTGGCCGAAGTGCCCGAAGGTGCGCGGCGAGGAGGTCAGGCCCGTCCAGTGCGGGGACTTGCCGTCGCGGATCTCCAGGCCGAGGCCCCAGTCGTTCGGCGACTGGTGTCCGTAGCCGGGCAGGACGCCCTTGAGGCCCGGGTGGACCACCGAGGTGGCGTCGGCGACCGTCCGCACGTCCAGCAGCCGGGGCGCCTGGAGCTCGGCGGCGAAGCGCACCAGGTCGGTGACGGTGGAGACGCCGTCCTTCGCGGGCGAGCCCTCCAGCGCGGAGGAGGTCATGCCCAGCGGCTCGAACACCGCCTGGTGCAGGTACTCGGCGAAGGGGATCCCGGTGGCCTTGGCGACGTGGTCGCCCAGCACCTCGAACCCGGCGTTGGAGTACAGCCGGCGCTGCCCGGCCGGACCCATGACGCGGTGCTCGTCGAAGGCCAGCCCGCTGGTGTGCGCGAGGAGGTGACGGACCGTCGACCCCTCGGGCCCGGCCGGCTCGTCCAGTTCGACCGCACCTTCCTCGTACGCGACGAGGACGGCGTACGCGGTGAGCGGCTTGGTGACCGAGGCCAGCGGGAACCGGTGGCCGAGGGGCCCGTGCGAGCCGGCCAGGCTCCCGTCGGCGCGCACGACGGCCGCCGCGGCCGTCGGTACCGGCCAGCTCTCGATGATCCGCAGGCTTTCCATGCCGTTGCCGGCCTCCATGCTCTCCATGCGGCCGAGCCTACTTGCTTGGAGTGCACTCCAAGGTTTTAGCGTGGGGCCATGAGCCTGACGCAGACGCGGTACACGATCAGCGAGGTCGAGGCCCGGACCGGCCTGACCCAGCACACGCTGCGCTGGTACGAGCGGATCGGCCTGATGCCGCACGTGGACCGCTCCCACTCGGGGCAGCGCCGGTTCAGCGACAGGGACCTCGACTGGCTGTCCTTCGTGGGCAAGCTGCGCGCCACCGGCATGTCGGTGGCGGACATGGTCCGGTACGCCGAACTGGTCCGCGAGGGCGAGCACACCGTCGAGCAGCGCCGTGAGCTGCTGGAACGCACCCGTACCGAGGTGCGGGCCCGGATCACGGAACTGACGGACGCCCTCGGCGTACTGGACTTCAAGATCGGAATGTACGAGATGCGCACGGCCGGAAAGGCACGGACATGACGGAGCACGGAAGCACCATCGAGCGGACCGGGCTGGGCAAGGGCGGACCGGTGGTCGGCGTCCAGGGCCTCGGCTGCATGGGCATGAGCGAGTTCTACGGGGACACCGACGAGGCGGCGGCGCGCGCGACGCTGGACGCGGCGCTGGAGGCCGGGGTCACCCTCTTCGACACGGCGGACGTGTACGGGCGCGGCGCGAACGAGGAGTTCCTCGCGCCCTTCGTCGCCGCCCACCGGGACGCGATCACCCTCGCCACGAAGTTCGGCATCGAGCGCACCGACGACCCCCACTACCGGGGCGTCCGCAACGACCGGGCGTACGTCCGCCGGGCCGTCGAGGACAGCCTGCGGCGGCTCGGGACGGACGTGATCGACCTCTACTACATGCACCGCCGGGACCCGGACGTGCCGTTCGCCGAGTCGGTGGGCGCCATGGCCGAACTGGTGGAGGAGGGGAAGGTGCGGCACCTGGGGCTGAGCGAGGTCACGGGGGCCGAGCTGCGCGAGGCGTACGCGGTGCACCCGATCGCGGCGCTCCAGTCGGAGTGGTCGCTGTTCAGCCGGGACGTGGAGCGCAGCGCGGTGGGCGCGGCGGCGGAGCTCGGGGTGGCCTTCGTGCCGTACTCCCCGCTGGGGCGCGGCTTCCTGACGGGCTCCTTCGCGGACGCGTCGGCGGAGCTGTCGGCCGGGGACTACCGGCAGTTCCAGCCGCGGTTCACCGGGAACAACGCCCGGACGAACGCGGAGCTGCTGGCTCCGGTCCGGGAGATCGCGGCCGTGCACGGGGTCACGGCGGCGCAGGTCGCGCTGGCGTGGGTGCAGCAGCGGGCGTCGGTCCACGGCCTGACGGTGGTCCCGATCCCCGGCACCCGCCGGCCGGCCCGGGTCGCGGAGAACACGGCGGCGACCCGGATCACCCTGACGGACGGGGAACTGGCCCTGCTGGAGCCGATCGCGGCGGGCGTGGCGGGCGACCGCTACCCGGACATGAGCTCCACGTCGGCCGCCCGCGAAGCCTGACGGCCCTGGCTCGCGGCCCCGGTCCCCGGCTCGCGGCCCCGGTTCGCGGCCTCAGTCCTCGGAGAACCGTGCGCGGAGCGCCGAGTACTCGGCGTCCGTGAGGAGGCCCGCGCCGTGCAGTTCCGTGAGGTGCCGCAGCCGGTCGTCCTCGGCGGGGCGGGCGGGCGGGACGGAGGCGACGGGGGTGCGGGCGCGCAGGGCCGCGAGGACGGCCGCGGCGAAGGGCAGCGATTCGTGGACGGCCCCGTAGCCGACGCCGAAGACGGCGGCGGCGAGGTCGTGGTCGGGGCGGGCGTCGGTGGCGGTGTCGCGGGGGAGGAGCCGCAGGTGGCCGCCGCCCGGGCGGTCGGGTGAGGTCCACTCGACGCCGGTGAGGGAGGTCAGCGGGTAGCGCTGGTCGCCGGCCTTCCACTTGGTGCTGGTGGCGCCGGTGCGGGACCACTGGAACGCCACGGTGGTGCCGTCGAAGCCGACGCGGGCGTCGTAGGCCTTGAGCTGGAGGGGCGCTCCGGGGACCTCGACGAGGAAGCGGTCGGCGGGTTCGGTCGCGGCGTCCGGGTCGAGCCGTTCGCGCAGGGACCGCGCGAAGGCGTCGGCGTCGGCCGCCCGGTCGCGGGGGAGCACGAGGCGGTAGGGATCGCAGGCGTCCTTGAGCTGCCCGGCGGCCGCTTCCACGAGCGGGTCGGCGCCGGGCCGTGGTTCTGCGCGCAGGATCACCGTGTCCCTCCGGCCTGCGGTCACGTTCGCCCCGGTCAGCGCTTCGAGGGGGATCCGGCGCGGCCCCAGCGCGTGCCAGAGCCGTGGAGTTCGCATCCCCCGTGCGAAGCGGATGAGCACCGAGTCCGAGTCGAACTCCCAGACGGCATGATTTCCGGCCAGTACGTCACCCATGCGGCACATCGTAGAGGGACGCGGCCCCGTGCGTCTTCCTCGTCGCCGGGTCGGGTTCTCGCGGGGTTCTGCCGGTGCCGGGCGGGCCCGGCCGACGTCGGTCCCCGTCAGTCACCCTCCGTGCCGGAAATTTCGCGGCGGCAGTCGTCGGTGTCTCCCACACAGGTGACGGAACCGAACGCGCCGGTTCCGATCCGCGCGAAGTTGTCGAGCGAGGCGGTGCCTGGCTCGAAATAGCCGGTGTGGCTCTTCGCGCCGACGGAGGACAGCAGCCGCGCGCCGAACTCCGGCGACACCGGGTCCGCCCCGTGCCCGAGCCCGCCGAGCTCCAGGTGCGGTACGTCCTCGATCCAGTCGCCCTCGTCCCGCGTCGCCCACACCCGGGCGCCGGTCTCCAGCTCGGCGACGTTGCCGGCGCGCATGCCGGGGCTGCCGGCGACCACCACGTCCGTCACCCGGCGGGGCAGCCCGTGCGCGGCGACCCCGCACACCACGGACCCGTAGCTGTGGCAGAACAGGGCCACGCTGGCGTCCCCGGGCAGGGCCGCCGACAGCGAGCGCAGGCGGGCCGCGCCCTGGACGGCGAGGCGGCCGGTGGCGGCGTCCACGCCGACCCCCGTGGGCGCCGTGTACCCGGCCCAGGCGATGACGGCGGTGTCGGTACGGGGCGCCGCCGCGCGCTCGGCCTCGTACAGGGACTGCGCCATGCCCGCGGGGGCGGTGAGGCGGCGCTGCGTGCGCTCGAAGGTGACGGCGTCGGTGTCCACGCCGGGCACGATCACCGAGATCCGGCGGGCCCGGTCGAGGTCGCCGAAGACCTCGGCGACGAGGCCGTTGCCGGTGGGGTCGAAGACGAGGATCTGCCGGGCCGGGTCCGCGAGGGAGGCGAAGCGGTGGGCGCGCCGGGTGGCCGTGCCGCGGTCGGCCGGGCTGAGGGCGACGTCGCGGGCGCGTTCCTGCTCCAGGCGTTCGGCCTGGTGCAGGGAGGTGCGGTTGGCCTCGTAGCGGAGCTGGGCGGGGACCCCGTCGAGGTTGCCGACGACGAGCGGGTAGCCGCTGGTGAGCCGGGCCCGCTGGGCACCGTCCAGGCTCTCGAAGAAGCGGGCCACCGTCCGTACGGGTGCGTCGGCGGGCGGCAGGGCCCGGCCGTCGATCCGGGCCACGGCCCACGCGGCGAGCGCGGCGGCCCGCGGCGGGGTCCCGGCCTCGGGGCGGTGCACGGCGGTCCAGCCGGTGGTGGCCAGCATGACGAAGACGACCGCGAGCGCGAGCAGGGTGCGCAGGGCGGCGGGGCGCGTGGGTGCGCCGGCGGCGGAGGGGGCGGGGCCGGACAGTTTCACTGGAGTCAGACTAAAAGACCGCCGGAGCCCCTGGCGCGTCAGGTGACGGGGGTCACGGCCGACCGTGGGACCGGGACCGCCGGTCGCTCACGCTCCGTCAGCCGTGCCGCGGGGGAGGTGACCTTCCGGCCGCGCGGGTCAGTCGTGGTCCGCGGTGACGGTGCGGCGCCAGTCCCGGGCGAGGGCGGGGCCGATCCGGTCGAGGTGAGCCGCGGTCATCCGCCGGATCGCGTCCACGCTGGTGTCCTCGCCCTGCCCCCAGAGCCGCCCGGTGACGCGCATCACGCCGCAGAACGCGGCGACGGCCACCCGGGGCCGGGGGTCGGCGTCCACGTCCAGGCCCTCGCGGGCGGCGATCAGCCGGGCGATCTCCTCCTCCAGCACGGCCGAGCGCCGCAGGTGCACGGCGAGCAGGGCCGGGGTGGACTCGATCAGCCGGTAACTGCGCATGTACAGGTCGACGGGGACCACCCCGGAGACGGCCTCCTCGATGGTGTCCCAGGTGGCGAGGACCGCGCGGCGCATCGCGGTGAGGGGGTCCTCCTCGGCGGGCCGGGCCCGCAGCGCGGCGACGAAGTGCGGCTCGACGAGGTCCTGGACCGCGAAGGCGACCTCTTCCTTGTTCGCGAAGTACCGGAAGAAGGTGCGCTGCGAGACGTCCACCGCGTCGGTGATCTCGTCGACCGTGGTCCGCTCGTAGCCCCGGGAGACGAACAGCAGCAGCGCGGCGCGCAGCAGCGCGTCCCGGGTGCGCCGCTTCCTGCGTTCGCGTAGTCCGGCCGCCGGCGGGGCGGCCGGCGCCGGCCGCGGATCGGTCATCACCGCGGGGTCCTTTCTGACGCTGAGTGAGCGGTCAGGGTACCCGTGACCGGACGGACGGCCGGCGCCCCGTTGAGCCGTTGGTGAACCCGGGGGCCGGTGACACGTTCGGGGACAGGCTCGGGGACGGGGGGAGCCGGCGCGGCCGCCGCCGCACGCCCCCGCACCGCCCCGTCAGGCGGTCCGGCGCCGTCAACCCCGGGCGCACGAAAGCCGCGCCGGACGGTTCCGGCGGGGCTGTCGCCTATCCGGGTGGACCCGCCGACAGCCCCTTCCGCACCGGCGTCCGTGCAGGTCAGCGTGGTGTCGACGGAGCCCTCGGAACCGGTCCGGGGCTCCTGCGTCCACCAAGGAGATGACCTGTCATGCGTACGTGGAACAGCACCGCACGCGTCACCGCGCTCGCCGCCGCCGTCCTGGCCGCCACCGCACTCGTCCCGGGCACGGCGGCCCGCGCACACGCCGCCGGTCCGCCGCCCTGGTCGTCCTGCGCCACGGGACAGCTGTGCCTGTGGGCCAAGGCGGACTTCAAGGGGACCCGGCAGAGCCACGAACTCAGCACCCTGGACATCAACAGCTGCACGGCGCTGCCCGCCGGCACCACCGCCCAGTCCCTCGTCAACCGCACCGGCCGCCCCGTGACCACCTACCAGTCGGCCGAATGCGCGGAGACCGGCGAGTTCCAGACCTACCCGGGCGACGGCGTCCTCCTGCCCCAGTCCCCCTACCAGGTGAGGGCCTTCAAGGTCTGGGACCGTTAGGCCGCGCCCACGGCGTCCTCCGGCGCCCGGGTCGGCGGTACGCCGCTCCCCGCGCCGGGGGCCACCGGGCCCAGCCGGGCCACCTCGGCGCGCAGCGCCCGCACCTCCTCCTGGAGCTCGCGGACGGCCGCCAGCTGCAGCCGCTCCACCTGGTCGTCGCGTTCGAAGCGGGCGATGAACCAGGCGGCGATGTTGGCGGTCACCACACCGAGCAGGGCGATTCCCGACAGCATCAGCCCGACGGCCAGGACCCGGCCGAGCCCGGTGGTCGGGGAGTGGTCGCCGTAGCCGACCGTCGTCATGGTGGTGAAGGACCACCACACCGCGTCGCCCAGGTTCTTGATGTTCCCCTCGGGAGCGTCCCGCTCCACGCTCAGCACCGCCAGGGAACCGAACATCAGCAGGCCGACGACCGCGCCCGCGACGTACGTCGTCAGCTGGACCTGCGGGGCCATCCGCGCCCGCCGGCCCACCAGCATCAGGGTCGACACCAGCCGCAGCAGCCGCAACGGCTGGATCAGTGGCAGCAGCACCGCCGCCAGGTCCAGCCAGTGCGTCCGTACGAAGGCCTTCCGGGCCGGCGACAGGCCCAGCCGCACCAGGTAGTCGGCGGCGAAGGCCCCCCACACCACCCACTCGGTGACCGTGCACGCCCGCTGCACCCGCGCGTAAGCGTCCGGCACCACGATCGGAACGGCGTACGCGACGGCGAAGGCCACGGCGAGGACGAGCAGCGGGGTCTGGCTCCGCCGCTCCCACAGCAGCTGGCGGGAGGGTTCCTTCATGCCGAGCATCGTAGGGAACGCGTAAAGCGGCGGCGGCCCCCGGGGAGTCCCCGGAGGCCGCCGCCGCTCACACCACCGGCCGTCAGGCGTCGCCGCCGGCGGCGCCCGGGTCCGCGGCCGTCACGTCCAGGAGCTGGTAGCGGTCGATCGCCTGCTTCAGCACCGAACGGTCGATCTTGTTCTGCTTGGCCAGCTCGGTCAGTACCGCCAGCACCACCGACTGCGCGTCGATGTGGAAGAAGCGCCGCGCCGCACCACGGGTGTCCGCGAAGCCGAAGCCGTCCGCACCCAGCGAGGTGTACGCGCCCGGCACCCACCGCGCGATCTGGTCCGGGACCGAACGCATCCAGTCCGAGACCGCCACGAACGGCCCGTCCGCACCCGACAGCTTCCGCGTCACGTACGGGACGCGCTGTTCCTCCTCCGGGTGGAGCAGGTTGTGCTCCTCCACCTCGACGGCCTCGCGGCGCAGCTCGTTCCAGGAGGTCGCCGACCAGACGTCCGCCTTCACGTCCCACTCCGCGGCCAGGATCCGCTGGGCCTCCAGGGCCCACGGCACCGCCACGCCCGAGGCCATGATCTGCGCCCCGATGGTGCCCGCGGAGCCCTGAGACACGCGGTGGATGCCCTTGAGGATCCCGTCGGCGTCCACGTCCGCCGGCTCGGCCGGGTGCTGGATCGGCTCGTTGTAGACGGTCAGGTAGTAGAAGACGTCCTCCGCGTCGGGACCGTACATGCGCCGCAGGCCGTCCTGGACGATGTGCGCGATCTCGTAGCCGTAGGCCGGGTCGTACGCCACGCAGCCCGGATTCGTCGAGGCCAGCAGCTGGGAGTGACCGTCGGCGTGCTGGAGACCCTCACCCGTCAGGGTGGTCCGGCCGGCGGTCGCGCCGAGGACGAAACCGCGCGCCAGCTGGTCGGCCATCTGCCAGAACTGGTCACCGGTGCGCTGGAAACCGAACATCGAGTAGAAGACGTAGACCGGGATCAGCGGCTCGCCGTGCGTCGCGTACGCCGAACCCGCGGCGATGAGCGAGGCCGTGCAGCCGGCCTCCGAGATGCCGTCGTGCAGCATCTGGCCGGTCGGGGACTCCTTGTACGCGAGGAGCAGGTCGCGGTCGACCGCCTCGTACTGCTGCCCCAGCGGGTTGTAGATCTTGGCGCTCGGGAAGAACGCGTCCATGCCGAAGGTGCGGTACTCGTCGGGCGCGATCAGCACGAAGCGCTTGCCGATCTCCTTGTCCCGCATCAGGTCCTTCAGGATGCGGACGAAGGCCATCGTCGTCGCGATGGACTGCTGGCCCGAGCCCTTCTTCGCGGCCGCGTAGGTCTTCTCCTCCGGCAGTTGGAGGGGCTTGGCGCGCACCACGCGCGTCGGCACGTAACCGCCGTGCGCGCTGCGCTGGTCGTGCATGTACTGGATCTCGGGGGAGTTGCGGCCCGGGTGGTAGTACGGCGGCGCGCCGCTCTCCAGCTGGGCGTCCGTGATCGGGATGTGCAGCCGGTCGCGGAAGCGCTTGAGGTCGTCGACCGTCAGCTTCTTCATCTGGTGGGTCGCGTTGCGGCCCTCGAAGTTCGGGCCGAGCGTCCAGCCCTTGACCGTCTGCGCCAGGATCACCGTCGGCTGGCCCTTGTGGGCCTTGGCCGCCGCGTAGGCCGCGTAGACCTTCTTGTGGTCGTGACCGCCGCGGCCCAGGTGCTGGATCTGGTAGTCGGTCATGTTCTCGACCATCGCGCGCAGCCGCTGGTCGCCGCCGAAGAAGTGCTCGCGGATGTACGCGCCGGACTCCGTGGCGTACGTCTGGAACTGGCCGTCCGGCGTCGAGTTCATCTTGTTGACCAGGATGCCGTCGCGGTCCTGGGCCAGCAGCGGGTCCCAGGAGCGGTCCCAGATCAGCTTGATGACGTTCCAGCCGGCCCCGCGGAACTGCGACTCCAGCTCCTGGATGATCTTGCCGTTGCCGCGCACCGGGCCGTCGAGCCGCTGGAGGTTGCAGTTGACGACGAAGGTCAGGTTGTCCAGGCCCTCGCGGGCGGCGATCGACAGCTGGCCCAGCGACTCCGGCTCGTCCATCTCGCCGTCGCCCAGGTACGCCCAGACGTGGGACTTGGAGGTGTCCGCGATCCCGCGCGCCTCCATGTACCGGTTCATCCGGGCCTGGTAGATCGCACCCAGCGGACCGAGGCCCATCGAGACGGTCGGGAACTCCCAGAAGTCCGGCATCAGCCGCGGGTGCGGGTAGCTGGACAGGCCGTACGGGGCCTTCGACTTCTCCTGCCGGAACGCGTCGAGCTGCTGCTCGGAGAGCCGGTCCAGGAGGTAGGCGCGCGCGTAGATGCCGGGGGAGGCGTGCCCCTGGAAGAAGATCTGGTCCCCGCCGTCGCCCTCGTCCTTGCCCCGGAAGAAGTGGTTGAAGCCCACGTCGTAGAGGGAGGCGGAGGAGGCGAAGGTGGCGATGTGGCCGCCGACGCCGATCCCGGGACGCTGGGCGCGCGAGACCATCACGGCCGCGTTCCACCGGGTGGCGTTCAGGACCTTGCGCTCGATCTCCTCGTTGCCGGGGAAGAACGGCTCGTCCTTGGTGGCGATGGTGTTGACGTAGTCCGAGCTGCGCATCTCCGGCACGGCCACGCGCTTCTCGCGGGCCCGCTCGATCAGCCGCAGCATCAGGTACCGGGCACGCTCACGGCCCCGCTCGTCGACTGCGGCGTCCAGGGAGTCGAGCCACTCCTGCGTCTCCTCCGGATCGAAGTCCGGGACCTGACTCGGCAGGCCGCCAATGATGATCGGATTGCGATCGGATGCGGAAGCCACGCTGTTCCTTCGCTGTCGGGGGAGTCGTGCCTTGGGTCGCCGCCTCCCATGGTCTTACGCTCGGCCGAAATCTTCACCTCTACCACTGGGTAACACCTGGAGCGGCGAAGGAGCGGAGGAGCGGGTAGGGCCAAATCGCAACCTTACGCCCCGGTCGATCACCCGGTTCGTAAGGCCGTTCGTCCCTCAAACAGGTAGGAAAGTCCTCATGCGATGCCGAATGAGCTGGAATGGTGTGGGATGAATCACCAGGGGCGTGAACGGGAAGCCTGAAAGTTGCGGCGAGACGGCCGCAATCGTCACCGTTTCGACGGTCTCGGCGGCCGGGTACTTGCGCGATCCGCCGCGCCCGTGTGGACTACGCCCAATGCTGCGCGTACGCGCGCCGCCGAAAGACATTCACCGAACATGAGCAGGAGGCACCCCGTGAGCGCGACCGCGGACCACGCGGAGAGCCCGGTCACCCGACTTGGCTTCCAGTCCGAACAGGTGGTCCAGGAGATCGGCTACGACGACGACGTCGATCAGGATTTCCGTGACGCCGTCGAGAAGCACGTCAGCGAACTCGTCGACGAGGATTACGACGACGAGGTCGACGCCGTGATCCTCTGGTTCCGGGAAGAGGACGGTGACCTGACCGATGCGCTGGTCGATGCCATCGAACTGGTCGATGAGAACTCCGTCGTCCTGCTGCTGACCCCCAAGACGGGCCGTGACGGCTTCGTGCAGGCCAGCGACATCAGCGAGGCAGTCGAGACCGCCGGCCTCTCCCAGGCCAAGCCCGTCAAGGTGGGCGACGACTGGACCGCCGTCAAGCTGACGACCCCGAAGGCCGCCGCCAAGAAGCGCTGAGCCGAACCCCGCAGTCAAGCGGACGCGCCCCGCCGACCCGGATCACCCGAGGTCGGCGGGGCGCGGTCGTTCGGGCACCCGGCGGCACCCCGGGCCCGGCGGACGGGGCGCGACCGCGCCCGCTCCGATCGGCCGGACACCCCCTAGGCTGGGCCCCGGGACCGGCGGGCTCACCCGAACGGTCCAACGCGCACGTGCAGGAATGCAGAACGAAGGGATGAGAGAGATGGCCATCGAGGTCGGCGACAAGGCTCCGGACTTCGAGCTCAAGGACAATCACGGCGCCACCGTGCGGCTCTCCGACTTCCGGGGGGAGAAGGCCGTGGTGCTGCTCTTCTACCCGTTCGCCTTCACCGGCGTCTGCACCGGCGAACTCTGCGAGCTGCGCGACCAGCTGCCCCGGTTCCAGAACGACGAGGTGCAGCTCCTCGCCGTCTCGAACGACTCGGTGCCGACCCTGCGCGTCTTCGGCGAGCAGGAGAACCTCGACTACCCCCTGCTGTCGGACTTCTGGCCGCACGGGGAGACCTCCCGCGCCTACGGGGTCTTCGACGAGGACAAGGGCTGTGCGGTCCGCGGCACCTTCATCATCGACAAGGACGGCGTCGTGCGGTGGACTGTCGTCAACGGACTGCCCGACGCCCGTGACCTGAACGAGTACATCAAGGCCCTCGACAGCCTCTGAGGCCTCGGCAGGTCTCTGCTGCCCTCGCGGGCAGATTCCGTACCAAAACCGTGTACGAACGGGAACCCGTCACTAGGATCGGAACGTTGATCCGGTAGCAACCGCACGACGGGGCCCCGCCCCAGACACATACCCAATGGAGGACCCGTGGGAGTCAGCCTCAGCAAGGGCGGCAACGTCTCGCTGACCAAGGCCGCGCCTAACCTGACGGCGGTCATCGTCGGTCTGGGCTGGGACGCTCGCACCACCACCGGTGTCGACTTCGACCTCGACGCCAGCGCGATCCTGACCAACGACCAGGGCAAGGTCGCCAACGACTCGAACTTCGTGTTCTTCAACAACCTGAAGAGCCCGGACGGTTCGGTCGAGCACACCGGTGACAACACCACCGGTGAGGGCGAGGGCGACGACGAGGCGATCAAGGTCAACCTGGCCGGCGTCCCCGCCGATGTCGCGAAGATCGTCTTCCCCGTCTCGATCTACGAGGCCGAGGGCCGTCAGCAGAGCTTCGGCCAGGTCCGCAACGCGTACATCCGCGTCGTGAACCAGGCGGACAACACCGAGCTCGCCCGCTACGACCTCTCCGAGGACGCCTCGACCGAGACCGCCATGGTCTTCGGCGAGCTGTACCGCAACGGCGCGGAGTGGAAGTTCCGCGCCATCGGCCAGGGCTACGCCTCGGGCCTGCGCGGCATCGCGCAGGACTTCGGCGTCAACGTCTGAGCCGACAGCAGTCCGTCCGTCCGGCGCCGTGCACTGTGTGTACGGCGCCGGACCGGCTTTGCCACCACATCACGTCGTCCGGGGAGGAACACAACATGGGCGTCACACTCGCCAAGGGGGGCAACGTCTCCCTGTCCAAGGCCGCACCGAACCTCACCCGGGTTCTGGTCGGACTCGGATGGGACGCGCGCTCGACCACGGGAGCCGACTTCGACCTCGATGCCAGCGCGCTGCTGTGCAACAGCGGCCGGGTGCTCGGGGACGCGTACTTCGTCTTCTACAACAACCTGAAGAGCCCCGAGGGCTCCGTCGAACACACGGGCGACAACCTCACGGGCGAGGGTGAGGGTGACGACGAGTCGATCATCATCGACCTCACCAAGGTGCCGGCGAACGTGGACAAGATCGTCTTCCCGGTCTCGATCCACGACGCGGACGCCCGCCGCCAGAGCTTCGGCCAGGTCAGCAATGCCTTCATCCGCGTCGTCAACATGGCCGACGACCAGGAACTGGCCCGCTACGACCTCACCGAGGACGCCTCCTCCGAGACCGCGATGATCTTCGGCGAGGTCTACCGGTACGGCGGTGAATGGAAGTTCCGAGCGGTAGGGCAGGGGTACGCGTCGGGCCTGCGGGGCATCGCTCTAGACTTCGGGGTCAACGTTTCGTAAAGCCGTACAAGACGATGGGGTGCCAGTGGTTCTCAAAACCTTCGGCTGGTCGTTCGCAATCACTGCGCTCGGTCTGGTCGCAGCGGTGTTCTACGGGGGGTGGCAGGCCTTCGGGATCGTGGCGATCCTGTCGGTCCTGGAGATCTCGCTGTCCTTCGACAATGCGGTGGTCAACGCCGGAATCCTGAAGAAGATGAATGCCTTCTGGCAGAAGATCTTCCTCACCATCGGTGTTCTGATCGCCGTGTTCGGCATGCGCCTGGTGTTCCCCGTCGTCATCGTCGCGATCAGCGCCAAGATCGGGCCGATCGAGGCGGTCGACCTCGCACTGTCCGACAAGGACCAGTACCAGCAGCTCGTCACGGACGCCCACCCGTCCATCGCCGCCTTCGGTGGCATGTTCCTGCTGATGATCTTCCTCGACTTCATCTTCGAGGACCGCGACATCAAGTGGCTCGCCTGGCTGGAGCGTCCGCTCGCCAAGCTCGGCAAGATCGACATGCTGTCCGCGTGCATCGCGCTGATCATCCTGGTCATCACCGCGATGACCTTCGCCACCAACGCCCACCAGCACGGCGGCGCGCACGTCGACAAGGCGCAGACCGTCCTGATCTCCGGCGTCCTCGGCCTGATCACCTACATGGTCGTCGGCGGTCTCTCCGGCTACTTCGAGAACAAGCTGGAGGAAGAGGAGGAAGCCGAGCACGAGGCCGAGGAAGAGGCCAAGAAGACCGGCAAGCCCGTCTCCGCCGTGGCCATGGCCGGCAAGGCCGCCTTCTTCATGTTCCTCTACCTGGAAGTCCTCGACGCCTCCTTCTCCTTCGACGGGGTCATCGGCGCCTTCGCCATCACCAACGACATCGTGCTCATGGCCCTCGGCCTCGGCATCGGTGCCATGTACGTCCGGTCGCTCACGGTCTACCTGGTCCGCCAGGGCACCCTCGACGACTACGTCTACCTGGAGCACGGCGCCCACTACGCCATCGGCGCGCTCGCCGTGATCCTGCTCGTCACCATCCAGTACGAGATCAACGAGGTCATCACCGGCCTCGTCGGCGTCGTGCTCATCGGCTGGTCCTTCTGGTCCTCGGTGCGCCGCAACAAGCGCCTGGAGCTGGAGGGTGCCGCAGCCGAGGCATGACCTCGGCGCTAATGCGGAACGCTCCAGTTGCGGGGCGGCCGGACGGGTCCACGGACCCGGCGGCCGCCCCGCTTCCGTATGGGTGAGGGGTTCGTACTCGTGAGGCAGCAGGGGGGCAGGGGACCATGGGGTTCTTCGACGGGATCAGGGGCGCGCGCGCCATGGGGTTCGACTCGGGGCACGCCTCGTCGAACGCCATCGAGCTGACCAAACGACATCCGACGGTGTCGCTGACCAAGCAGCAGGCGGTCCACGGCAACCTGCGCGTCAACCTCTCGTGGCGGATGCGGACCTCGGACATCGGCGGCCGCTCCGGGCAGAGCGGGCAGCTGCTGCGGCACCCGCTCAGGCTGTTCAAGCCCGACATGGTGCAGGCCCACACCCAGGGCATGGTCAACGTCGACCTCGACATGGGCTGCCTGTACGAGCTGACCGACGGCACCCGGGGTGCCGTGCAGCCCCTCGGGAACCTCCTCGGCGACCTCAACGACCCGCCGTACGTGAAGCTCAGCGGGGACGACCGGTTCGGCTCGGCCTCGGGGGAGACGCTCTACATCAACCTCGACCACGCCGAGGACATCAAGCGGCTGCTCGTCTTCGTCTACATCTACGACCAGACCCCGGCCTTCGACCGGACGCACGCCCTCGTCACCCTGTACCCGGTGACCGGGCCGCGGATCGAGATCCCGCTGGAGGAGAGGCAGCCGCAGGCCCGCTCCTGCGCGGTCCTGTCCCTGGAGAACGTCAAGGGCGAGCTGATCGTCCGGCGCGAGGTGAAGTTCGTCTACGGGTTCCAGGCCGAGCTCGACCGGCTGTACGGCTGGGGGCTCCAGTGGGGGCGGGGCTACAAGAGCACCAAGGCCTGACCGGCCGGCTCCGGGGGACCGGAGCCGGCGGTGACCGCCGGGGCGGGCGGCACGGGCGGTGTGAGCCGCACGGGCGGCGTGGGCGGCGTGGGTGGCGTCAGCGGCGTCAGCGGCGGATGAACTGCGGGCCCTGCACCGGCAGCCGGAAGGACGGGTCCCCGCCCGGGGCCGGCACCGGCGCCGGGGACACCGGCTGCGGATATCCGTACGCCGGCTCGACGGCCGGCGGGGCCTGCGTGGGCGGGGCCGGGAGCGGCGGGCGCATCGCGGCCGTCTGCTCGGCGGTGGGCCCGGCGCCGGACACGGAGGCCGCCACGGGCGCGGCCTCTTCGGAGCCGCCCTCGGCGGCGTTCTCGTCCACGGAGATGCCGTGGTCGGTCGCCAGCCCCACGAGCCCGTCGGAGTAGCCCTCGCCCAGCGCGCGGAACTTCCAGCCCTCGCCCCTGCGGTACAGCTCCCCGCAGATCAGCGCGGTCTCGGCGCCCGTCTCCGGCCGCACGTCGAAGAAGGCCAGCGGCTCGGGGCCGGCGCCCGGGGTGGCGTCGTAGAGCAGGATCCGCAGGTCGTGGACCCGCTCGAAGGGGACGTCCTCGGCGGAGGCCACCACCAGGATCCGGTCCACCTCCGGGGTGACGGTGCGCAGGTCGGCCTGGACGGCGTCGGTGATCCCGTCGCCGAGCTGCTTCTTCCCGAGCCGCCACACGGCTCCCGAGGGGTGCCGGGGCTGGTTGTAGAAGACGAAGTCCTCGTCCGAGCGCACGCGCCCGTCCGCGCCCACGAGCAGCGCCGAGGCGTCCACGTCCGGCACCTCTGGCCCCGTGGACCAGCGCAGCACCGCCCGGACCGCCACGGCGGCCACCGGGATGTTCGAGCCCTTCTGCATCGCGTGCGTCATGCCCGTCATCCTGCCCTCCCGGGCCCGACCGGGACAATGCGGCCCCCCGTTGGGCCTTGTACCGAACGCGAGAGCTGGGCATGGTGCAAGAGGGTTACCTGAACTTCATGTGCTTGAGGAACTCTTGACTCATATTCGTACGTACTATTACCGGCCACGCCAGTTGGGCCGCCGAGGCAGTACGGGGGAAGCACATGCGTCACTTCGGGCACATTTCGCCCAGCGTCCGCAAGGACCTCTTCCACCAGGAGCCCGCGGAGTTCACCCTCGCTTCCCCCGCCGGTACGCTCGCCGCCGCGCTCGGAGCCACCCTCTACAGCCCGGCCACCCGGCCGCACCTGGCCGCCGACATCCGCAAGCAGGCCGCCCGCGGAGTCGTCTCCATGGTCCTCTGCCTGGAGGATTCCATCAGCGACGCGGACGTCGTCGACGGCGAGGAGAACCTCGTCCGGCAGTTCGCGGACCTCGACGAGGACGGCCCCGACGCCGCCGAGCTGCCGCTGCTGTTCATCCGCGTCCGCACGCCCGAGCAGATCGGCGATCTCGTACGCCGCCTCGGCCGCTCGGTGCGGAACCTGGCCGGATTCGTACTCCCCAAGTTCACCGAGAGCCGGGGCACGGCCTTCCTCGACGCCGTCGCCGACGCGCAGGCCGCCGCCGGACTGCCCCGCCTGTATGCCATGCCGGTCCTCGAATCCCCCGAGCTCCTCCACCTCGAAACCCGGGTCGAGACCCTCGCGGGCATCTCGCGCACCGTCAACCGCCACCGCGAGCACGTCCTGGCCCTGCGGCTCGGCGTGACCGACTTCTGCTCCGCCTACGGGCTGCGGCGCACCCCCGACATGACCGCCTACGACGTCCAGATCGTGGCCGGCGTGATCGCGGACGTGGTCAACGTCCTCAGCCGCGCCGACGGCACCGGCTTCACCGTCACCGGCCCGGTCTGGGAGTACTTCCGCAGCCAGCAGCGCCTCTTCAAGCCGCAGCTGCGCCGCAGCCCCTTCCTGGAAGAGGGCGTGGAGGAGCTGCGCACCGCGCTCATCGAGCACGACCTGGACGGGCTGCTCCGCGAGATCGAGCTCGACCGGGCCAACGGGCTGCTGGGCAAGACCTGCATCCACCCCGCCCACGTCACGCCCGTCCACGCACTGTCCGTGGTCTCCCACGAGGAGTTCAGCGACGCCCAGGACATCCTGCGCCCCGAGCGCGGGGGCGGCGGCGTGCTGCGGTCCGCCTATACGAACAAAATGAATGAGGTGAAGCCCCACCGGGCCTGGGCCGAGCGCACCATGCGGCGCGCCGAGGCCTTCGGTGTGGCGAGGGAGGAGGTCGGCTTCGTCGACCTCCTCACGGCCGGGCTCCAGGTGTGAGCGGGCGCGGACCGGTGACGGCGGAGTTTCCTACGGAGAAGGGCAAGACGATCGAAGAGGTGTGGTCGGGAACCTGGGTCGCGGACCGGCTGGGCGTGGGCCTGGAAGGCGGAGCAGACCCGGAGCAGCCCCCGCTGGACGAGCTGCTCGGGCTCGCGCTGCGGCGCAACCCCAAGCGCGCCCACCTGCTGGTGTCGCAGGTGCTGGGCAAGCACGTCCCGCAGTCCCCGGCGGTCGTCCACGGCGCCGGGTACCGCCTCGGCGAGCGGGTCCGGGCACTGCTCGGCGCCGACGCCGCCTCGGCGGTGGTCCTCGGGTACGCCGAGACCGCGACCGGCCTCGGCCACTGCGTCGCCGACGGCCTGGGCACCGCCCCCTACCTGCACTCCACCCGGCGGCCCGTACCGGGCGTGGCGGCCGCGGGCGGCTTCGAGGAGGCCCACTCGCACGCCACCTCCCACCTGCTGCTGCCCGAGGACCCGCGGCTGCTGGCCGGCACCGGGCCGCTCGTCCTCGTCGACGACGAGTTCTCCACCGGCAACACCGTCCTGAACACCATCCGCGACCTGCACGCCCGCCACCCCCGCACGCACTACGTGGTCGTCGCCCTCGTGGACGTGCGCTCCGCCGCCGACCGCGACCGGCTGACCGGCTTCGCCGCCGAGATCGGCGCCCGTGTCGACCTGATCGCCCTCGCCGCGGGCACGGTGTCCCTCCCCGAAGGGGTACTCGCCAAGGGCCGGGCGCTGGTCGAGCAGTACGACGGAGCGGCCGCGCAGGACGCGGGAGCCGTCCCGGGAGGGCCCGCCGGGGCCCCCGCCCCCGCCGGGCGGATCGAGCTCGACTGGCCCGCCGGCGTCCCCGACGGCGGCCGGCACGGCTTCACCCCGGCCCACCGCGCCGCCCTCGAAGAGGCCCTGCCCCGCCTCTCCCGGCAGCTCACGGACGCGCTGGGCGCCGACCCCGGGCGGGTCCTCGTCCTCGGCAACGAGGAGCTGATGTACGCCCCGCTGCGGCTCGCACTGGCCCTGGAGCGGTCCGGGGCGGCCGCCGAGGTCCGCTTCTCCACCACGACCCGCTCGCCCGTGCTGCCCGTCGACGACCCCGGCTACGCCATCCGCACCCGCCTGGTGTTCCCCGCCCACGACGACCCCGCCGACGGGCCCGGAGACCGGTACGCCTACAACGTCGTCCGCACCGACGCCCCCCGCTTCGACACCGTCGTCGCCGTCGTGGACTCGGCCGGCGACACCCCCGCACTGCGCACCGGCCTGCTCGCCGCCCTCGCCCCGCACACCGGCCGGGTCCTGCTCGCCGTCATACCGTCCTACGTACCGTCGCCCCACGCACCCGACCGGCGGGAGCCGACCATGCCCGAGCCGACCCTGCCCGAGCCGCTGCGCGGCCCGGCCTTCTCCTCGTACGCCCCCGAGGACGTCGGCTGGCTCCTCCAGGACCTCTCCGACGTGGAACTGGAGGCCCCGACCGAGGAACGCGAGGAGGCCATCCAGGCGGGCGGCGCCCACTACGCCGAGTCCCTGCCGGTCGAGTACCAGCCCTCCGACGCCTACCAGGAGCTCTACCGCAGCGCCCTGGCCGCCTCCGCCACCCGCATAGCCCGGGCGGTAGGAACCGTCACCGAGACCGTCCTCGCCGAGCGCTCCCCCTCCCCGGTGCTGGTGTCCCTGGCCCGCGCCGGCACTCCCGTCGGCGTGCTGATGCGCCGCTGGGCCCGCGACCGCCACGGCCTGGACCTGCCGCACTACGCCGTCTCCATCGTGCGGGGCCGCGGCATCGACGCCAACGCGCTGCGCTGGCTGGCCGCCCACCACGACCCCGCCGACGTCGTCTTCGTCGACGGCTGGACCGGCAAGGGCGCCATCACCCGGGAGCTGAAGGAGGCCCTCGCCGCGTTCCCGGGCTTCGACCCGGAGATCGTGGTCCTGGCCGACCCCGGCTCCTGCGTCCGCACGTACGGCACCCGCGAGGACTTCCTGATCCCCTCCGCCTGCCTGAACTCCACCGTCTCCGGACTGGTCTCGCGTACGGTGCTGAGGTCCGACCTGGTCGGGCCCGCCGACTTCCACGGCGCGAAGTTCTACCGCGAACTCGCCGGAGCCGATGTCTCCGTCGGCTTCGTCGACGCCGTCGCGGCCCGCTTCGACGCCGTCGCCGACGCCGTCGCCGACGAGGTGAAGGAACTGCTCGCGGCCGACCGCACCCCCACCTGGGTGGGCTGGGCGGCAGTCGAGCGGATCAGCGAGGAGTACGGCATCCACGACGTGAACCTGGTCAAGCCCGGCGTGGGCGAGACGACGCGGGTGCTGCTGCGCCGCGTGCCGTGGAAGATCCTCGCCCAGCGCGGAGCCGGAGCCGACCTGGACCACGTACGCCTGCTCGCCGAGCAGCGCGGGGTGCCGGTCGAGGAGGTCGACGGACTGCCCTACACGTGCGTAGGACTCATCCACCCCCGATTCACGCGCGGCGCCACGGGCGCCGACGGAAAGGCCGTGGCCGCCAAGTGACCGTCCTCGTAGCCAGTGACCTCGACCGTACGCTCATCTACTCGTCGGCCGCCCTCGGCCTGACCATGCCCGACCCGGTGGCCCCGCGACTGCTGTGCGTGGAGGTGCACGAGAGCAAGCCGCTGTCGTTCATGACGGAAACGGCGGCGGCGCTGCTGGCGGAGCTCACCGAGAACCCCGCGGCGGTCTGGGTCCCCACCACGACCCGCACCCGCAAGCAGTACCAGCGGATCCGCTTCCCCGGCCGCCCGGCCCCGTACGCGATCTGCGCCAACGGCGGCCAGCTGCTGGTCGACGGAGTCCCCGACCGGGACTGGCGGCGGGCCGTCGCCGGCCGCCTCGCGCAGGAGTGCGCCCCGCTGGAGGAGGTGCACCAGCACCTGCTGTCGGTGTCCGACCCGGCGTGGCTGCGCAAGGCGCGGCTGGCCGAGGACCTCTTCGCCTACCTGGTCGTGGAGCGCGACCTGGTCCCCGCGGAATGGCTGAAGGCCCTCGCCGAATGGGCCGAGGCGCGCGGCTGGACGGTCTCCCTCCAGGGCCGCAAGATCTATGCCGTCCCCCGGCCCCTGACCAAGAGCGCGGCGATGGCGGAAGTGGCCCGGCGCACGGGCGCCACCACGACCCTCGCCGCCGGCGACTCCCTCCTCGACGCCGACCTGCTGCTCGCCGCGGACCGCGGCTGGCGGCCGGGGCACGGGGAGCTGGCCGACGCGGGCTGGACGGCGCCGTCGGTGACGGCCCTGACGACCGCCGGAGTGCTGGCGGGTGAGGAAATCATCCGCGCGTTCGGCGGGACGGTTGCGAGACTGACCGCATGACCAAGGGCAACAGCACCAAGATCACCGACGAGCTCTACCAGTACGTCCTGGCGCACAACCCCCCGCTGGACGCCGTCCAGCGGGGGCTGGTGGCCACGACCTACGAGAAGTTCCCGGAGTCGGCCGGCATGCAGTCGGCGGAGGAGCAGGGGCCGCTGCTGGCCTTCCTGGTCCGGCTGACGGGCGCCCGCCACATCGTGGAGGTGGGCACCTTCACCGGCTTCTCCGCCCTGTCCATGGCCCAGGCCCTCCCGGCCGACGGCCGCCTCATCGCCTGCGACGTGTCGGAGGAGTGGACGGCGTACGGCCGCGAGGCCTGGGAGGCGGCGGGCGTCGCGGACCGCATCGACCTGCGCATCGCCCCCGCGCTCGACACGCTCCGCGCGATGCCGGCCGAGGAGCACATCGACCTGGCGTACGTGGACGCGGACAAGCAGAGCCAGATCCTCTACTGGGAGGAACTCGTCCCCCGGCTCCGGCCGGGCGGGCTGATCGTCACGGACAACACCCTGTTCCACGGCACGGTCCTCGACGGGTCTCCCGGGAGCCGGGGCACGAGCGTCCACGCCTTCAACGAGCACGTCGCGGCCGACTCCCGGATGGAATCCGTCCTCCTGGCGATCTCGGACGGCCTGACCCTGTCGCGCAAGCGGTAGCGCCCGGGCCTCCCGGCCTCAGCCGCAGCCCCCGCCGCCGCAGCAGCCCCCGCCCATGGCCGGGGCCGCGGCCGCGGGGGCGGCGCTGCTGCCGCCGACGGCGACGGCGGAGAGCAGCTTGACGGTGTCGGCGTGACCGGCGGGGCAGTCGGCGGGAGCGGACGACTCGGCCATGGGACGGCTCACCTCGAAGGTGTCGTCGCAGGTCCGGCAGCGGTATTCGTAGCGAGGCATGCGGACCAGGCTATGCGGCCGGACGGCCTACGGGTACCTCCCGCGGCCGGTGTTGTGGCCGGGCCGGCTGGTCCGGGCTGCTCTGGGCAACTGGTCCGGGGCGTGCCGGGGCCGGTTCGGGGCGCTTCGGGCTACCGGTCCGGGGTCTGTCGGGCCTCCGGTTCAGGTCCCTCCGCGGTACTGGTTCAGGCCCCTCCGCGTCACCGTCCGAGCCTCCCGGGCCGCCTGCTCGGGGTGGCGGGCGCGCCAGTACGGATTGTCGTGCGGCAGGGCGCTGCCCACCCTCCCGTACATCCCGAACCACATCAGCATCACGCCGACGACGAAGCTGAACAGCACGTTCGGGATCTTGAAGGCAAGGAAGTTCAGCCCGGTGTCGAGCAGCGCGAGGTTCACGAAGCCGCTCGCGATGAACAGCAGGCCCAGCACGATGTTCAGGGTCGACGCGAAGTTACCGCCCACGACCATCCCGCCGAACAGCAGCAGCCCGACCAGGATCGACAGCACGCTCAGGGCGCCGTTCGTGTTGAGGCCGGCGACGGTGTCCCCGCCGGTGTCGAAGAAGCCGATCCGGTCGATGAGCCCCAGGATCCCGAACACCACCAGCAGCAGACCGGTCAGCCCGGCCCCCACCCGGTACACCTTGCTCAGCTTGTGGTCGACCGGAAGGTGCTCGTCCAGCCGGGCCCCGACCGGCCGGCGGATGCGCGGCGCCGCGTGCGAAACCATGACGGCCTCCTCTGCCCTGGGCCGTGTCGGCCGGGCCGTACGCCCCTCCAGCATCCGCCGTCCCCCGGGCGACGACAACCCGGGGGCATGTACCCCTGGGGAGCCCAGGGGTACGACGACACGGCCGGTCCAGCCCCGGCCGGTTCAGCCCCGGCCTGTTCAGCCGTGGCCGAGGTCCGTCCGGATCTCGTTCACCACCCGGTTCACCGCGCCCCGTACGTCCTCCATCTCCTGGAGGAACGCCCAGTAGTCCGGGTGCCGCCCCTCCAGCGCGGAAAGGGCCCGCTCGACCCGCGCCACCGACTCGTCCAGCGGCCGTGCGTGCCGGGGATCGGGCACGCTGCGGCCCGCCATCGCCAGGCGCTGCGCGTCCCGGATCGCGAACCGCGTCCGCTGCACCTCCGCCTGCGGATCCCGCGCCACCGCCTCCAGCCGGTCCAGCCGGTCCTGCGCCGCCGACACCGCCTCGTCCGTCGCGTCCAGGGAAGCCCGTACCGCCTCGATGGCCTCGCCGACATCCGTCCAGCGCTGCTCGTCCCGCGCCCGGCCGGCCTCCGCCAGCCGGTCCTCGGCCCGCGCGACGTCCCGTACCGCCTCGTCCGGTACCTGCTGGAGGTCCTGCCAGCACGCCGCGCTGAACCGCCGCCTGAGCTCGCTGAGCACCGGATCCACCCGGTCCGCCCGGTTGCGCAGCGCCTGCGCCCGGGTCCGCAGACTCACCAGCCGACGGTCGATCTCCGCCGCCCGCTCCGGCAGCCGCTCCGCCTCGGCCCGTATCGCCTCCGCGTCGCGCAGGATCCGGTCGGCCCGCTGCACCGTCCCCTGCACCCCGTGCTGCGCCGCACCCTGGTTCAGCTTGGTCAGCTCCGGGCCCAGCGCCGCCAGCCGCGCCGCCAGGTCATCGGCCCGCATGCCCTTGGCGCGCACCGAGTCCAGCGCGTCGCTCGCCGCCAGCAGTGCCGCCCTGGCCCGCTCCCGGGCCGGCGCCACCCGCGCCAACTGCGTCTCCGCCTTGTCCAGCAGCGGCTGCAACCCCTGCGCGAACCGCTCCAGCTCCCCCTTGGCCCGCACCAGCTCGTCCCGCGCCCGCGTCAGCTGCTCCCGCGCCTGCGCCGCGACGGAGCCCTCCAGATCGACCCGGTCCAGGTCGTGCGCGTCCACCGCCTCGATGTACACCTGGCTGACCTGGTCGATCCGCAGGCCCAGCGCGGCGAACCCCTCGGTCGCGTGCCGCGCCGCCGGTGACCCGTCCGCCGCGGCGATGGTCTCGATCGAGATCCGCAGATCCCGCTGCGCCGTGTCCAGCTCGTAGAACGCGGCCGCCGCGGCATCCTTCGCCGCCTGCGCGTCCGCCCGTCGACTCTCGTCCCGCCCGCCGAACCACCGCCGGGATGCCGTCGTCACAATCCCTCTCCCGTGCCCCGTCCGCCATGCCCCGGTCCATTCTCCCCCACCGGAACGGGTTTGCGTGGGGGGTGCGCCCTCCATGTAGGCTGTCCACTCATCCACGGGTGCGTAGCTCAGGGGTAGAGCGCTGCTCTTACAAAGCAGATGTCGGCGGTTCGAAACCGTCCGCGCCCACCAGTGAGAAGGCCTCCAGTCGTATGCGGCTGGGGGCCTTTGACGGTTGATCCGGTCGGGGCCGGAGTGGCTGCACGGGCTGGGCTTCGTGCGGATCGACGAGGGCAAGAAGGCCAAGAGGCGGCTGCACCTCGACTTCAGGCCGGACCACCAGGACGCCGAGGTGGCTCGTGTGTCGACGTCGGCCAGGGTGATCAGGCGTGGGTCGTCCTGGCGGACCCCGCAGGCAACGGGTTCTGCGTCCTCGGCCGGCGGCGTCAGTGGGGCCGGGCCTCGCCGTAGCGGCGTGCGCCGACGAGAAGGCCCCCGACCGGTCGCGGTCGGGGGCCTTTCCGCGTGGGGGTCAGGCGTTGGGGCGCTTGCCGTGGTTGGCCTTCTTCTTCTTGCGGGCGCGGCGCTTGTTTCCTCGCTTGGCCATGGGGCGTCTCCCTCATCACGGACAATCCGGGCGTTCGTCAGTCTAGGTTCGGGGCGGGCCGCCCGCATCAGGGGGAGCCGGGGGTGGGTTTCCCGGGCCCGGGGGCGGGGATCCCGGTGGTGGGGGTGGTGGGCGTGGGGGAGTGGCTCTGGGGGGTCGGGGCGGTCGTGCTGGTGGTCGTCGCGCTGGTGGTGTTCGAGCGGCTCGGCGGTGACCGGTTCGAGCGGCGGCGGGACGTCGAGCGGGCGCGGTTGATCGCGTCGATGGGCGCAGGATCCGGGGAGGGTGAGCGGAATCCGCGGTTCGTGGATGCCGGGGCCCGCCAGCCGGGCGAACTGGGGGACCGGCGGGACGACTTCACGCCGATCCTCGTCGAGTACTACGCCTACGGACTGACGCAGGCGCGCAGCAGCTTCGCGACCAGCCAGCGGTTCGCCGGGGCCGGGGCGGCCATCCTGCTCTTCGGGGTCGGGCTGGCGGTCTGGAAGGCCGAGAGTTCAGGGGACGCGTACGTCGGGGTCGTGACGAGTTCCGTCGGACTGGTCGTCACCCTGGTCGGGCAGCTCTTCCACCGGCGGGCCGACATCGCCCTCCGGCACATGGCCGCGCAGACGGCCTCCCTGCGCGAGGACCGGCGGGCCGCCGAGAGCACGCAGCAGGCGATCGGACTGTTGGAGGAGGTCGCCGATCCGGAGCTGCGGGGGCGGCTCCAGGCCGGACTGATCATGAAATTGTCCGGGGCCGAGCTGCCGCGGTAGCGCCATAGTGGAGGTATGTGCCGCTCCATTAAGACTCTGCGTCCGCCCGCCATCCCCGAGAAAGCCACCGAGGAGGAGATCCGCGCGGCCGCGCTCCAGTACGTACGGAAGGTGTCCGGTTTCCGGGCGCCCGCCGCGCACAACCGGGAGGTGTTCGACGCCGCCGTGGACGCCGTCGCCGAGGCGACCCGGCTGCTGCTCGACGGGGTGCACGTACGGGGGCGGGCGACGGCCGAGGCCTGACTGTTCTGACTGGCCGGCCCGGGCCGTGGCCCGGGCCGGGTGGGGACACCGCTGCTCCGTGCCCGGCGGGCGCCGGCCGGTCAGCCCGTGGAGGCCGAGCGGCGGCGCAGCACCCACACGCCGGTGCCGAGTGCGCCTGCGGCGAGCGCTCCGCCGAGGGCGATCTGGCCGGTACTGATCGATCCGACGCTGCCGCCCAGACCGCCGCGGGCGGCGCCGGGGGTGACCTGGAAGGAGACGGTGACGCGCTGGCCGCCCGCGCCGCCGCACTCGAAGGTGACGGGGTGCGATCCGGCGGGTGCGTCCCGGTAGACGGTGGCGGCGCCGAAGAGGTTGGTGGCCTCCAGGTTGCCCGGGGTCAGTGACACGTCGCCGAAGGCGCGGGAGGTGGCCCGGCCGGTCTTGGTGCCGCACCCCTCGACGTTGAGGCTGACCCGGGCGCCCGGGGCTGCGGTTCCGGGCGAGACGGTGGCGAAGGGGGCGGCGGAGGCGAGTGTGGCGGGGACGGCTGCCGCGACGGCGAGTGCCGCGGCCGCGACCCCTGCCAGGCGGTGCCGGTTGCGCGTGCGGGTCATGGAGAGAACTCCTCGGGCTCCTCGAAACGGCGCGGCCAGGGCACGGATGTGACGCGGATTCGGTTGCGCGCCGTGCTCTGGACGCTAGAAGCCCTGCCCCGGCGCGGCGATCGCTGCCGGGTGAACGGGTGAGCGCATGCCCCGCTCGGCCCAGTCCGGCGCCGGTCGAGGGGTCTTTACCTCCCCGCCACGGTGTGTGGCGGCCCGGCCGGGTGGTCCGCTGCCCTGTTCGCGGGCGTTCGGACGCCGATTCGGGACGGTGCCGTGTCCTCCCGCGTCCTAATGCGGCGTTCCGTGCCAGGCGTGGCGGGCGCGTCTCACCGACCGGCGGGCGACAGCGCCTCGACCTGGAGCCGGATAGCTCCTACGAGTGACGCGGCCGGCTCCCGGACCGGGACGGCCGGGCCGACGACCGGGCCGCCCGTGCCGTGCTGGAGGCTCCTGTCGGGGGTCTGAGGGGGGCGGCGACGCAGCGCCGCGCGCCCGGCGGGGCTCTGCTGTGACCCTCAGGTCGCGGGGGCCGGGGACGTCGGAGGGCGGCGGATGAGGAAGGCCGCCAGGGAACCCGCCGCGAACAGGGCGATCAGGGAGACCGCGCCGCCGAGCCAGGTCGCTCCCAGCCACTGGGTACCGAAGTAGCCCAGGGCCACGCTGTAACCGGCCCAGCTCATGCCCGCCAGCACCGACCAGGGCAGGAACTCCCGCACCTTGCGCTGCGTCTTGCCCGCCCCCAGCGACACCACCGACCGGCCGGCCGGGGCGAAGCGGGCGATCACCACGAGGGCGCCCCCGCCCCTGGCCAGGGCCGTGCCGAGGCGTTCGTGGGCCCGGGTCAGCCGCCGCGAGCGGGCGATGGCCCGGTCCAGGCGGGCTCCGCCGCGCCGGGCCAGCCGGTACGCCGCCATGTCACCCAGGACGGACGCGGTCGTGGCGATCACGAGCAGCGCCATGATGTCCGGGACCTGCGCGGGAGTGCCCGCGGCCGCCGCGGCGGCCGCAGCCGTGATCACCAGTACCCCGCTCGGCAGCACCGGAAGGAACACGTCCAACACGACCGACACCGCCACCACGACGTAGATCCATGGGCTCGCGGTCAGCGACCCCAGCGTCTCAAGCAAGGCGGAACTCCCCAGTCCGAAGCGCCGCGTCGTCGCGGGGAGCGGCAGGGGCGGCTTGACAGCCATACAGCGTACGCCCGGAGCCGGATCCCCCGAGCCCCGGGGCCGCTCCCCGGAGCCTCCGCGCCACCGGAATCCGGGCCCCTGCCGGACGCCGCGCCCCGTCACCGCCGAAGGTCAGTCCGGTGCCGTTACTCCGCATCGGTGAGTTCGCGGTCCAGCACGGTCACCAGGCGCGCCCCCGACCGGCCCTTGCGGGCCTGGTCCAGTCCCAGCCGGGCGCTCCGGCCGGCCAGGGCCAGCGTCATCAGCTGGTTGCCGAACCACGGGCCACCCGTACGCCGCCAGCTCAGCGGCGGCCGCCCCGTCCGGCCGTGCCGGGAGAAGCCCCGCCCCAGCCACCGGCCCACCCGCGACCAGCCGAGCCGGAAGCCCAGCATCACCGCCGTGTGGATGGAGTTGTGCACCGGCGAGCAGGTCAGCTGGAACACCCGCGACGTGCTGGGTATTCGGGGCTCGGCCACGTACGCGTGGTGGACGTCCCCCGACAGCACGCACACCGTCGCCGGGGCGCGCGGGCCCGTCCCGACCTCCTCGATGAGGTCGCTCAGCGCCTCGAACGACCCGGGGAACGCCGCCCAGTGCTCCAGATCGCTGCGCCGCCGCAGGTTCTCGCCGATCCGCGCCCACCGGGGCCCCCGCTCGCCCCGGCACAGCGCGGCGTTCCACACTTCCGCGTCGTGGATCAGCGGCGGCATCAGCCACGGGAGCGAGGACCCGATCAGCAGGTGGTCGTACCCGCCGTGGCCCGTGAGCGCGTTCTCCCGCAGCCAGCGCTGCTCGGCCGGGTCGAGCATGGCCCGCCCGTCCTCGGCCAGCACCCGGGCCGCCCGGGTGTCGACCATCAGCAGCCGTGTCCGGCCGAAGTCCCGCCGGTAGCTCCAGCGCACCGAGGCCGGATCGGCGTCGGCGTCGGCCGCGAAGGCGCGCAGCGCGTCGGTGCCGTCCGGGGTGGCCCGTACCGCCGCGTACAGCGGGTCCGCCGCGAGCTCGGCGGGCGAGAGGTTGCCCAGGTGCTGGTGCACCCAGTACGACATCAGCCCACTGAGCACCCGCTCCGGCCACCACGGCGTGGCACGCATCTCCGCCAGCCAGGCCGCGCTCGTGTTCCAGTCGTCTATGACGTCGTGGTCGTCGAATATGTGCAGGCTGGGAACGGTCGACAGGAGCCAGCGGATCTCGGGGTCGAGCCAGGACTCGTAGTAGAGCCGGGTGTACTCCTCGTAGTCCGCCACCTGGGCGCCCGGCGCCTCGCGCAGGTCCCGGCGCGCCGCGAGCCACCGCCGGGTCTCCCGGGACAGCTGGTCGGCGTACACCTGGTCGCCGAGCAGCAGCAGGACGTCCGGCCGGACCGCCTCCGGGTCGGAGGCCAGCCGGGCCGCGAGCGTGTCGAGGGCGTCGGCGCCGTGCGGTCCGCGCTGGTCGGCGGGGGGCGCCGCCTGACGGCAGGAGCCGAAGGTGATCCGCACGCCCGGCGCGGGCCGTCCCGGGCCCCCGCCCACCGCAGGGGTGCTGATCGTGCTGGGCGGGAATCCGCTGCCGGCCGCGGGCCAGACGAGGATCCCGTCGAGCAGGACCTCGTAGGACGTGGTGGTGCCCGGGGCCAGGCCTGTCACCGGGACGAGCGCGTAGTGGTGGCCCGACACCTGGAAGGTGTGCGCGCTGCCGCCCGCGCCGTCGGCGCAACGCACTTCGGCGGTGCACGGGCGGTCCGCCTCCACCCATACGGTGGCGGAGCCGCCCGTGTCCCAGTCCACGTACCGCAGCAGCGGCCCCAGACGCAGTCCGGCCATCCCACTCCCCCTCCTCGCACATCCCCTGTGATCACGGTACGGGGTGGAGGGGGAGCCTGGCCTCCCCCTGGCGGGGGAGAAAACGCCCCCTCGTGGGGGAGGCGCGGAGGGCGGCGGTGGGGAGGGTCAGCAGCCGTTCAGGACGTTCGTCAGAGCCGTCTTCTCGCCGGCGTCCATGCGCAGGCCCCAGTACTGCTTCACCTGGACCCACATGCGGGCGTAAGTACAGCGGTAGGCGGTCCGCGACGGCAGCCACTTGCCGGGGTCGAGGTCGCCCTTGGCCTGGTTGACGTTGTCGGTGACCGCTATGAGCTGCGGGCGGGTGAGGTCGTTGGCGAACTGCTGGCGCTGGGCGGTGGTCCAGGAGTTGGCGCCCGACCGCCAGGCCTCGGCGAGCGGGACCATGTGGTCGATGTCGATGTCGGACGCGGCGGTCCACGTGGCGCCGTCGTACTCCGAGTACCAGCTTCCGCTGACGGAGGCGCAGGCGGAGTCGGTGACGACGTTCACGCCGTCCCGCTTGAGGACGGTCTCGCGGGTGTTGCAGGTGCCGGAGACGGTGCTCCAGTGCGGGAACAGGTCACGGCTGTACCCGCTGGTGGAACCTTCCGCCGCCGGCGTGACGGTGGCCAGGTAGGCGCGGGCGGCCGCGGCGCTGATGGGGGTGGGGGGAGCGGCCATGGCTCCGGGGGCGTTGACGAGCGAGGTGAGCGAGGCGAGGGCGACCGCGGACGCGAGGACTCCGGCGCGGCCGAGGTGACGCGCGTAGAAGGAGGGCATGCGGAACGAGGCGAGGGCCATGAGGGCTCCGTGGGTGCGGGGGGTGGTGGCCGTGCTGCCCCGGCGGGACGCGGCCATGCTGGCGCCGCTGGGTGTCGCTGGGGTGGGCGCCAGGTGACAGCGTGCCGACATGCGCACGTCACATCAAGCCATCCAATGCCCTGGAATCAAGGGGAAGTTGAGATTCCGCACACAGGGGAGGGGGCGAGGTGGGGCCAAGCTCGCATTCCGGACGCCGAGGGGGCGGTGGCGCCGTCGCGGTGCGGTGCGTGAGCTCCGGCTCGGGGGCTGCCGGGAGGTCAGCTGCCGTGCGCCGGGTCCGTGGTGGGGCGCGCCGGAGACGACGGGGTCCGGACCCGGCGCCTGAGGGGGGCGGCTCGCCGGTCGGTGCCGTTGCCGTCGCCGTGGTAGTTGTCGGTCCTGTCGCTGCTGGGCTGGGGCGGTACCTCGCGGACGTGGGGCGGTACTGGTCCGGCACGCCCTGTCGGGGGAGGGATTCGCCGCCACCACCGCTCGGCGGAGGGCCGGTCGCGAAGGGGGTCCGCCTGCGACGTGGCCTCCCCGGAGGTCGTTGCGTGCGGGGGTGACCTGGGGGAGGCGCCGCCCTCGCCGAGTGGCTGGTCAGGACCCCGAACTCGGCGTCATCGGCCGCAGAGGCGCGGAGTCGACGCGGCTGCGGGAGGCGGCGGTGCTGGTGCGCATGGTCCAGGAGCGACCCCGCCGCGACGGCCACGCCGATCTCCGGAGGGAGCGGGTCGACGGGCGCGAGGGGCGGTGACGGGGCCGGTCGTAACCCGGTGATCCGTTCGCCGCGCGGAGTGCGGGCCCCGGGTCCTGGGGGCCGACCGGGTGTGTGGGCGTGGGCGGCGGCGGGGTGGCGGGTGAGCCCGAGCGGGTCGGGGCTCCCGGGGCGCGCGCCCTCGCAAGGCGGGCGCCGCTGTGCTGGGCCGCGAAAGCGCGCCGGGACGTACCGGGATGTCCCGCTCGCCACCGGGGACGGAGCGGGCGCCGTCCTGCAGCCGCCGGGGGCGTGCCGGGGGAGTTCGCGGCTTGCCGGCTGTGGGGTGCGGGTGTGCCCGCTCGGTGGGTGGGCGGGGTGGTGTGGAGGCGCGGGAGGAGGCGCGGCGGGCTCGCCTGCTGGGGGTGACGTAGGCACCGTTTCGCGGTCCCGTGAGGGCGGGCCGTCCCGGCGAACTGCGCGGCTGGTTGTAGGGGGGGGGCGGGTGTGCCCGGCCGGCGGTTGGGCGGGTGTGGTGGAGGCGCCCGGGGTGGCGGTGGGAGGGGTGGCTCGCGCGCTGGGGCGGTGGGGCACCGTTCTGTGGACCGTCGGGGCGGTCGGTGGACTGCTCGGCCGGTAGCTGGGTGGGGTGTGGTGGAGGGCTCGGGGTGGCGGGGCGCCTGCTGGGGCGGCGCGGACGCCGTATCGCGGCTCGTGGGGGGAGTGCCGACGGAGGTCGTGGCTGGGTGCGGGTGTGCCCTGCCGGCGGTGGGCGGGTGTGGTGGAGGCGCCCGGGGTGGCGGTGGGAGGGGCGGCTCGCGCGCTGGGGTGGTGGGGGCACCGTTCTGCGGACCGTCGGGACGGTCGGCGGACTGCTGGGCCGGTAGCTGGGTGGGGTGTTGGGGAGGGCCCGGAGCGGAGGAGGGCGCGCTCTCACGCGGGTCGGCGCGCACCGTTTCTACGGAGCGGCGGGCCTTGCCAACGGAGGGGCCGCCGGGTGCGGCTGGGCTGGTCCGTGGGTGGTTGGGCGGGGCGGAGGGGGCGGGGCCGCCGGGGGTGCGGGTGTACCTCGCCGGCGACCGTCGGGGTGTGGGGGAGGGCCTGAGGGCGGAGGCCGGGCCTTGCTGACGCGAGGTCGGCGGGGGGACCGTTCTGCGGACCGGCGGGGCCGTGCCGGTGGAGGGGGCGGCTGGGCTGGTCCCTGGGTGGTCGGGCGCGGCGGAGGGGGCTGGGCGCTCGCCGGGGGTGCGGGTGTGCTCGGCCGGGGGATGGGCGGGGCTCGCTCACGCGGGGGCGCTGGGGCGTCGTTCTGCGGAGCGGCGGGGTCGTGCCGGTGGAGGGGCCGCTGGGTGCGGGTGGGCGGCCCGGGGGTGGGCGGGTGTGGTCGAGGGGACGGGCCCGCCGGGGGTGCGGGTGTGCCTGGCCGGTGGCTGGCGAGGTGTGGCGGAGGGCCTGGGGCGGAGGTGGGCGCGGGTCCATGCGGGTCGGCGGGGCGCCGTTCTGCGGACCGGCGGGCCTTGCCGGTGGAGGGGTGGTTGGGTGCGGGGGGCCGTCGGGGTGTTCGGGGTGGGGGCGGGAGGCTGTGGTTAGGCGGAGGGTGGGGTGAGGGTGAGGTGGATCGTGCCGTCGGGGGTGGTGTCGACGTGGACCGAGGTGAGGTCGGCTACGTGGGCCGTCGGGCCGTGGGCGGCGGCGCGGGGGCCGATGCCGATCACGCGCATGCCGGCGGCGAGGCCCGCGGCGATTCCAGCGCCGGAGTCCTCGAAGACGAGGCAGTCGGCCGGGTCCACGCCCAGTTCGGCGGCGCCCTTGAGGAAGCCCTCGGGGTCCGGCTTGCTCGCCGAGACGGACTCGGCGGTGACCCGCACGCGCGGCATCGGCAGTGCGGCCGCCGTCATCCGCGCCGTGGCGAGGGCTGCGTCGGCCGATGTGACCAGGGCGTGCGGCAGGGCGCCGATCGCCGCCATGAACTCCGGGGCGCCCCCGACGGGGACCACGCCGTCCGTGTCGGCGGTCTCCCGGGCGAGCATCACCGCGTTCTCGGCGTGGTTCAGCTCCACCGGGCGGTCGGGCAGCAGGATCGCCATGGTGGCGTAGCCCTGGCGGCCGTGGACCACCTTCAGCGCCTCGTGCGGGTCCAGCCCGTGCGACACCGCCCAGTCGCGCCAGCAGCGTTCGACCACCGCGTCGGAGTTGACGATGGTGCCGTCCATGTCCAGCAGCAGGGCCTTGGCGGTGAGGACGACGGGGGCGGTGGTGGTGCTGGCCGGCATCGGTGGGACTCCAGACGGGGCGGGAGAAAGAGAACAAGTGGTTCCGTCCACCGGTCAGGGATTGAGGACGGAACCACTTTGTTCCCACACGATACAAAACGGGGGGCGGTGCCCGCCACCGCGAGGGACGTGACTTATCCCTCCAAAGCGCGCCGGGTCGCCGGACCGTACACGCCCCACGGGTCCTCGTAGACGCCGTACTCCAACTGGAAGTCCTCGACGGCGCTGCGGACCGAACGGCCGAACTTGCCGTCGAACCTGCCGCGGTACAGACCCTGCTCCGCTAGCAGCCGTTGGAGCTTCTCCACCTCGGCGCCGGAGTCGCCGTGCCGCAGGGTCGGGGCCTGGGCGGGCGGCGGCGGAGGGGGCGGCGGCTTGGGGCTGGCCGAACGGCTGGGGCCGGCGGACGGCGTGGTGGTGGGCGCTGCCGACGAACGTGACGCGCTGGGGGAGGGGGACGCGGAGCGGGACGCGCTGGGCGATGCGGAGCGCGAGGCCGACGCGGACGGGCTCGCCGTCGGGCCGGTCGCCTCCTCCGAGGGGCCGGACGGGCCGACGGGGGCCACGCTGGCCGCGTACGCCGATGGTTTCGGGTCCTTCAGGGCCGCGTCGCCCGTCCCGGAGCCCGTGAAGCCCAGTGCCACGGCGACCGCACCGGCGGCTACCAGCGCACCTGCTCCGGCCAGGACGGGGACCAGTCGCCGGGACCGCTTGGCGGAACCCCGGTCGATGGCGCCCGCGGTTCGCGGGGGCTGCGGGGGAACGGCGCGCAGCTGCACCGTCTGGTCCGGCCACGCCAGTACCGGTATCCCGTACGCGGGCGTGTTCGGCTCCGCCGGGCCGGCGGGCGGCACCGGCGGAAGCAGGGTCGTCGCGGCTTCATCGGCCTGCGGGCCCGGGCCCGCAGCCGGGTCCGGAGCCGCCTCCGGCTGCCCGGACGCGTGCGCCGTGCCCTGCCCGGGCCGCAGTGGCGGGACGGCCCCCTGACCGGCGGCTGGGCCCGGGTTCGCCGCCCGCGGGACCGGTGCCGGGGTGTGCGGGACGTGCGACGGGTCGGCGGGCAGGTCGGCGGGTACCGGCTCCTGACCCGGCTCCTGACCCGGCGCCGGGCGCGGCGGGGTCGGCCCCTGTGCCTGGGGGGCACCCGGCGGGGTCGGGTCCGCCGGGAACGGGGGCCGGTCCGGGGTGTCGGAGGGCTGGGCGACCGCGCCCAGGACCGGCTGCGGCGGCGTCGGGCCGGGCTCCGCCTGCCCCTGGTCCGGCAGGGCCACGTAGGGGCGGATGCGCAGCGGGTTGAACCCCACCCCCGGCGTGCATCTGCACTCGACGCCCGCGGCGCCGCATTCTGGACAGCGCTCAGCGCTCACTGGTACCCCTCCCTGGCCAATGCCTGCGATTATGCAGACCCCTCAGGCCACACCCAACCCGTCCGACAGGCCATAACCGGACAGACCGCTCAGGATGGAGATGTTGATCCGGCCCGAGGAGGAGCCGATGGCTCAGGAAGTGACCACGCCGGCCGTGGACCCCGGTCCCGGCACCGAGCGCCCCTCCCGCGAGGTGCTCGTCTCGATCGGGGCCCTGCTGCTGGGCCTGCTGATCTCCAGCCTCGACCAGACCATCGTCTCCACCGCGCTCCCCACGATCGTCAGCGAACTCGGCGGCATGGACCACCTGTCCTGGGTGGTCACCGCCTACATGCTGGCCTCGACGGCGGCGACGCCGCTGTGGGGCAAGCTCGGTGACCAGTACGGACGCAAGAAGCTCTTCCAGTACGCCATCGTGATCTTCCTGGTGGGATCAGCCCTCTGCGGCCTCGCCCAGGACATGCCGCAGCTCATCGGCTTCCGTGCCCTCCAGGGACTGGGCGGCGGCGGGCTGATGGTCCTGTCCATGGCGATCGTCGGCGACATCGTCCCGCCGCGCGAGCGCGGCAAGTACCAGGGCCTGTTCGGTGCGGTGTTCGGTGCGACCAGCGTGCTCGGGCCGCTGCTGGGCGGTCTGTTCGTGGACCACCTCTCCTGGCGCTGGGTCTTCTACATCAACATCCCCATCGGTCTCGTCGCACTCGTCGTCATCGCCACGGCGCTGCGCATCCCGGCCCGCTCCTCCCGCCACACCATCGACTACCTGGGCACCTTCCTCATCGCCTGCGTCGCCACCTGCCTCGTGCTCGTGGCCTCCCTCGGCGGTACCTGGGGCTGGGGTTCGGCCCGGATCATCGGGCTCGCCGTCCTCGGCGCCGTGCTCCTGGCCGTCTTCGTGGCCGTCGAGCGGCGGGCCGCCGAACCTGTCCTGCCGCTCGGCCTGTTCCGCGTCCGCACCTTCACGCTCTGCTCGGTGATCAGCTTCGTCATCGGCTTCGCGATGTTCGGCGCGATGGTCTACCTGCCGACCTTCCTCCAGGTGGTGCGGGGCGTCTCACCCACCATGTCGGGCGTGCACATGCTGCCGATGGTGCTCGGCCTGCTGATCGCCTCCACCGCATCCGGGCAGATCGTCAGCCGCACGGGACGGTGGAAGGTCTTCCCCATCCTGGGCACCGGCGTCACCGCCGTGGGCCTGCTGCTCCTGCACCAGCTGCACCGCGACAGCTCCGACTGGGAGATGAGCGTCTACTTCTTCGTCTTCGGCGTGGGCCTCGGTCTCGTCATGCAGGTACTCGTCCTCGTCGTACAGAACTCGGTCAGCTACGCCGACCTCGGCGTCGCCACCTCCGGCGCCACCTTCTTCCGTTCCATCGGCGCCTCCTTCGGCGTCGCCATCTTCGGCACGGTCTTCACCAACCGGCTCGGCGACCAGCTCTCCGCCGCCCTGGCCGGCGTCGCGCTGCCACCGGGCGTGGACGTCGCCCAGCTGGAGGCCGATCCGCGGGCCGTCGCCCAACTGCCCGCCGAGGTGCGGACCCGAGTGCTCGACGCCTACTCCAACTCCATCACCGACGTCTTCCTCTACGCGGTGCCCGTGGTGCTGATCGCCTTCGTGATCGCCTGGTTCCTCAAGGAGGACAAGCTCCGCGCGTCCGTCACCGCGCCCGACGTGACGGAAACGCTCGCCTCCAACCCCGTCCAGCGCTCCTCCCACGAGGAGGTCGCCCGCGCGCTGTCCGTGCTGGGCACCCGCGAGGGCCGGCGGCACGTCTACGAGAAGATCACCGAGAAGGCCGGGTACGACCTGCTCCCCGCCGCGAGCTGGCTGCTGCTGCGGATCAACAAGTACGGCTCCGCCGAACCGGCGGTGCTCGCGGAACGCACCATCGTCCCGCTCAGGGCCGTCACGGACGCCGCCCGGCAGGTCGAGGAACGGGGGCTCGCCTCCCGCGACGGGATCGCGCTGGTCCTCACGGACCGGGGGCGGGTGGCCGCGCGCCGTCTCTCCGATGCCCGCCAGGAATCCCTGGCCGAGCTGCTCGGCGACTGGTGGGGGCCGGAACGCCCCACCGACCTGGTCAAACTGGTCGAGGAGATCAACCGGGAGCTGTGCGGATCCGACTCCGAGGAGCCGTACGACACGCTGGCGCGGAGGGACCACGCCGCGCACTGAGGGCGGCGGCGGTCAGGCGGAAGGGGCGGCCTGGACCAGGGGCTTTTCGAACCAGTGCTCGGCGTAGGGGCCGGAGTTGTAGGCCGGTATTTCCCGGTACCCGTGCCGCGCGTACAGGGCGCGGGCCTCGACGAGGTCGGACCGGGTGTCGAGGCGGACCCGCTCGGCGCCCATGGCCCGGCCCGCCTCCTCCAGCGCGCCGAGCAGGGCCGCCCCGCCGCCGGTGCCGCGGGCGCGCGGGTCGACGTACACCCGGGTGAGCTCGGCGGTGACGGGGTCGATGAGGCGGATGCCGCCGCAGGACATCGGCCGCCCGTCCAGTCGCCCGACCAGGAAACGGCCCGCCGGTGGGGCCAGGTCGTCCGCCGGGAAGTCCAGCATCCCCTGGTCGATCTCGGCCTCGGTGACGGACCGCTTCCAGTAGCGGCCGGCCACCTCGGCGTAGTACGCGCGCCGCAGGGTGGTCGCGTCCGGGGTGGTGTAGGGCTCCGGGACGACGCTCCAGGCGCCGGGGGCGGGGGTCGTGAGGGTGACGGGGGTCGTCGTCGGCGTCGTCGAGGTCGTCGAGGTCATGGAGGTCGTCGAGGTCGTCGGGGTCCTGGTGATGATCGCGTCGGTGTTCATGTCGCCATTGTGGAGCGGGGTCCGCGTCGGCCGCGTGGAATATCCACAGGCACGGGTCGATGATGAGGAAAGGTGAAAATACGGCAAATGGAGGGTGTGAGAGGCATGGCGGAGCATCCGGACTGTGCGCTGGTCCGCCGGGGCTACGAGGCCTTCGGCAGGGGCGACATGGAGACGCTGGGCACCCTGATGACGGCTGACGTCATCCACCACGTACCCGGCAGCAGCCCGCTCTCCGGGCACCACAAGGGTCGGGAGGCGGTCCTCGACCTCTACCGGCGGCTCGGCGAGGAAACCCGCGGCACCCTCCGGATCCGCCTGGACAAGGTCCTGGCGGACGGCCGGGGGCACGTGATGGCGTTCCACCTGGCGCAGGGCGACCGCGGCGACCGGGGCATCGAGATCCACGAAGGCCTCTTCTTCACCATCGTCGGCGGGAAGATCACGGACGTCGACCAGTGCACGGAGGACATCGACGAGTCGGACGGGTTCTGGGGGTAGCGGGGCTTCCGGCCGCCCGGCCAGCCGCCCGGCCGGCCGCCCGGGTGCCGGGTGCGGTGCCCGCCGGATTCGGCGCCGGCCGGGCAGGGCGCACCCGGGGGCGGGGCTCCGGCGGCCCGAGCGGGCCGTAGGCGAAAGGCGAAAGTCGATAGGCGATAGCCGTCCCGGAGGCCCGGAGGCCCGGAGCCCCGGAGCCCCGGGTCACCCCGAGGGGTGGCCGCGGGGCGGCCGCCGCAGCCGTTCGGCCGGGACCGCCCCGCCCCCCAACCCTCCGCCGTCAGGCCTGCTTAGGCCCCGTCTGCTGGACCACCTCGAAGGACCAGACCGAGGAGGCGGAGGACGCCGGCTTCGGGCGGTCGCCGCCCGCCGGGCCCTGGTGGGCGGCCTTCATCGGGCCCTCCATCCACGCCTGGAAGTCCTCCTCCGAGCGCCACCGGGTGTACACGAGGTACTGGTCGGTGCCCTCGACGGGACGCAGCAGCTCGAACCACTCGAAGCCGTCCGAGCCCTCGACGGTGCCCGCCCGGGAGGCGAAGCGCTTCTCCAGGACCTCCCGCTGCTCGGCCGGCACGGTCAGGGCGTTGATCTTCACGATGCTCATGGACGCCATCCTAGGTATCCCCGCGGGGGATATCGTCGTCCAGGTAGTCAAACGCGGTACGCAGCGCGGCAGCCAGGCGAAGTCGGGGTCGCGGTCGACGGGGCGACAGGTCGGGAGGACGACGGGGCGTGGCTGACGCGGCGGAGCACGGCGGTGCGAACGGACGTGCCGGGGCCATAGGCGGTGGCGGCGCACGGCTGGGCGCGGTGCGCCTGGTCCTGTGGGTGCTGGCCGGGGCACTCGCCGTCAGACAGGCCGCTGCCGTGCTGCGGGTGCCGCCCGGCGAGTGGCTCGGCGGCTTCCACCTCCCCGGCAGCCTGCCCGGTTCGCTCTACGACGCGGGCCAGTTCACCGGTACTCCCTTCGCGGGCCTCGTCCTGAAGCCGCTGACCGGTTTCGCCGCCCCCTCCCTGGAGGTGGCCTGGACCTGCGTGACCCTGCTCTTCGTCGCCGCGATCGGGCTCGTCGCCGCGCGCGGTCTACCCGACCCCGTGCCCCGCCGCACGGCTCTGCTCGCCGCGCCCCTGGCGGTCGCGGTGATGATGGTCTCGCTGCCCGTCCGCGAGGCCGCCTCCCCGGGGCAGACCGCGGTGCTGCCCGTGTTGCTGGTGCTGCTGGCCGTGTTCCGGGTACCCGGCGACCGCCCCGCCGGCTTCCTCCTCGGCCTCGCCGCCGCCCTCCAGCCGCCCCTGCTGGTCTTCGCCGCGCTGCTGTGGCTCACCGGCCGTCGCCCCTCCGCGCAGGCCGCCGCCGTCACCTTCGCCGGCGCCACCGCCCTGTCCTGGGCCTCCCTGCCGCGCGACTCCTGGACGTACTGGGTCGAGCACGTCGCCGGCACCGGCCTCGGTGGAGCCCCGGACGGCCTCGCCAACCAGTCCCTCCACGGCGCGCTGCTGCGCCTCGGCCTCGGCGGCCCCGCCGAGATCGCCCTCTACCTCGCCCTCGCCGCGGCCGTCACCTGGTTCGGCCTGCGCCGCGCGGCCCGCTACGCCCGCGACGGCCAGCTGCTGCTCGCCGTCGCCGTCACGGGCTGCGTGGCCGTCGCCGTCTCCCCGGCCGGCTGGCGCCACCAGCTGCTGTGGGTGCTGCTCGCGGTGGCCGGCAAGGTCGGCGAGCGGGCCGCCGACCGGCGCGTGTGGCCGGTCGCCGTCGTCCTCGCCATGACCCTGCCGAGCTCGGTCCTGCTGCCGAACATGACCGCGCTGGCCCCCGTACGGGACAACGTGCCGCTCCTGACGGCCCTCGCCGCCGCCTGCGCCGTGCCGTTCCTGCCGCGCTCCTCGCCGTACTGGCGCGCGCCCGTGCCCACCGTCCACGTGCGTCCCGGGGCGTCCCGCTGGGCGCGGGTACCGCTGCTGCCGTTCTGGCGGCGGGTGATGACCCGGCCCAACCTGCTGCTGGAACTGCTGCTGATACGGGTCGGCTACTCGCTCTACTCGCACATCCGCGCCGCCGCCCCCGCGAGCCGCCCGCTCGCCGAGGGCAACGCCGCCGAGGTCCACGGGATCGAGCGGGCGCTCGGCATCGACATCGAGCACGCCGTGAACCACGCCGTGGTGAACACGCCCTGGCTGGAGGCGTTCTTCAACTTCTACTACACCTCCTTCCACTTCGTGGTCCCGCTGGGCATCCTGGGCGTCCTGTACTGGCGCCGGCCCGGCGACTACCGCTGGGCCCGCGCCTCGCTCGGCCTCGCCACCGTCCTCGCCCTCTTCGGTTTCTGGCTGTACCCGCTCGCGCCGCCGCGCCTGATGCCCGGCCTCGGCTTCATCGACACCGTGCACGGTGTGCAGGACCTGGCGAACCCCTCGTACGGGGCGATGACCGCGATCTCCAACCAGTACGCGGCGATGCCCTCGCTGCACTTCGGCTGGTCACTGTGGTGCGGGATCGTCATCGTGGTCCTCGCGCCGAAGGGCTGGCAGAAGCTGCTGGGCGTGCTGCACCCGCTGATCACGGTGTGCGCGATCGTCGCCACGGCCAACCACTGGGTCCTCGACGCGGTGGGCGGCGCGCTCGTCGTCGCCGCGGGCTTCGCTCTGGTCCACGTCCTGTCCGGGCCGCGGGGCGTGCGGGTGAGCCTGCCCGCGCAGCGCGCGGCGGCCGCCCGGGAAGAGGCCCGCGCCCCCGCGCGTACCTGACCCCCGACCCGGGGGAGGGGAGGAGCCTGCGGCCGTCCCGGCCCCGGACGTGCCGGAGGGGCGCCCGGGCGTCACCGCCCCGGCGCCCCTCCGATGGATCGCCGCGTCCTGTCAGGATCGGGCCCCCGGTGCGATCGCGCCACTCGGGCGGTCACGCCGGGCGGCGGGCGGCAGGGGCCGGGGCGTGGGTGGAACGGCCCCTGCCGCCCGGGAACCGGTGCGGTCGCGCGTGCTCAACCGCGGGTGACCCGGAGTTCCTTGATGCCGTTGAGCCAGGCGGCGCGCAGGCGGCGCGGGTCCTCGCCGGTGAGGCGCAGGTCGGGCAGGACGTCGGCGAGGGCGTTGAAGATCAGGTCGATCTCCATGATGGCCAGGGACTTGCCGAGGCAGAAGTGCGGGCCGCCGCCGCCGAAGCCGAGGTGCGGGTTCGGGTCGCGGGTGACGTCGAAGCGGCCGGGGTCGGTGAAGACCTCGGGGTCGTGGTTGGCGGAGGAGTAGAACATGCCCACCCGGTCGCCCGCCTTGATCTTCTGGCCGCCCAGTTCGGTGTCCTGGGTGGCGGTGCGCTGGAAGGACACCACCGGGGTGGCCCAGCGCACGATCTCCTCGGCCGCGGTGGCCGGCCGGGTCTCCTTGTACAGCTCCCACTGGTCGGGGTGGGTGAGGAAGGCGTGCATGCCGTGGCTGATGGCGTTGCGGGTGGTCTCGTTGCCCGCGACCGCGAGCAGCAGGACGAAGAAGCCGAACTCGTCGGAGCCGAGGTTGCCCTGGCCCTCGGCGGCGACCAGCTGCGTGACGATGTCCTTGGCCGGACACTCCTTGCGTGCGGCGGCCAGGTTCATCGCGTAGCCGATGAGTTCCATGGCCGCGTTCGCGCCGACCTCTTCGGTGATCGCGTACTCGGGGTCGTCGTAGGCGATCATCTTGTTCGACCAGTCGAAGATCCGCGCCCGGTCCTCCTGCGGCACGCCGATCAGTTCGGCGATGGCCTGGAGGGGGAGTTCGCAGGCGACTTGCGTGACGAAGTCGAAGCTGCCGTCGGCCGACGCCGCCAGGGCCTCGTCGGCGATCTTCCGGGCCCGGTCGCGCAGGGCCTGTTCCAGGCCGCGGATGGCACGCGGGGTGAAGCCCCGCTGCACGATCTGGCGTACGCGCGTGTGTTCCGGCGGATCCATGTTCAGCATGATCAGTCGCTGGGCATCAATGGCATCGCGCGGGATGTGCTCGTTGAAGCGGATGATCGCGGTGTTGGTGGTGGAGGAGAAGAGTTCCGGGTGCGTGGAGACGTACTTGACGTCCGCGTGCCGGGTCACGACCCAGTAGCCCTCGTCGTCGAAGCCGGTGATGCCCCGCCGCTGCGGGCACCACCACACGGGCGCGGTCTGCCTCAGCTGGGCGAACTCCGGGAGGGGGACGCGGCTTTGGAGCAGATCGGGGTCGGTGGCGTCGAAGCCTTCGGGCAGCGCGGGGCAGGACATCGGGGCAACTCCAAAGTCTGACGGACCATCAGAAGTTGGCTTGAAGGTAGTAACGAGTTCTACAAGTGACAAGGGTCGGAACGCCAACTGTTGCGTGTGGAATCCGTGGAGCCGTGTGCACGACCCTTGCGTGCCGGGGGTCCAGGTCATAAGACTGCGGGGGAGAACTAGAACGCGTACTAGTTCGGGCGGGGCGCCGGGACGGCCCGCCGCGCTGGCGCTGTGCAGGAGAGGACGAGCTCATGGCCGCGGAACCCGTCATCGTCGAAGCCGTACGCACCCCCATCGGGAAACGCGGGGGCGCGCTGGCCAACCTCCATCCCGCCTACCTCCTCGGCGAGACCTACCGCGAACTCCTCGCCCGGACCGGAATCCAGCCCGACTGCGTCGAACAGATCGTCGGCGGCACCGTCACCCACGCCGGCGAACAGTCCATGAACCCCGCCCGCAACGCCTGGCTCGCCATGGGACTCCCGTACGAGACCGCCGCGACCACCGTGGACTGTCAGTGCGGCAGCTCCCAGCAGGCGAACCACATGGTCGCCAACATGATCTCCGGCGGGGTCATCGACGTCGGCATCGCCTGCGGCGTCGAGGCCATGAGCCGCGTCCCGCTGGGATCCGGCTCCAAGCACGGCCCGGGCAAGCCCTTCCCCGACGAATGGAACGTCGACCTCCCGAACCAGTTCGAGGCCGCCGAGCGCATAGCCCGCCACCGCGGCCTCACCCGCGAGGACGTCGACGCGCTGGGCGTGCTCTCCCAGGAGCGGGCCGCGGCCGCCTGGGCCGAGGAACGCTTCAAGCGCGAGACCTTCGCCGTCCAGGTCCCCACCACCGAGGCCGAGCAGGCGGCGGGCCAGGGCATGTGGCGCCTGGTCGACCGGGACGAGGGCATGCGCGACACCAGCATGGAGGGCCTGGCCCGGCTCAAGCCCGTCATGCCGACGGCCGTGCACACCGCCGGGAACTCCTCGCAGATCTCCGACGGAGCCGCCGCCGTCATGTGGGCCTCGCGCAAGATGGCCCGGGCGCTCAAGCTGCGCCCGCGCGCCCGCATCGTCGCCCAGGCGCTGGTCGGGTCCGACCCGCACTTCCACCTCGACGGTCCGATCGACGCCACGCGGGCCGTACTGGGCAAGGCGGGCATGTCGCTCCGGGACATCGACCTCGTCGAGATCAACGAGGCCTTCGCCTCCGTGGTCCTCAGCTGGGCCAAGGTCTTCGACCAGGACCTGGAGAAGGTCAACGTCAACGGGGGCGGCATCGCGCTCGGCCACCCCGTCGGCGCCACCGGAGCCCGCCTCATCATCACCGCGCTGCACGAGCTGGAGCGGCGCGACAAGGAGTTCGCCCTGATCACCATGTGCGCGGGCGGCGCGCTGGCCACGGGGACGATCATTCAGCGCCTCTAGGGACTGTCAGCCGACGCCGGACCGGCGGCCCCGGCCCCCTCCTCCGTACGCGGACGGGGGCCGGGGCCGCCGGGCGCCGCGTTCCCGGTGGCTGCCCGGCTTCATGTAGCCGACCGGGCCGCTGCCGATCACCTCCTGGGCCCCCTCGCGCAGGTGCGGGTGCATCACGGTGAGCTGAGCGCCGCGCCGCTCGCCGACACTGGCCCGGCGTCCAGTCGAATGTCCCGAATCCCGGCGCCGCCCCTCCAGTTGGACCCGATCTCGATCAACCCTAGGATGAGCCGTCGAGATCGATCTACGGGGGCCGGGCTGTGTCGACCATGCCGCGAGAAGGCAGCACGGAAGCGTCGCCGGGCCGCAGTAGGTGACGGCTGCGGCACCTACTTCCGAGGCGTGGCGCTGCCTCCAGGGCATGTCCCCGGACGCGCTGACCGGGGTGCCGCGCCAGCCTCCCGACGCGTCGGCCTCGGCCGGACCCGACGACGAACTGCGCGGGCACCGGTTTCGCCGCCCTCGTCTTGGCCTTCCACGCCCGCGACCATCACGACCGGGCGACCTGGCGCCGGTGCTCACGGCCGGGACCGGGGCCAACCCACCGGGCGTGGCACGCTGCCCCTTCCACCCTGGCTCGGAGCTGCCGGCGGCCCTGGCCCGCCTGCCGGCCCGGGAAGTACCCGGCGTACGGTTCGCGCTGCGCCCCGAGTTCGCCGTAACCCCGGAGGCGGCGGACCGGCGCCGCCCGATCCGGCTCGGCACGGTCCCACGCATTTTCGTGAATCCGAATGGATCATCAACCGCCCGGGAGGCGACGTACATGGATAGTCAGCTGAGTGTCCGGCTGAAGGGGGCCTTCTCCAAGGGAGGGCTTTCGGTGTTCCGCGACCAGGTGGGGCTGGCTCGGCGCGGTCGTGTCAATGACGACTGGGACGCGGAGCTCGGGAGGCTGGAGCTGCGCGCCAAGGAGGAGGGCCGGGTGAAACTGTCGCTGTGGCGCTACGCGGATGACGACTGGCTGGTCTCCCTCGTCTACGCGCGCGACCCGCTGCCCGCCGACGAGGTGGAGGCGCTGCGGCGAAGGATTCTGGACGCGGCGGCCCACGCGGGGCTGACCGTCACGGCCCAGGTCCCCTCCTAGTACCCGGAAGGGCGAGAGCATGACGAAAGCGGAGTTCTACGTTTCGGCCGACGTCGAGGCCGACGGGCCGGTGCCCGGGCCGTTCTCGATGTCGAGCTTCGGTCTGGCGGTGGCGGGGGTCCGCGACGGGGACGGGTTCCGGGCGGTCGATCCCGCCGAGCGCACCTTCTACGCCGAGCTGAAGCCGATCAGTGACGCCTTCGACCCGGAGGCCCTGGCGGTCAGCGGCCTGGACCGGGGGCTGCTGGCGCGGGAAGGGCGGGATCCGGCCGAAGCGATGAACGGTGCGGCCGCGTGGCTGGCCACCGTGTCGCAAGAGCTGGGCGCCACGCCGGTGTTCGTCGCCTACCCGCTGGGTTACGACTGGATGTGGATGTACTGGTACTTCATGCGGTTCGCGGACGGCGGTTCGCCGTTCGGCCATTCCCGCTGCATGGACCTGAAGTCGTTGTACGCGGCCAAGGCCGACGTGCGGATCGGGGAGGCGACGAAGCGGTCGATGCCGGGTCACCTGCTGTCTACGCGTCCCCACACGCACAACGCCCTGGACGACGCGATCGAGCAGGGCGAGCTCTTCCAGAACCTGATGCGCTGGGAGGGCCCCGCGTAGCCCGCTGGGGAGCGTCGCGGTCGTGTCCGCATCCGCACATGCAGAACGCCCGGCTGAGGATCCTCGGCCGGGCGTCTGTCGGTGCGCTGCCGCACCGCTGGTGCGGGGGCGCGTGCGGGTGGTGCTGTTGTGGTCTCTGCTGCCACTGGGGTGCCTAGCCGGGTCGGCTTAGTACCAGTGGTGGGTCTGCCAGAAGTTCCAGGCGCCGACGGGGCTGCCGTAGCGGGAGTTCATGTAGTCCAGGCCCCACTTGATCTGGG